>CAZWCV010000147.1:0-8855 GCA_964632725.1 uncultured Anaerolineaceae bacterium
GGCCCATCTCGTCCAGCAGCTGGTTGGCCAGGCCGGGATCGTATTGGGCGTAGTTGGTGGTCATCCACGGTTCGTAAAAGGCGGAAGTCGGGACCAGCGAATTCTGTGAGGGATTGGCCAGACCGAAGTAAACCAGTTCGTTGATCTCGTCGCGATTGATGGCGACGGACATAGCCTGGCGGAAGCGAACATCCCAGAAGATTTCGCGCAAGGGCATGTTCTCGGTGGTGAAGTTGAAGCCAAGCGCGTATTCGTTGCCGCGGCTGTACTCAGCCAGGGCAGTGCGGTAGCCGCCGGCTTCTTCGTTTTCGCGATAGGTGGGATAGCTGGCCAGCGTGCCCCAGCCGAAGTGGGTGTATTCGCCGGCGATGCCTTTCAAGTCCTGGACTTGTACGTCTTCGACCAGAATGCGGCGCAAGGTATCGGTATAGGGCAGTTGGTTGCCGGCGGTATCGACTTTGAAGAAGTAGGCGTTGCGCTCGTAGAGTTTGTTGCCGAAGGAATCTTCGCTGACGAAGACGAAGGTATTCAGCGTGGGCGAGTAGGGATCGGTCTCCGAGCCCAGATTCCAGGTGAAGTTGTAGGGACTCATCTTGGCGTTGAACATCTGAATCCAGTCGTCAAATCCCAGCTCTTCAGCCAGCGAGTTGGCGTCGGCGTTGTAATCCAGGTGATATTGCTGGAAGTAGTGAGACGGGCGGTAGCCGCGATGGCCAACTTCACTGCCGAGCTGAATGATCAAGCCGGGGCGCGCTTCGGGGTAGGTGAAGGTAATGGTGGTGTCGTCAACGATGTCGATAGCGGGCAACTCCCCGTCCAGGCCCCAGGGCCCGCCGATGTTCGGCGTCAAGTCCGCGTTGCCAAGCACATCTTCAAAGTAGAAGCGGAAGTCTTCGGTGGTGAAGGGCGTGCCGTCCGACCACTTGTGACCTTCGCGCAGGTGGAAGGTAAAGGTGGTCTGATCGTCCGAAACCTCGTAGGACTGGGCGACGTTGGGGATTATCGACCGCAGATCGGTATCGATTGTCAACAGCTTCTGCAGGCGCATTTCGAGAACATCCCAGCCGCAGCAATTGGGCAGCGCGGTCGGGCCCTTCAGCTCGCCGCCATACACCCCGACTTGTTCCAGGGGTTGGACGACAACGGGCTGGGCGGGCAGGCGCTCTTCAACTGGCGGCAATTCGCCCGCGGCGACTTTTTCGGCGAGCATCGGCGCTTCGCCCCACATATCAATGGTGTTGCCCGTGGCCGCAGCGTAGGCGTCCAGATCCCCATACTGGAAGGGATAAACCAGCTCCCCTTCGTGCATTTCCTGCGCCAGCCCGGTAGCTGAAAACAGGATCAAAACCAGGATAAACATCAGACTAAGAATGCTTCGCTTCATGGTTGTCTTCCTCCCAAAATTCGAAAGCGATACAAATTGAATGACTTCCGTTTTCAAGTCAATAAGTCTCCTTTCACCGATGCTCCAGAACCAGCTTAGAGGCGCTTGCGCGGCGGCAATGCTATGCTGGACGCTATCCTATCAAAACACTAACTCCGTCAATTGTAAATTGTGCATTGTTGACAATCTAGACCAAATGAAAGACCTAAAGCCGCTTGACTTCGAATTCAGCCAGCCGCTCCCAGTCGAAGCAGACGCCATGGCCCGGCTGATCGGTCGCGGTCATGACGCCGTCCTTGAGAAGCGGCGGATTCTTTATGAAGCGCTCCAGCCCAAAGCTGTGTACTTCGAGATATGAGGCGTTAGGTATCGCCGCCAGCAAATGAAGGTGCAATTCATGGACGCCATGAGTCGTGACCTGCAAATTATGCGCGTAAGCCAGCTTGGCGACGCGCATCCAGTTGGTGACGCCGCCGATATTCGAGACATCGGGCTCGGGAAAGGCTACCTGCCCTATTTCGATGGTATGACGGAATTCGTAAAGCGTACGCAGGTTTTCCCCGGCCGCCACCGGTATGCCGCCTTCCCGCGCAATACGCGCCAAACCGGCATAGTCGTCCGGGATCGTCGGTTCCTCGAACCAAAAGACGTCGAAGGGCGCAAAGGCGCGCGCGGCCCGAACCGCCCGCTCCACCGTATAGCGCATGTTGGCGTCGATCATCACCGGCAAGTCCGGTCCGACGCAGTCGCGCACTGCGCGCAGGCGCTCGACGTCCTCGGAGAGTTTGTCGCGGCCGACTTTGATCTTGATGGCGCGGAAACCTTTCCGCAGGTTGCGGCGTGTCTGCTCGACCATTTCGTCGGGATCCAGTTGCAGATCAATGCCGCCGGCATAAGGGCGCGCCCGGCCCGAATGGCCGCCCAGCAGCTTCCACAAGGGCGCCGCTTCGATCTGGCCGCGCAAATCCCAGAGCGCGATATCAACGGCGGATATGGCGAACGAGACCAACCCGCCGCGACCGACATAGTGCAGGCAGCGCCACATTCGCTCCCAGGCCTGCTCGATGCGCCAGACATCGGCGCCAACCAGGAGCGGACCTAAATCGCGCTGGATCAGCGTCGCGATCGACGCTCCGCCTCTGCCGACGGTATAGGTGTAGCCGTAGCCGCAATGCCCGCAATCCGATTCCAACCTGACGATCACGACTTCGAAATCGGTATGCACGCCGTGAGTCGCATCCGTCATGGGATGGGTGAGCGGCAAGCGAAAATGTTGGGATTCAATGCAGTTGACGACCATGTTCAGACTCTTCCAAAACGGCAACAGTCAATCGATTTCCACGAGGACCTGCGGTTTGCCGCGCAAATGGCGGCGAAAGACTTCCACCATGCGAGATGATAGCCAGCCCGCGCGAGAAATGCAAGAGATTGTCAAGTGTACATTGTTGACAATCTTCGCTTACCCGGCTACAATCCGCGCTGGAGTCGCAGCGGCAAGATCAGCCCGGCCAACTTATCGAATCGCAGACCGATGAAGAGTTATGTCCTGCAGCGCTTGGTATATCTGGTCTTCCTCATCTGGATGGTGTCGATTGTCACCTTCATCGTGATAGAACTGCCGCCGGGCGACTACCTGTCCACCTACATCACGCGGCTTGAGCAGAATACGGGCGAGCAAGTCAGCGAAGAAATCGTCGAGCGGCTGCGGCGGCAATATGGCTTGGACTTGCCCACGTACGCGCGATATTTCAAATGGCTGGGCAGCGTCTTGCAGGGCGACTTTGGATTCTCCTTCGGATGGCAGCAGCCGGTTCGCGACATCATCGGCGAGCGCCTGGCGCTGACCTTCGCCATCGCCATTCTCAGCGCGATATTCACCTATGCGGTGGCGATTCCCATCGGCATCTATTCCGCGACAAATCAGTATTCCGTTGGCGATTATGTGATTTCGATCATCGGCTTCATTGGCTTGGCGATACCAAATTTCATGCTCGCTCTCATCATGCTTTATGTAGGTTTCAAACAGTTCGGCTTGAACCTGACCGGGCTGTTTTCGCCCGATTACCTCGACGCGCCCTGGAATTGGGCGAAAGTCGGCGATCTCTTGTTGCACTTGCCGATTCCGATAATCGTTATTGGAACCGGCGGGACAGCCGGCTTGATTCGCGTTCTGCGCGGCACCCTGCTCGATGAACTCAACAAACAATACGTTATCACGGCGCGCAGCAAGGGCGTGGGCGAGGTGCGGCTGCTGTTCAAGTATCCGGTGCGCGTGGCGCTGAATCCCATCGTCAGCAGCCTGGCCTGGCTTTTCCCCTCGCTGGTTTCGGGTGGAACGATTACCGCGATCGTATTGGGCTTGCCGACCGCGGGGCCCATGCTGCTGCGGGGACTTATCACACAGGACACATTTCTCACTGCGACCTTGCTGATGTTCATATCCATACTTACCGTGATAGGCACGACCGTATCAGACATTTTGCTGGTCGTTGTCGATCCGCGCATCCGCATGGAACGCGCGGCCAACTAGGCGGACGGAACTATGTGGCGACGGCTAAGGGCGAGGCCAGACAATAGCGAGCCAAAGTCGGCTCAGTTCGACGACAGCTATTTCCTGGCTTCGCAGTGGCAATTGATGTGGCGCAAGTTTCGGCGGCACCGGTTGGCCATGTTTTCGCTGGCGATCATTCTTTTCTTGTATTCGATTGCGCTTTTCGCCGAGTTCTATTCCATAAACGACCACCACAAGCGTCACGTCAAGTATGCGAAGGCGCCGCCCCATATCCTGTATTTTATGGACGAAGACGGCAACTTCCATCTGACTCCTTTCATTTACGATCTCAAGCAAGAACTGGATATGGACACGCTGCAGCGCAATTACACCGAAGACCGCTCGCAGCGGTATCATTTACGATTTTTTGTTGAGGGCGAGCCTTATAAACTGCTGGGAATCTGGGACAGCAATATCCACCTGGTTGGCGTGGATGAACCGGCGGTTTACTTCCCATTTGGAACCGATAACCTGGGCCGCGACTTGTATTCGCGCACGATGCACGCGGCTCGGATTTCCTTATCCATTGGTGTCTTCGGCGTGGTAATCAGCTTCGGGCTGGGCTGCCTGATTGGTGGCGTATCCGGCTATTTTGGCGGCACTGTTGACCTGGTCATCCAGCGCATCATCGAGTTCATCATATCGATTCCACATATTCCGCTGTGGATTGCGCTGGCGGCCGCCCTGCCGCCCCAGTGGAGTTCGACGCAGGTCTACTTCGGGATAACCATCGTCTTGGCGACGGTTGGCTGGACCACCCTGGCGCGCGCCGTCCGCGGCAAGCTGCTGGAATTGCGCGAGGCCGATTTTGTGATGGCGGCGCGCATCTCCAATATGGGCGATTTCGACATCATCGTGAAACATCTGCTGCCTTCCTTCGCCAGCTTTCTCATCGTGGTGCTAAGCCTGTCGGTTCCCGGCATGATTCTGGCCGAGACCGCGCTGAGTTTTCTGGAAATCGGCATCCGTCCGCCGGCGGTCAGTTGGGGCGTGCTGCTGCAAGACGCCCAGAATATCCGCAGTCTTAGCCAGAGCCCCTGGTTGCTGATTCCGGGCCTGTTTGTCATCGTCACCGTATTGGCCTTCAATTTCCTGGGCGACGGCCTGCGCGACGCCGCCGATCCCTACAAGCAATAACCAGGATTTTACGAGAGCGACATGCTACCATGCGGAAAAACTGATACTGCGCCCTGCGAGTCGAGTTGACGCAAACCAGCCAGAGACAAGCCGATGCCTGCTTCCGAAATCTATCGTACGCTTCCCGAACAAATCGCCGCGCGCTTGCGGCAGGATGTGCTTTCCAGCAAACTGAAGCCGGGCGACCCCTTGCGCGAAATTGATCTGTCCGAGCGCTTTGGCGTCAGTCGCGGGCCGGTGCGCGAAGCGTTTCGCCAGCTAACCCAACAGGGTCTGCTCGTGCTTGAACCGAATAAAGGCGTCCGCGTGGCGCAGAATCCCAGCGTTGAAGTGCGCCCGCTGGTGGTGGCGTTGCGCCGCGCCATCGAGCGCTTTGTGCTGGAGAGCATTTTCGAAAAGATCACCGAAACGGACATCGCGCTTTGGGAAGAGATTCTCGCGGATATCCGGCAGGCTTGTGAACTGAACGATGTTGACGCGCTGACGGAACACGATTTGCGCTTTCACCAGGCGATCATACAGAGCCACGATGACAAGGACTTGTTCGCGCTTTGGCAGCCGATAGCCATGCGCATGATGATGCATTACAATCGCCTGATTGATATTATGGACAGCTATCGCGAGCATGAGCGAATCCTGGAGGCGATACGCGCCGGCGACCGAGCGGCGGCGGTGGAAGCCTTGATGGCTAACATCCAATAGATCGCCGCGGCCTCCCAGCCCTGATCAACAACTGCCAACTGTCTGAGCAAAGGAATGCTGGAATGGCGCAAGCAGCCCATTACGAAGGCAATCGCACAATTCGCCTCGGCCCTGGCGAATTGGTCGAACCCGGAAGCGGCGAGGTCCAGCTGAAGATTTCACATTGCGGAATCTGCGGGACCGATTTGCATATTTATCACGGCGCTATGGACGCGCGTGTGCGGATGCCCCTGGTCATGGGGCACGAAATGTCCGCCACCGTGCACAAGCTGGGCGCCGGGGTCGCCGACTATGAAATTGGCGACAAGGTCGTTGTCATGCCGCTGGCGCCTTGCGGCGCCTGCCCGGCCTGCGCGGCGGGACACAGCCACATCTGCCATAACCTGGACTTTCTGGGCATTGACACGCCGGGCGCCTTCCAGAGTTATTGGACGGCGCCGGCCTACACCTTGCACCGGATGCCGGCTCGCCTTTCGCTCAAACACGGCGCGCTGATTGAGCCGCTGGCGGTGGCTTGCCACGATGTTCGCCTGGCGGAAGTCAAGGAAGGCGATCAAGTAGTGGTGCTCGGCGGCGGGCCAATCGGCATGCTGGTGGCTCTGGTGGCGAAGCACTACGGAGCTGAGGTCGTCGTATCTGAGATAAACCCATTCCGTGTCGAGATGGCGCGAAAATTGGGTTTGGCAGCTGTCAATCCCACTGAAACAGACTTGATTCAGCTAGTAATGGAAGAGACAGGTGGCGCCGGCGCCGACATCGTCTTCGAAGTATCGGGCTCGCAGTCCGGCGCGAGCATCATGACCGAATTGCTGCGCACACGAGGGCTGGCTGTCGTCGTAGCAATATTCGCGCAGCAGCCCAAAATCGACCTCTTCCGCTTTTTCTGGCGCGAACTGCGTTTGCAGGGCGTACGCGTCTACGAGTCGGAAGACTTCAGCGCCGCGATTGATTTGGCCGCGCAAGGCGTATTGCCGCTGGACGAGTTAATTACTGACATTCGCCCGTTGCAGGCGCTGAAATCCGGCTTTGAAGACATGGAAAAAGGCGGGCAAGTCATGAAAATCCTGCTGGAGTTATAGATGAGCGTATTGAATAGTTTTCGGCTTGATGGCAAGACGGCGCTGGTGACAGGCGCGCGGCGCGGCATCGGCCGGGCGATGGCGAATGCGCTGGCGGAGGCCGGCGCCGATATCATCGCGGTCAGCGCTAACCTGGAAGCAAGCGGCAGCGATATCGAGAACGATATCAAAGCGCTGGGCCGGGCCTTCAGCGGTTATCGCTGCGACTTTTCTCGCCGCGACGACTTGTACCGATTCATCGAGCAAGTCCGTGCCGACCACCCCGTCATCGACATTCTGGTGAATAACGCGGGTACGGTTTTACGCGAGCCGGCCGAACGCCACCCGGACGACTATTGGGACAGGATCATCGAGACCAATCTCAGCTCGCAATTTGTGCTCAGCCGCGAGCTGGGCAAAGGCATGTTGGCGCGCGGCAGCGGCAAGATCATATTCACCGCCTCGCTACTGACATTTCAGGGCGGCATCACGGTGCCAGGTTATGCGGCCAGCAAAGGCGGCGTCGGCCAGCTGACCAAGGCGCTGGCCAACGAGTGGGCCGGGCGCGGCGTACAAGTCAACGCCATCGCGCCGGGTTACATCCGCACCGACGTTACCGAGGCGCTGCAAAAGGACCCCGAGCGTTACCGCGCCATACTGGAGCGGATTCCCGCCGGACGCTGGGGCAATATCGACGACTTCAAGGGGCCCGTCGTATTCCTGGCCTCGGCGGCCTCAGACTTCGTCAACGGCGAGATCCTGGTCGTGGACGGCGGCTGGATGGGCCGCTGAGCCTGACGCGGCTTAGAGTAGAACGCCGTTTATACCCCGACAGTCGGCATATCAAGGCCGGCTTGCTCTGCCAGGATGCGCTCGCGCCAGTCGTCGGGCAAGCGCAGCTCGGGTTGGAACCAGGATGGTTCGTGCCAATGCAGATTGCTGCGCTTGAACTCCGGCCGGTCGGCATCGCGCGAGAGCGCGCAATCGAATCGCACAATGTATAAGCCCTTGTTTGTATTTGGCATCTGAGGGTGGATGTGGCTCAAGCCCCAGGTGATGCCGCGGCCATCGCCGGAATCGGCAAAGGCATCGGGGCAGAATGGCCCGGGCGCGTGCGGCGAGTGCTGCACATGCGCTTTCGGAACGAAGTTCAACCCGTCGGGAGCGAACTGGATGGTATCTTTCTCCGGCCCATCCTGGATGAGCAAGGCGGCGATCCCGCCCTCGTAGGGCCAGAGCGCCGTTTCATGCCCCGAGTTGGTAACGGGGTTCAGCTCTGACTTGACGAAGGGTCCCGCGGGATCATCAGCGATGGCGACGCCTTGCGCCAACCGCAGATTACCCGGCGACTTATCCACCGGCGAGGCTTTGTAATACAGCCAGATTTTGCCTTTGTAGATCAAGGGATAGGGGTCGTGAATCGCGCAGCTGTCCCAATCCCCGGGCCCGCCTTGCGGCACAATCGGCCGGTCAAGCCGCGTCCAGGGCCCATCGGGGGAATCCGCCCAGGCCGCGCTGACATTGACGCAGTCATTGGCGCGCCACATGGTGGTGAAGCACTGATAATAGAGATAGTAGCGCCCGTCATGCACCAGCACATCGGGCGTGGAAAGCGAGCGATCGCCATAGCTGCCTTTGGGCGCGCGCGGCACGGCGACGCCCTGCTCTTCCCAGTGGAAGCCGTCTTTGGAGGTGGCGTAACAAATATCGGCCAGGTCCCAATCGACGACCGGGACTTCGTCCGTGCCCTGGTCGATATTGAAACGCCCGACCGGCATATATTTTGTGCGCCGCCGCGTATACCAGACATAATACAGATCGCCGATTTTCAGGACTTTGGAAGGATCTCGCCGCGAAACCGACAGTTCGGTCTCGTCTTTGCCAATGCCGGTAACCGGCGAATAGCGGAAGGTTGTATAAAAAGGATTACCGATGTCCTGCTTTGGCGTCCACATATCGTAGATTCGCTGGGTCGCCGCGCTAAGCGGACGGTCAGTCGGTTTTTCCAGCGGCAACTTGCCGG
>CAZWCV010000148.1:0-7510 GCA_964632725.1 uncultured Anaerolineaceae bacterium
GGGCGAGCCTTGGCTCGTCCGCCAGCCAAACGCGAAAACGGTAGGGGCGACTTACCAAGTCGCCCGCCACTAAGGAGCAAACACCATAATGAAAATTGGAAACATTGAAGCGGCAGCCGGCGAAAAAGCCTACGGATTCTTCAAAGCGGGCGAGACGCACGGGCGCTTCCCGGTGCATATCCCGCTGCATATCGTCAACGGCGCCAAGGACGGGCCGACCCTGGTCGTGCAAGCCGGCGCCAGCGGCCTCGAGATTGAGCCGTCGCTGATCTTGCCTCATGTCGTTAAGGAGCTGGACCCAGCCGCAATCAGTGGCGCATTGATCCTGGCGCCGCTTATGAACACCTCCGGCTTTGAATTCGCCAGCATCAAGAGCGTCTTCGACGACAAGCACCTCAACCAGGTCGGGCGCGGAGACGCCGGCGGCAGCGTCAGCGAGCAGTTGATTCACGCTTATTACGAGGCGGCCATCGCAAAGGCCGACGCCTTGCTGGACATCCGCACCGGCTCGCAGTGGAGCTACCACCACTTCGTCGGCGTCAATGACGAAGGCGATGTCGAGGCGTCGAAAGCCCTGGCGGTTGCGCTGGGATTGCCGCAGGTCGTGCTGGGCAAGGATGAAGACAACTCGATGGCGCAGGAAGCGGCGCGCGACGGCAAGGCGGTGGCGGTGGCCTTCATCGGCGGCGGACCCGGCTTGCGCGATTATCGCGATCAGGACCTGGGGCTTATGCGCCAGGCTGTCTTGAACGCCATGCGCCACCTGGGCATGCTGGGCGGCGAGCTTGAGTCCGATGTCGACGCCGTCAGCGTCATCCGCGAGCACTCTGTGATCACACCGAGCGGCGAGCGCGGCTTTGTCTTCATGGACAAGAGCCTGCGCGGCCAGCAGGTTGAAGCCGGCGCCGTGCTGGGCATCGTGCGCCACCCCTTCACCGGCGAAACCGTGGAGGAGATACGCGCGCCGCAAGCGGGCGTCGTCGTGCATGCCGGCGCCTCCTGGCCTGTGCCGCTCGAGGACACGATTCTGGCCATCGTCGGCGATTTGGTCGAGGAAGTCGCAATCGGCTAGGCTTTGAGGGAGAAGCGCGGCGCATGCAGTCAGAATCGCCTCCACTGTGCGCAGCCCGCTTTATCCCCACTTGCATTCACGTCGAATGTCGTAGGGGCGACACTGTGTGTCGCCCGAAAACTCACGATTACAGCATCGGGCGATTCACAGAATCGCCCCTACAATATCCCATCTGTTGTCGCATGTCTTACCTGGTGTTACACAGAACCCAGGGTCAATAATTTCTATGTGCCAGATTGTGACTGGCGAGCGGCTGCGCCATTGCGGATAACCTGGCGCTGGCTCAATCGAATTTGACGCGCCGGCCGCGGCGCGCGCAGTTTTTGACACGGCCAATCCTGAGCGATATACTCTCAGCCAGTAGTTGATCCGCCGCTTCGCGGAAAAATCGACTACCCCTATTGACGTATGGTTAGCGTCAGCGCGATCATATGAGTGCACACTCAGGCCTTTACAGTCTGCTCCGCATAAATCGCGTCATTGAGCCCAGGCAAACTCGTCCGCGAGTTTGGGAATTCGAGGATCCTCAGTGACCTC
The DNA here is from genome assembly GCA_964632725.1 of uncultured Anaerolineaceae bacterium. Lineage (GTDB taxonomy): Bacteria > Chloroflexota > Anaerolineae > Aggregatilineales > Phototrophicaceae > UBA6055. The sequence continues at coordinate 1,610 of CAZWCV010000148.1, forward strand.
AGTCGCCAGTCCCCAAACAGACGTTTTGAAGTCTCAAATCGCAAGTAAGCGCCAGGCGTATCTGACTGTGCTGCGCGAATTGCTGGCGGCGTCGGCGGCTGGCGAGGAGGCCCTGCAACGCGCCGTCGCCCAGCGCTTCGAGCGCCTGGGCTGCGCGGTCGAAAGCATATCCAGCCGGCCCAATCGCTTTGGCCTGGCCGATGACTTCGGGGCGCCGAGCGCTGAATCAGAGGCGGAGCGCATCAGCGTGGTCGCTGTCTCGCCCGGAACGGGCGGCGGACGCAGCTTGCTGGCTTTTGCCCATCCCGACAGCGAGCCGGTGGCTGACACTGATCAGTGGCGACACGACCCCTTCGCCGGCGAGATTGAAGACGGCCGTATGTACGGCTGGGGCATCGCCGATGACCTTAGCGGCGTGGCGGCGATGATCTGCGCGCTTGATGCGCTGCGGTCAGCCGGGCAGCGACTGGCGGGGGATGTCGTCTGCGGCAGCGCGGTCAGCAAGCGGCGGGCGCAGGGCATTTACGCTCTGCTGGAGCAGGGCTACCTGGCCGACGCCGCCATATACCTGCACCCGGCCGAATCAGGCGCCGGGCTGGGCGATATCAAGGCGCGGGCATCGGGTTTGATGTATTTTCGCATCACAGTCTGCGGTCAGCCGCCCGACACCTCCGAGCCGACCCACACACCCTTCTATCACCTGGCGGTCAACCCGCTCGATAAAGCCTGGCTGGTGTACCGGGCGTTGGCGGATTTAGCCGAGCAGCGGGCCCAGCGCGTCCATCACCCGGCCTACGACGCGATCGGCCGTGCGACCAATCTGCACATTTCGCATATCGCGGCCGGGGATGCGGCGCGGCCGGGACGCGTGGCGGCCAACGCGATTATGACCGGCTCGGTCACATTTCCGCCGGACGAAGACATCGTCGACGTTCAGCGCGAAGTCGAAGCGGCCGTGACGCGGGTTTCGCAGGCGGACGCCTGGCTGCGCGACCATCCCGCGCAAGTAGCGTGGCTGCAAGGCACCAGCGGCGTCGCAGTCGCTGAAGACAGCGACATCTTCCGGACCGTGGCCGGCGCAATAGAGCGCGTGAAGGGCGTCGCGCCCAGCGTCCAGTCATTGCACGCCGGCAGCGAGATCCGCGCGCCCAATCATTTCAAGGGCATTCCGACGGTGGGCTTCGGGCCCCTGTCGGGCGACAACACACAGAGCGGCGGCCGGGACGAATGGGTCAGCGCCGACGACTTCATCAACATGGTCGAGGTAGTCGCGACTATCATGGTCGATTGGTGTGGCTAGTTGTTCACCCATGAGCAGCTAATGAACTGTTGAACTGTCGTGTGAAAGGAGGCGTAAACAGAGGAGCGTGGCCGGCCAGTCAAGAGCAGGCGGCGCCCAACGAATTGGCAGACAATCACTGTAAGAAAGGATAGAATAGCCATGTTTTCCCGTAGAAGGAATCGTTTGATATCGTTGAGCGTCGCCCTGCTCTTCATCGCGTCGCTTGTTGGCGGCGGCTTCGCGGTTGTGGCTCAGGACATGAGCACGCTGGTGATCGCGCTGGCGGGCTCGCCGCCGACCTTTGATCCGCTGGCGGCCTCTGACAGTCGCGTAGATACGCCCTCGATCAATCTTTACAACACCTTGCTGCAGTACCTGCCCGGCGTCACCGAGTGGGAGCTGGAGTTGGCTGAAAGCTACGAGCAATCCGACGACGGCCTGAGCTACACCTTCACGCTGAAACCCGGCGTGATGTTCCACGACGGCACCGAGCTGCTGGCGGAAGATGTCGCCTACACGGTCGATCGTTTGATCGCGGTGAATATCGGCGTGGCGCGCAGTCTGGGCATTATCAGCAGCGCGGAAGTCATCGACGATTACACCGTGAAGATTAATCTCTCGGCGCCCTTCCCCGGCTTCCTGGGGGCGATCTCGCGCCTGTACATCCTGAATTCGGAATTGGTGCAAGCCAATACGGTCGATGACGACTGGGGCCAGACCTGGCTGCAGAATAACGACGCCGGCAGCGGGCCCTACGTCTTGACCTCGTTCACGCCCGAGCAGGAATTCACCATCGAAGCATTCCCGGACTACTTCAAGGGCTGGGAAGGCAACCACGTCGACCGCGCCATCTTCGTCGTGATCAAGGAAGAAAGCACGCGCCGTCTGTCGCTCGAAAACGGCGACTCCCACTGGATCCAGGTGGGCAGCCCGGAGACGCTGGACGCGCTCAGCGAAAGCGGTGAATATACGATCAACACCGATCCCACGCTCAACCAGCTTTACTTCGCCATGAATACCCGCCATCCGATCCTCTCCGATGCGCGCGTGCGCAAGGCGCTGTCGCTGGTTTACGACTTCGAGGGCCATGTTGAGCTGGCGCGCAACGGCTACGCGGCCATCGCGAAGGGCGTGCTGCCGCCGGGCATCGTCTGCTTCGACCCGTCCGTGCCGGAATCGGCCATGGACGTGGAGGCGGCCCAGGCGCTGATGGCGGAGGCCGGCTATGCCGATGGCGGCTTCGAGTTGTCGATGGCCTACCAGGGCACATCGCCGGAAGAAACCGCGGCTATGCAGATCATGCAAGCCGGCGCGGCGCAGCTGGGCGTCACCATCCGGCCGATGGCGATTGAGTGGCCGGCCAAGGTGCAGGCTTACTCGGCGCAAGAGACCGCGCCCGATGTCGGCACGGTATGGATGTTCCCCTCGCTGCCGGATCCCGATCAGTTCTTTGGCCGGCTGGGGCATTCCAGCCAAGGCGGTGGCGGCGGCGTCAACTTCTCCTGGTTCAGCAATGCCGATAACGACGCCTTGGTTGAGGCTGGCAGAGTCGAATTGGATCCGGACGCGCGCTGCGAGCTTTACAGGCAAGCGCAAGCCATCTGGGACGCCGAAACGCCCTATGTCAACGTCGTAGTCGGTATGGCGCTCTCGGCATCACAGGCCAATCTCATGGGCTATCAGTGGTCGCCGCCACATAGCTACACGCAGAACGTCTACCAGATGTACTTTGACGATATGTAAGCTCGATATCGCAAGCAAGGGGGCGGGCCAGGTCAAGGGCCCGGCTCGCCCCATTTGTGAGGTGACCAGCCGTGGGTGACTATGTACTGCGCCGACTGTATCAGGCGCTCTGGGTCCTGATCGCGGTGACCTTTGTTACCTTTTTCATATCCAATATGCTGCCCGGGGACCCGGCGATCTCGCGGGCGGGCCAGTTCGCCACCAAAGAACAGATCGCGAAAACGCGCGAATTGCTCGGCCTGGATCAGCCACTGCATATTCAGTACCTCAAATATATGCAGCGGCTGCTGTCCGGCGATTTGGGCTTGTCGATCACCTCGCGCCAGTCGGTCTTGAAGGAGCTGGGCGATTACTTGCCGGCGACGCTGGAGCTGACTATTGCGGCCTTTTGCTTCACCCTCACTGTCGGCGTGCCTTTGGGCATTCTGGCCGGCTCGACCAAGTCGCGCTGGCTGAAGTCGACAATCATCACCGGCTCGCTTATCGGCGTGGGCATACCGGTATTTTGGGCCGGGCTGGTTTTCCAGTTGGTCTTCGCCGGGCGGCTGGATCTCCTGCCTCTGGCCGGACGCCTCAGCTTGACCGTGCAGCCGCCGCCCAGCGTGACCAATATGTACCTTATCGACTCGGTTCTGGCTGGGCAGTGGGACACCTTCAAAGACGCGCTGCACCATCTGATACTGCCGGCTTTCACGCTGAGCCTGGGGCAGATAGGCGCAATGGCGCGCACGACCAATTCGGCCATGTCCAGCGTCATCCACCGCGATTATGTGCGCACGGCGCACGCCAAAGGCCTGTCCTCGCGCAAGGTCTTGTGGTCGCATGTGCTGCGCAATGCGCTGCTGCCGGTCGTTACGGTGCTGGGTCTCTACGTGGCCTTTATGCTGAACGGCGCGCTGCTGATCGAGATCATCTTCTCCTGGGGCGGGCTGGGCACCTACGCCTGGATCGGCATTTTCCGCAACGATATCACGGTCATCATGGGCGTGACGCTCACGGCCAGCTTGACCTTTATGCTGGTCAATCTCGTCATTGACCTGACTTATCCCTTCCTCGATCCGCGCATCCATTACAGCTAGAACGAGCCATGAGCGCAGAAACGAAAGCTACAACGGATTGGTCAGCCCTTGATTTGCAGCGAGACCTTGGGGCCTGGCAGCGCTTCAAGAGCAGCCGTTTCGCCTTTGCGGTGCGGCATAACCCGCTGTCTATTCTGGGCTTGCTGATTCTGGCGCTGCTGATTGTCATGGTGCTGGCGCCGGAGCTATTCACCACGCAAAGCGCCACGCTGCTCAACCTGCGCAACAAGTTCCTCTTCCCATCGGCCGAGCACCCCTTCGGCACCGATCACATGGGCGTGGACATTTTCTCGCGTGTGGTGTACGCCGCGCGCACGACCATCTGGGTGGTCTTCGTCGTGCTGAGCATCGCTACGGGTCTGGGTTTTCTGGTGGGCTCGACGGCGGCCTATACTGGCGGGCGCGTCGACAGCATTCTGATGCGCATGACCGATGTCTGGATGGCCTTCCCGTCGCTGGTGCTGGCCATTGCGCTGAACGCGGCGCTGGGGCGCGGCTTGTTCCAGACGATGATCGCGGTCGGCTTTTCCTGGTGGCCCTCGTATGCGCGGCTGGTGCGGGCGCAGGTGCTGAGCGTCAAGAACGAAGAATATGTGCTGGCGGCGCAGGCGCTGGGCGCCAGCCATTTCCGCATCGTCACGCGGCATATTATCCGCAACGGCTTCGACCCCATCATCGTGAACATCACGATTGACGTGGGATTCGTGGCGCTGGCGACCGCCGGCTTGAGCTTCCTGGGCCTGGGCATTGAGCCGCCGACGCCGGAGTGGGGGCGCATGGTGGCCGAAGGGCGCGATTATCTGCTGGACCAGTGGTGGGCGTCGACCTTTCCCGGCCTGGCGCTTTTCATGTTTGTAGTCGGCTTCAACTTGCTGGGCGAGCTGGTGAGGGACTGGCTTGACCCCAGCAATGTGGGGCGGCGCTGATCAGGTAGAAAGGAAGCCCCAGGATACCGCAATCAGTTTGGAAGAAATAAGGTGAAACAAGTATTAGAAGCGATCTATCCGATAAAGGAGATTCAACATGCGTTCACATCTATTCTGGGACCAATTTGCCGATATTTCCGTCAATCGCCTGGTCAACCCGGGAAAGGGCGAGCCCTTCCTGATCATCGCCGACCCCAAGAACGATCTCAATCTGGCTGAGGCGCTGCTCACGGCCGGTCTGCGCTCCGGCGCAAAAACCACCTTGATTATCAAGGACTGGTATGAAGAAGGCACGGTCAGCGACCCGGGCCCGGTGGTGTCCAACGCCATACTGAACGCCAAATACGTGCTCTCGCTCTGCGGCGGCATCGTGCGCGCGCCGGCTATGCAGGAAGCGCGCAGAAACGGCACGCGCCATCTCTCCGGCGTGGTCGAGGGCATCGAGGATTATTGCATCGCCGCGCTGCTGGAAGTTGACCTGGACAAGATGTTCGAAAACGCCGATATCATCGCCAAGCTGTGGCAGGAGACCGATGAATGCCGCGTCACATCGCCCTACGGCACCGACATCAGCTTCAAAATGGGCGGCCGCCCGAGCCTGGTCAGCGACGGCGCGCTCACCTACGACGGCGAGGTCGACTTTTACCCGGGCGCGCAGGTGTCGATCGCGCCGCTGGAAGAGAGCATCAACGGCACGATCGTGGTCGACGCCAGCGACAATGTCAGCGGCCTGGTGCACAACCATTATCAGCTCATCGTCGTTGACGGCGTGATTACCGAGGTGGTCGGCGATGGCGAAGGCGACGCCATGCGCGCGTGGCTGGAGACGCGCAACGACGAAGTCATCTACAAGATCTGCCACTTCAGCATT
>CAZWCV010000148.1:7520-8842 GCA_964632725.1 uncultured Anaerolineaceae bacterium
CAAGTTTGGCGGCACCGTCGGCTATAGTCCCTACCACGCCGATATCATGATGGCGAATCCGGACATCTATCTTGACGGCAAGCTCATGAGCACCGCCAACCGGCTGGAAGACGGCTTCGGCTTCCACCAGTTGTAGTGCTCGATTTGCCCCCACCCCAAACCCCTCCCCCATAAAGAGGGAGGGGCTTTTGGGGCATATTTGCGCTTTGTTCCGATGAGGAGAGGCGACAATGGAATATCGCGAATTGGGACGCAGCGGCGTCAAGATCGCCCCGCTGGGTTTGGGAACCGGCAACTTCGCCGATCCCACGCCGGAAGACGAAGCCGGCCGCATCATTCACTGCGCGCTGGATGCCGGCATCAATCTGATCGACACCGGCAACTCGTATTCGGCGGGAGAGAGCGAGCGCATGATCGGGCGCATTCTGGCCGGCAGCAAACGCCGGCACGAGGCCATTCTGGCGACCAAGGTCTTCTACAAGGTCGGCCCCGGTCCCAATGACGAAGGCCTTTCGCGCCTGCATATCATCCAGGCCTGCGAAGACTCGCTGCGGCGGCTGGGGACGGACCATATCGACCTGTATCAGATTCACCGGCCCTCGCCGACGATTCCAGTCGACGAGACCTTAAGCGCCCTGACCGATCTGGTGCGGCAAGGCAAGGTGCGTTATATCGGCAGCTCGACCCACCCGGCCTGGAAGATCATGGAAAGCATCATGGCCAGCGAGCTGAAAGGCTACGTCCGCTTCGTCAGCGAGCAGCCGCCCTACAACTTGCTGGACCGGCGCATCGAAAACGAGCTGGTCCCAATGTGCCGCGCGCACGGGCTGGGGCTGATCACCTGGTCGCCGCTGGCGCAGGGTGTGCTGGCCGGGCGTTACGCCAGCGCGACGGATCTGCCGGCTGACTCGCGCGGCGCCCTGCGCGGCGGCATCTATTCCGAGCGCATCACGCCAATGGGCATAGAAGTCGGCAACAAAGTCGTGGCGCTGGCGGCCGAGCATGGCTTGTCGGCGGCGCAGCTGGCCACGCTCTGGGTGAAAGACCAGCCGGGCGTCACCGCGCCGCTGGTGGGCCCGCGCACGCTGGAGCAGCTCGAGCAGGCCCTGCCCGTGCTGGAGATGACGCTAAGCGAAGACCTGCGGGCGGCTTGTGATGAACTCGTGCTGCCGGGCAGCGCGGTCGCCAGCTTCTTTAACAGCGCGGCCTGGATGAAGCACCGCATTTTCTGAGCGAGCGCCGGGCGCTTATACCAAACCCCCCCACCCCCACACCGAAAAATAAGAGTGGGGGAGCACATAGTGCGCAATTTTTTAAAAACG
>CAZWCV010000149.1:0-8752 GCA_964632725.1 uncultured Anaerolineaceae bacterium
ACCAAGAGAATGCGCTATTCACAGTTGTGCTGCAATGGAAAGAACTGAAAGAGCGCTCACCAATACCCTCGTGGAGACAGCGTCAGCGACTTGGCGAATGGGCGGCAGAAGGCATCGCCTTCATGATGGTAGAGGAGTTCACCCCGTATACAGTTGTTGATCAGGCGGAAGTCGACACAAGACCTGGAGGGGGCCCTGGAATCGACTATTATCTTGGCTCCAAAACAGACCTTGATTGTGAAAACGCAGATGATTTCCCTGAGCACTTAGCCAGATTAGAGGTCTCGGGGATCCTGGCGAACTCCAGCAGCTCCTTGAATACAAGGGTGAATGAGAAAATTGACCAATCCAAAAAGTCGGACTACGAGGGAACACCTGCCTATATCATAGTAGTCGAGTTCAAGACGCCAGTGGTGAACTTTACACAAAGGATGCCTGAAAATGACGGCGCAATCGAATCTCAAGAAGAGCGTTAGACTTCACCGCGAAGCATCCGCGCTTGCCAATAAAGCGCGATTTGCACAGTTTGATGGAGATGAAGCCGAATACTTGAATCTCACTCATCAGGCGTTTCGCAAAGAATCCGAGTCGGCACAGCTACTTCGCGACGATCCGTCTCATCATATGTTTGCAATCCTGCACAGAAGCGCTGCAACTCTGGCATATCGTTGCGGCGAGCATGAGAGCGCCGAAGAGCTAATTCTGGAAGGTTTGAGACTGATTCGCAACGATACTTTGCGAGAAGATCTGTACGACCTTTTCGATAAAGTTAGACTCGCGGAGAAATATCGTCAAAGGGCTAGCCAACTTGAAAACGAAGAGTTGGTCATGACGTTGCAAGGTGTAGAAGCAAACAGAGGTTTGATTGAGCCTTCGTTGCTTTCGAAACGAATCATGAAATTTTGGACTTTGGTTCGAAATACGATTGGTAGCATGAACAGTTACACATTTAGTAACCGACGTAAGGTGGATCAACATTATCGAGTACTTGCAACTGTGCCATCATTTGGAAGCTACAGAATTGGGATGACAGTAACCCATGTAGGCCCAGAACGATTTTCAGACATCTCGTACTTTGACGGTGTACGTCTGAAGGTGATGGAGAATCTCAGACTCTTGAACAGTGGTGAAATCGCGAGACTGCAAAGTGACCTAAATGATGACGGATACTTGCAGAATCTGGTTGGGCTTGCTAAGGAACTTGCTCCTGACGGCAACAATATAACTGCGGTCGGCATTGAAGGCATTGTTGAAGGCCAACGCAAAAGCGTGTTGTTCGAAAGCACCAGGGATGAATTGAATGAAATGATTCTGCCGCTTGACGAAGATTCCGTCTCAGAAGATTACAGCATAACTGATGAGCCGGGCACCGCAGTGGGTGTGCTGCAATTTGCGGATGCCGTAAAGAATGTAGTGAAACTGCATCCTGACAAAGGCAAGCCTTGGCATATCGTTGTGCCAGAGGGTTTGGCAGAAGATGTAGTGAAACCGTATTTTGGCGACCGGGTTCGCGTCGAAGGACGCCACATGGTTAGAAAGAATAAGGCACGACGCCTATACCTTCAGGACATTCGCGCCGCAATTGAGAGCGACGAATATGAACTTCAGACGCAAACGGCCGAAAACCTCCTGAAAACCTAATACTTCGGCATCTCCGGGTCGATCTCGTCGGCCCAAGCGAGTATGCCACCCTCGACATTGTACATTTTGTCCAGGTCGTAGCCGATCTCGGACAAGAAGCCAATGCTGTCGGCGCTGCGCACACCGGAGCGGCAATGCACGTAAAGCGTCTTGTCCTTGGGAATCTCCCCCAGGACCGTCTCTTCCCAGAGCTTGCGGCCGGCCTGGATGCCATTCTTGGCCAGCTGAATATCGGGCTTGGGGATGCGCAGCGTGCCGTCGATGGCGCTGATATCCCATTCGTGCGGATCGCGCACATCAATAACCAGCACATCGTCGCCGTTTTCGAGCGCAGACTTGACCTCGTGCACGGTCACAGTCTGCACATCGAGCTCGTCGGCGTCGCCGACCGAGCTGAACTCGCTGTGGTCGTGCGCGGGCATGCCGCAGAATTGCTCGTAGTCGAGCAGTACGACAGCTTCTTTGTGGACGCTACACACCGGGCATGTCGGATCCTTGCGGATCTTGATGGTATGGAAGCTCATTTCCAGCGCGTCGTAGAGCATCATGCGGCCGATCATGGGCTCGCCGATGCCCAGCAGCAATTTGATGGCTTCGGTGGCTTGCATGGTGCCGATGGTGCCCGGCAGGATGCCCAGGACACCGCCTTCCGCGCAGCTCGGGACCAGGCCGGGCGGCGGCGGCTCCGGGAACATGCAGCGGTAGCAGGGACCCTGCTCGGCGTAAAAGACGCTGAGTTGACCCTCGAAGCGGAAGATGCTGCCGTAGACGTTGGGAATGCCCAGCTTGACACAGGCGTCGTTGACCAGATAACGCGTGGGGAAATTGTCCGTACCGTCAATGACCACATCCCAGCCTTCGCCGAAAATGCGCAGGGCATTCTCGGAGGTGAGCGGCTCGTTGTACTTGACCACCTCAATATCGGGATTGAGGTCGAGCATGCGCGCCTCGGCGCTCTCAAGCTTGGAGACGCCGACGGTGCTGACGCCGTGGATGACCTGGCGCTGCAAGTTGGTGAAATCGACCACGTCGTAATCAACCAGGCCGATGCGCCCGATGCCGGCCGCGGCCAGATATAGCGCCAGCGGACTGCCCAGCCCGCCCGTGCCAATCAGCAGCACCGAGGACGCTTTCAGTCGCCGCTGCCCCTCCATGCCCACTTCCGGCATGATGACATGGCGGCTGTAACGCTTGACCTCGTCATTGGATAGGTCAGCCAGCCGCGTATGTAAGGCGTCCATAGCTAAATCTCCGTTCTCTCGCTGCGCCCGCCGGCGATGCTGGGGATGATGCGCAGGCTCTCAGCCGCGTCGATTTCGGTATCCAGCCCTTGCAGGAAGCGGATGTCTTCGTCGCCGATGAAGATGTTGACGAAGCTGCGCAATTCGTCCTCGTTGAAAAGATGCGCGCGCAAATCCGGATGCTGCTCGACCAGATTGCCCAGGGCTTCGCCGACGGTTGCGCCGGCCACGTCAATATCCGCCGCCCCGTCAGTAAAGGCGCGCAAGGGTGTCGGAATCCGAATCTTCGCCATTAGTCTCTCCTCTTGGAATGCCAGTAAGTCATATACATAGTAACGCCTGCTGATGCCGAAATCTTACCTGCCGCCCGGCTGAAAATTACCTCACTTGCAATTCCAGCCGATCAAAGCCGCCGCGATCGGTCTGGAGCCGCCAGGCGCGCATATCGGCCGCCCGCGCCATCATGACCGAGGTGATGATGTAGACGAAGTTGGGTAGCGCATGCTCGCGGTCGTACTCGGATGGCAGGGCCGGAGAATCGGGGTGACTGTGATAGTAGCCGATCAGGCTCAGCCCGCGCTCGTCGGCTTGATCTTCGAGCCGCATCCAGTCTTGCGGCCTCATCGCGTAACGATGATGCTGCTCTTCTGCTGCGAAGACGTTTTGCACCTGAATGATGTCGCGCACGATTACTCCGTCCGGGTCGGCTTCGCCCAAGAGGAAGCCGCCGCCTTCGTTGGGATAGGTCGCTTCCATCTGGTCAAATATGCGCTGCTGAAGCTCGCCGCTGATTACAACAAGCATCGCTGGTCTTCCGCCTTTCTCCGCAATCAAAAGAGCCAACCGCTTGGGCTGGCTCTTGTCCGTTTTCGCTGCGCTCGTTCAGCCTCAGCTTCAGACAGCCTCAATCCCGACGCGGCTGTACGCCTCATCGTCGCTACAAGGACAACAACAGCTTTGCCGAACCAATACCACTTGCTGAGCAATTAATGACATACCAGGCAGGGTAGCATAAGCCGGCGCGAGCCGCAACGGCAGCTTTCGCCGGTCGCTGAAATACCAGGCAATCGGCGCTGCATCCACTGCCCGTAAGCGCCCAAACAGTCGCCCATGCTGGCCTTGCGGGCGTATAATCACCTGCTGCGCAAGCGACGGCGGCGCAAGACTGCGGCAGAAAGCGCGGCTCGCATGGGCTGATGCCCCCGCGACCGATGTCAACGATGTGGCGCTGTCACGCCGGGCTGATGTCCTGCGCAAACGCCGATTTATCTATATTGAAGCGCGCCCAGCCGAGTGCTATACTGGCGCGCATTATTTTGCGGACGCTATGCGCGATGGGCTGGCGCCGCCCGTGCGCTCATGCGCTTGAGCGAACCGAAGGAGACTGGCTATATGACTGACAGGGGTGGGCTCGAGGGCGCCGTCGTTGCCGATATAACGACAAGCTATATTGACGGCAGCATCGGCGAATTGATTTATAGCGGTTATGAGATAGAAGACCTCGCCGAAAACACCTCGTTTGAAGAAATACTGTTCTTGCTCTACAACGCCCGCCTGCCTAACCAAGCCGAATACGACAGCTTGCGCGCCACAGTCGCGCAAAGCGCCGCCATCCCGGATGCCGTGATTCAGATGATGAAGTCCCTGCCAAGCGGCACGCCTGCTATGGCGGTTTTACGCACGGCGGTTTCGATGCTCTCGGCTTTTGAGCCCGACGCGGAGAACTTGACGGACGAGGACGTGGCCCAGGCCAAGGCCTTCCGCCTGACCGGCCAGATGACCACGATATGCGCCGCCTGGATGCGCATCGCCAGGGGCCAGGAGCCGATCTGCCCCCGCGCTGACCTCAGCGTAGCTGAGAATTTCCTGTATATGACGACCGGCGAGGAGCCGGACCCCACCGCTTGCGCCGCGTTGAATGTCTACCTGGTGCTGTTGGCCGAGCACGGCATGAACGCCAGCACATTCGCCAGCCGCGTCGTCACCGCTACCGGTTCCGACCTGCATAGCGCCATCGTGGCCGGCATCGGCGCGCTAAAGGGTCCCTCGCACGGCGGCGCCAATTCCGAAGCGATGAAGATGTTCGTCGAAATCGGCGAAGTCGAGAATGTGGCGCCCTGGTTCGAGGCGAATGTCAAGACGGGCAAGCGCCGCATCATGGGCATCGGCCACCGCGTTTACAAAGCCAATGATCCGCGCGCGGGCATCCTCCGGCGGCACGCGGAAGCCCTGGCCGACAGCTCGGGCAAGCGCAAGTGGTTCGATATCGCCGTGAAGCTGGCGGATACAGCGCGCGCCGATGACTACTTCGTGCAGCGCAATCTTTACCCGAATGTCGATTATTTCAGCGCCATTGTGCTGTACACGCTGGACCTGGACATTGATATGTTCACGCCGCTCTTCGCCATGTCGCGGATAGCGGGCTGGTCGGCGCACGTCATTGACCAGATGGGCGGGCGTTTGATTCGTCCCAAGGCGAACTACGTGGGACCGCGCGGTTTGAAGTGGGTCCCCATCTCCGAGCGCTAGGGTAAGACGCCACAGAGGCACAGAAGTCATTCCAGGTAAATCATGCGAAAATCAGAATGCTGACCGCAGGGGCGCCCTACCAGGTAGCCCGCGCTTTCAGGTCGAGAGTTCGGGCGACTTAATAAGTCGCCCCTACAACTCTACTTGACTTGTGGTTTCGCCAAATCTGACATTTCTTTGATATTTGGCGCCGCTGGTCGGCCGCAGTGCTTGCCATGCGCCTGGCAAATATGCTAACCTGACTTCGAGGCTGGAAGCAGGCTGGTGGCATGATTCCCTACAAAATCGTCGGGACAACCAACTATCGGCCATACGTGGCGTTTTTTGTCACGGTTGTCAACGTCCTGGCCTTTGTCTACGTGCTGACCTACGCCTTCCTGGGCGGCTTGGCCCTGGAAGAGGTTTATCGCAATTACGCGCTGAATATCTGCGCTGTGCGGACGCAGCCGCTGGCGGAGACGCTTCTGGACGGCGCGCGCAGCATCTTCCTGCACATGAGCTTCGTGCATCTGACCTCGAATATCATCATCTTCTACGTTTTCGGGTCGCGGATTGAAGAGCACCTGGGCCATCTGCGTTTCCTGGCCTTCTACCTGCTCGTTGGCTTCGGCGGGCACTTGGGGCATTTGCTGCTTGACGGCGGCCAGTGCAACGAAGCGCTGTATATGATCGGCTCAAGCGGCGCCATATCCGGCATCATCGGCGCCTTCCTCTTCTTGTTCCCTACCGCTCGCATCAAGTCGAAGATCATTGTGCTCAAGGTTTTCGGTTATGATGTCAACGTGCCGGCCTGGGTCTATCTGGTCTACTGGTTTTTCATGCAATTCTTTTATCAAGTGGGCTCGGTGGCGCCGCGGATCAACGTCCACTGGGGACATGTTGGCGGATTCATTACCGGGCTGGCGGTGATTTTTCTGCTGTCCTTCTTCATCGCGCCGCCGCGCATACCGCGTATGTAGGGCGCAAACAATCGATTCAGGTTTAACCATAGAGATCACAGAGAGCACAGAGGAAATGCGCTGTGTGCGGGTGGGCGAGCCAAGGCTCGCCCCTACAGCATTCGACGTCGATACGCCAGGGGTTGGGCGGGATTCACTGTAACCTGAGAATCGGCTGAGCGATTTTCCAATTTTGAACTTTGTGCCTTTGTGCCTTTGTGTCTTTGTGTTTAAGAATGTCGGCAGCGCTTGCTTTCAGGCCGGCGGACTTGCGCGAAACGAAATGCCTGTGCTAACGTAATAGCTGACAGGGCAAGTGAGGATGTCGATATGTTTCCTATTACGGTCGTTGGGCGGGACAAGGCGATTCCCAAAGCCGCGATTGTGCTAATCGCGGTCAACCTGCTGGTCTTCCTGTGGGAGCTCTCGGTCGACGCCAAGGGCGACGGCTTCCTCAAGGCGGCGCTGCAGAATTACGGACTGGAAGTCTGCAAGATCGGCGAACAGTCGCTGGTCACAACCGGTCTGGACAGCTTTCGCAGCCTGTTCTTGCACGCCAGCGCGGCGCATGTCCTGGGTAATATGTGGTTCCTCTTCCTGTTTGGCGGCCTGGTGGAGCGCTACCTGGGCAGCGTCAAGTTCGTACTCGCCTTTTTGGGATTTGGCATAGTCGCCACGATGGCGCATGTGGCCTTCGGCAACACCGTTTGCACAGTGACGGATACGGGCGTTGTAATCGGCGCCAGCGGCGCGATCGCCGGCGTGATGGGCGGCTTCCTGGTGTTGAAGCCCCGGGCCAAAGTACGGACGATGCTGGGTTTCTTCCGTCCCTTTGTGTGGACGGTTAAACTGCCCGCGGTGGTCTTCCTGGGTTACTGGCTGCTGATGGATGTCTTGCAGCATATCGGCTGGATCGGCGTGGAGACTGATGTGGCGCATTGGGCGCATATCGGCGGATTCGTGGCCGGGGCGGCTGTCATTTTCGCTACTGGTTTGTTCATTCCCATGCCCAAGCCGGATCCATTGGAGCACCTGGCGGAGTAGTCGCGGATTTTCCGCCTCGCCACCGGCTCCTGCCGGGAATCATCAGAGAGCGGGAGCTAGCTACGCTCGAAAACGCAGGTAATGGCGGCGAAACGGCACACCCAAAGCGCCAGTATGGAAGATCAAAACCTTGGCTGAACTCCAAGATCGAATTACGAATGTAGCCTAGGCTAGCCTGAGCGCACACGGCGTACAATTGCACATTTTCGTGAGCCCGCCAGTCGTTCTCGCCGCTTGTCCTCTGCTGTTGGTGTAAAATGTCAAAGGTAGACTCGCGCGTTCATTCTGATTGAGGACATGAATTCGCCATGCGCATGCCCGTCGCTCTCACCCTGTCCGCCGCTGCAGCCGGCGTCATTCTGGTCTTGCTTGCGGGCAGTCTGATCCTGCGTCCGCCCCTTCCCCTGATTCTGACGGCGGAATTCGACCGGGCCGCGATCAGCCCCAACGCCGATGGCGAGGACGACATCGCCGTCTTCAGCTATTCACTCTCGCGGCCGGCGCTGGTCAGCCTGTCCCTGACCAACGATCAGGGCCGGACCTTCTATTTCCGACAGGATCAGCCGCGCGCGGATGACGACTACAGTGTGCTGTTCAGCGGCGTTGTCGACGGCTTTTTGCGCGCGAATGAATCGGTCTACGGCGAGATCGAGCGGCGCCTGATTCCAAACGGCGCCTATGTCTGGCGGCTCGAAGCCAAGCCGGACGCCGGCGAGACGGCCACGGCCAGCGGCGAGCTGCTGGTGGAACAAGGCGATACGCCGCTGCCGATCATGTCTGAGTTCCGCATTGCGCCTGATGTCTTTTCGCCCAATCAAGACGGCGTGGCTGACCGCGTCAGCATCAACGTCTACCTCGAGAAAGACGTCGAGCGGTTGGACGTCTACCTGGAAGGGCCGGACGGTGCGCGGATTCCCATCTCAGCGCGCGTCGAGGAGCGGCAATACGGCCAAGCGGGCCGGCATCGCTTTGACTACGAAGGCGGCATTGACCTGGGCGTCGACCCGCCGCCCGACGGCCAGTATCGCGTGATTGCGCTGGCGCAGGACAGAGTTGGGCAGCGCATGCGCCGGGAAGGGCAGTTGACCATTGAGATTGGCGGCAAGCCCTATGCCGAAATCAAGCCGCAAGCTGTCGGCGTCGATGTCGCTTTCGCCGTGCAGCCTTTCGCCGAGCGCTATCTATCGACTGAAACTGCTCTGGGCGAATTGCTGCCACTGCCGGACGACACGGCGGCGCTGGCTGATTCGCAGCAGATCACCGTGCCCTTGAATCACATGCTGGTCTTCCGCCTGACCGTTGAGAATTATGGCGATGTGCCCATCCGCACCAGCGGTCCGCCGCCGGGCACGGTCTATC
>CAZWCV010000150.1:0-8748 GCA_964632725.1 uncultured Anaerolineaceae bacterium
CCGAGCAAATCTCGCGCTGAGATATTGCTGCGACAATTCGGCGCTAACTTGAGGGCAATTGAGGAATGTCCCTCAAAAAGCAATCGTTCAAGAAAGGACGGGTAGAGACATGAAGCGGAGCAAGTTTTGGAGCGCGAGCATCACGATGATCGCAATCATCGTTTTGGTCAGCGCATTCAGTATGTTCGGAATGGTGCTGGGTCAGGAGTCCGGATCGTCCGAAGGAGCGGGCGAACATCGGAGCGAGTCCAGCGAGGGCGGTCGCGAAGGCGGCGGCGAGCACGGCGGCAGCAGTGGCGGGGACGCGGCGGAACGAGCCGGCGCCAACGCTCTGGGGCTGGATGAAACTTACGATGTGACCCGCAATGGGGCGCGTCTGATCCTGAGCTACGACGCCGTCAACAATCAGTTCATCGGCAGCGTTGAGAACACGACCAACGCTATTCTGACGCGAGTACGGGTGGAGATTCACCTGTCCAATGGCATGGAGTTGGGGCCAACGACCCCGACCGATCTGGCGGCCGGCGAGGTCCTGGACATCGTTTTGGACGCTGGCGCGCAACCCTTTGATTCCTGGACGCCCCATGCCGAGGTTGGCATGAGCGAAGGCGCCGGCGGCGGTGGTGAAGGCGCTGGTGAGCACGGCGGAGCTGGCGGCGAAGGCGTCGAAGGCGCTGGCTCGGCTGAAGGCTCGGGCGAAAGCGGCGATCCGTCCAGCCCCATCCTGGCCCTGGATGAAAGCTGGGACGGCGTAGTCAACGGCGTGAGAACGTCGATGTCCTACGATGCTGAGCGCGGCGCATTCACCGGCTTTGTCGAAAACCCCGGCGACGCGACTCTGTGCTACGTTCAGATCGAACTGAACCTGAAGCAAGGTACGCAGACTGTGGTCGAACTGGGGCCGCAGCCGGTCGGCGACCTGGCCCCCGGCGCGCAGATGCCCGTTGAGCTGCTGGTGGCTGACGAACCTCTGGCCGCCGGCGTCGCTTTCGATGCCTGGGAGATCCACCCGGAAGTCTTCGACTGCGCTGGACCAGGACCGGTCAACACTGAAGGCGCGGGTGAAGGCGCCGGCGAGCACGGTGGACGCGGCGGCGAAGGCGTTGAGGGCGGCGGCAGCGATGCCTCCGAAGGCAGCGGGGCGAACGCCCTGGCGCTGAACCAGATCTACGATGTGACCCGCAACGGCGCGCGCCTGGTCATGCGCTACGACGAAGCCAACAACAGCTTCAAGGGCAAGGTTGTCAATATGACCAACGCCACGCTGACGCGGACGCGGATCGAAATCCACCTGTCTAACGGCGCGGAGTTGGGGCCAACGACCCCGACCGATTTGCCGCCCGGTTACCTGCTGTCCGTGACTATGCCGGCCACAGCGCAAGCCTTTGATTCCTGGGCGCCCCATGTGGAGTTCGGCATGGGCGAAGCCGGCGGCTGCGCGGAAGGCGCTGGCGAACACGGCGGACGCTCCAGTGGCGAAGGTCGCGGCGAACATGGCGGCGGCGAAGGCAGCGGCGGTTGAGCAGATGCAAAACCAGGGACTCCTCCAGCAATGGGGGAGTCCCCCGTTTAGGCCAATGCTCGGGCGCGTTGTACAATAGGAACAGCACGCCTGAGCTGTTTTGCTGCGAGGAATGATGAGCCAGACCGTTTTGATTATTGAAGACGACAGACGTATCGCCACCTGGATAAAAGTCTATTTTGAGCGAGCGGGTTTTAAGGCCGAAGTCGCCTATGATGGACAAACGGGGCTGGCGGCCGCCCGTCTCCTGGCGCCCGATCTGATCATCCTCGATCTGATGCTCCCGCGCCTGGGCGGTTTTGATGTCTGCAATACACTGCGCCAGGAATCGGACATCCCGATCATCATGCTGACAGCCAAAGAGGCGTATAGCGATCGCATCAAAGGGCTGGACAGCGGCGCGGATGACTATATCGTCAAGCCCTTCAATCCCGACGAAGTCGTCGCCCGCGCCAAAGCGGTGCTGCGCCGCGTCAACAGCGACGTCCAGCAAGTGCTGACCTGCGGCGAAATCAGCCTAGACATGACTACGCAGAGCGTGACGATCAACGGGCGCAACATCTCCTTGAGCCAGACACAGCTGGCCCTGCTGGCCGCTTTTATGCGCCATCCCAATCAGGTGCTCACGCGCGACCAGCTCATTAGTCTGGCTCTGGACGGTGCGTTTGACGGCTTTGACCGGGCGATAGACAATCACATCCTGCGCTTGCGCAAACAACTGGCCAGCGAGGGACATCAGCCCATACAAACCGTATATGGCGCCGGATATCGCTTTGTGGCGGAGGGCGAGTAATGTCGTTGCGCTGGCGCATCACGCGCGTCCTGATCATCATCATCGTCCTGACCGTCGCCTGGAATCTGGCTGCGAGCTATTACACCATCCAACGTCAATTCGACGCTTTCGTGAGTGGATTGGGACGCATTGAAGCGGGCAGCCTGGCCCGGCAATTGAGCCGAGCCTACACCGCGGCCAAGGGCTGGGACACAATCGACACGGCCTTGTCAGCTTCGGGCTATCTTTACGAGTATCAGAGCGAGCACCGGGAAGGACATGAAGACAGCGGCGGCGATGAAGGCGGCGAAGGCTTTCACATCGACCGAATCCGCGTCGTCATCGTGGATTTTGCCGGACGGAATATCCGGGACAACTTTTCCGAGCTGGAACCGGGCGAGTTGACGCGGGCCTTGTCGGGCCAACGCCGGGAAATCCAGGATCTGCAGACCGGGCAGGCTGTGGGCTTTGTGTATCTGGATGTCAACCAGAACTTTCTCGAGACGGAATCGAGCGGCTTTCTGCGCGATCTGCTGCTCAGCTTCATCGCCAGCGGCCTGTTTATCCTCATCATCGCGCTATTGTTGGCGGCTTCACTGTCGCGGCGCATAACGGCGCCGATTTCAGCGCTGACCACCGCCACCCGCGCCATCGCCCAGCGCGACGACGCCAGCTTGCTGCCGGTCACGTCAAATGACGAGTTGGGCCAAATGAGCGCCACTTTCAATCAGATGTCGACGGCCCTCCAGCGCCAGCGCGCCTTGCGCCGACGCCTGATAAACGATGTCTCCCACGAGCTCAACACGCCTTTGACCGTCATCCAACTGGAAGCCAAGGCGCTGCAGGACGATCTGCAACAGCCCGACCAGGCGGCGCAGCACATCATCCAGGAAGTATCCATGCTGCGCAATCTGGTCAATGACCTTAGCTGGCTGGCGGAAACAGACTCCGGCCAACTGCAACTCCGTTTGGAACAATGTGACCCTGGCCAGCTCTTGACCAGCGAAGTTGAACGCTGGCAAGCCCAGGCGCAGGCGCGGCAGATCAGCCTGTCGCTTGCGCCCCCGCCGCCATTGCCGGCGCCACAGCTGGACCCGGCGCGAATGCGTCAGGCGCTGGGGAATATCATACACAACGCGCTGCAGCATTCCGAAGGCGCTCAGGTGCTTGTCGCCGCGACAGCGACGGCGGACGGATTCGTGGAAATCTCGGTTGCCGATGACGGCGCGGGAATCGACCCGGCTGATTTGCCGCATATATTCGAGCGCTTCTACCGGGCCGAACAATCCCGCGGCCGCGGCCTGGGGCTGGACATCGCCCGCGCGATCATAGAGGCGCATGGCGGCGCTATCGCCGTTAGCAGCGAGGGCATTGGCAGAGGTGTGACCGTTGTCGCCAGGCTGCCTGTGTAGCCTCAAAGCCAGCTTCGCGCTTTCCCGCGGCGCCGAAGCGCTCCCGCTCGTCGAGCAGATCTCCAAACGCAAGATGACACTCGCTCTTTCAATCTCTTAGTACTCAGCAATCCAAGCTATGCCCTAACAATGCGAATGAATTGGTAGCAAAACCAGCCCGGAGCGTCATTTCAGTCCGCCTGCGACAAGCGCTCCTGCGGTTTGCCGGTATACTGCTGTTGTTGATAGCCAGCGAGTAATTATGACTTCAATACAGATGAAACGATTGAACCCGCGCGCGGCGCTTTCGCGCAAAAAACTGGGCGACGCCCTTGTAGATCTGACGCTGGAGCGCGGTTTCGAGAATCTCACCGTCACTGCGGTCAGACGCCGCGCCCAGGTCGCCCATGCTACCTTCTACCGCCACTACAGCAGTCTGGACGCGCTCCTGGCGGACACCTTGCTGACCACGATGCGGGACCTCGCGCAAGTTCTGAGGGAACAAGACACCGTATACGATGAATCTGTCGCGATGTTCAAATTCATTTATGAGCATCAGGACCGCTTTCGTGTTTATGTCGGCCTCCAGGAGACGCATCCGATCCGCGAAGTACTGAAGGCGGAAGCGGTAAAGATCGTGGTCGAACGCTGGGAGGCGCGCAGCGCAAGTCCCGTGCCAATGGACGTGTCGGTCAATCATCTGGTCGAGTCCAGTTACGCCTTCATTCGCTGGCATCTAAACCACATCAATGACCATACACCCGAAGAATGGGCCGACTACTATGACGAACTAATCCTCGCCGGCGCCGAGTTCAAAGCCCTGTCTCGGCGCAAAGACCGGCCGGGCGCGCTACCCGCTGAACCGCAGCGCGACTGACGCGGGCCCGGCCCGGTTGGACCTGCCCCGTTGCCGCGGCGCCTATTCTCAAATCCACGCCAGGTTCGCCGCCACGCCGCTCGCGCCGGCGCTGCAAACATGTTCGCGCTCACAAAGGTTGGGAGCATTCGCGCTGGCTACATGGACGGCAAGGCCCCGCTCGCTCGGTCGAAATCGCGCTGATTTCGCGCCAAAGCCGGATTTCCGAATCAATTGCCGATGCGTTCACGCGTTTTCTGAAGGAATGATACAATTAAGCGTGAGATTGTATCAGTATAAATGTAATTGAGATTATACATACAAATATTAGCCGCTGATGCGATACTGTGACGCAGGCGCGAGCGAGACGGACTCGCGCTGGCCAGCTAACGGAGAAGCATAATCTAACACGCCTTGTCGGGGAAGCAAGCGGGCTATGGACAGGACTCTCAGCAAGAAATCGGCCGCCTGTATCATGGCAATTGCGCTGTTGATCGCGCTTCTGTTTGATTACGCCACTACCGCTTGGAGGCCGTTCCCGGTCCAGCACAGCGCAGTCCTCAGTGGCGATCGCGCCGCCCTGCGCGCCATGCCATCGCGCTTTACCGCTACTATTGGTGATTGCTCGCGCGGCCAGCGTTTGACAGTTTGGACGCCGTTGATTTTTGACTACTTTCGCGCGCGCTGCCATGGAGTAGACGGCTTCATTGCCCGCGAGTTTATCCGGGTTAGCGAAGAGGCGGCGGCGTAATGATTTCCGGTGTAGAGGCGGGCTGCTTAATGAGGACGCAGTATCTAGCGAACCCAGTCATTACAGTGCTCAATCAGAAAGCGGCGCATATCTGCGGCCTTGTACTCCCCCTTGTACAACACCAGGCATTAGGCAGCCCGCTCCTGTGCCGGAAACGAGCAGATGAAATTTGGAGCGCCGGGTCGGTTGACCGGTCGGATCAACGCGCATTTTATGATTAGTCATGGGGCTTTCGGCGAAGGCTAGGCGGATGAGAACGACAATTATCCCGCGCAAGGATTTTGGCGCGAAAAAGCCCATTTGGCGCCAACTCGGCGCGATGAAGCGATCTTACCTGATGCTGGGCGCAGTCATCGCTGTTGTCGCTGCTCTGTCGATCGCCAATAGAAATGACAGTTGGGCCGAGCCGTGTTCGGATTACGAAATCAGTCAAGGCACAGCCGGGAAACGATTTGATCCCTTCCATGTGGCGCTGACGCAAAATCTATACAGCCGCGTCGCGCTGAGCAAGCTCCGGCAGGCGGTCTGGCAAGACTTGCCGCTGTGCCGCGACCTGGTCGAGCTGGCCTCGCTGTCGCTGCAGTTGTACAACGATCTGCTGTTTGCTGAGGCCGCGCCCGCGCAAAGCAACGGCATTCCCGATCTGAAGCAGTATGACCGCTGGTACGAACTGTTTCTTCGCTTGCATGGGAAATAGAAAGGCCCGGCTAAATATGCAATTGGAACATAAGGTGTGCGATTAAATGGTTACTGTTGTTCAGGCTCAAGCAGAGCCAACGGAAAATAGCGTTTCAATCACGAGCGCCGGCGTATTATCCTTCAAAAATATCACCGCGCTCCTTTATCAGGAATTGCCGTCGGAATCCAGCCGCAGAGTCTACCGGAATACATTTCGCCAGTGGGAGCAATTCGCAACCCAAAACAATCTCGCATTTATGGACCTGTCTTGTGAGAATATCCGCAGCTTCCTTTTCAGCCGCAACCTCAGCCGCAGCACGCGCATCAGCCGCAAGTCACATATGCAGCGGCTGCTGCGGATGGCGTCCTATATGGACCCGTCTTTTGGCATCCAGTACATCCAACTCTGCGATATGAACATCCGACGCACAAACAGCGACAACGCCCCGCGGCGCAAACCGCGCGTCCTTTCTCGCGACGAACGCCAGCGTCTGCTCGCTGTCTGGGAAAACGACGACTCCCACATGGGCATCCGCAATTACGCCGTCATTTGCCTGTTGCTGTACACTGCGATCCGCAATGCCGAACTCATATCGCTAAGATGGGAAGACCTTGACTGGGAGTCGCAGACGCTGACTATTCGCCGCGGCAGCGACGGTCAAGGTTGCCGAATTGCTATTCTTGACAAATCGCCTGATACTATCCTTGCGCTTAGACGCCTGCAATCCACTCAGGATAGCATTATGGCTGACCAGCATGCGCCATTCAGATTCATGCTCCCGGCGCTGAGCACCGGCAAGCACGCGCGTTTCACGCCCAGAAAGGTCGTTCGCACCAGCACCCAAACCATCCGCAATATCGTCAGGCAGACCACCGAAAAAGCAGGTCTGGGAAAACTCACATCCCGGGATATACGCTATACCAGCTTGACTGTGTTTGCCAATATTGGCGACTCTGCCGCTGGCGCTTCGTCTCCGGCTGACAGATAATTCACATAGAACGGAGTTTGACATGAGACAATTAGCCCGGAAGATAATCCCTCTGCCAGCGGCCAAAATCGTGTTTGGCGAATGCGTCGGTCGCTTTAACGGCGGGGCGCGGACGATAGGCGAGCTAGCGCGCGTCGGCCCGCCGCTCCCTGTCTTTGCGCTGCTTTGCCTTTGTCTGCTGGTCGCCGCGCCGCATCGCTCGGCCCGGGCTCAGGACCCGGCTCTCGCAGCCCCGACGAATTTGTCGGCCAGCGTCAGCGACGCGGGCGTCGTCTTGAGCTGGACGGCGCCGGCCGGGCAGGTAGATGGTTATGAAATCTTGCGTCGGCGTCCCTTGCAAGGCGAAACCGACCTGGCGACTTTGGTGGACAACACCGGCAATGCCGACACCACCTATACCGACGCCAGCGCGACCACGGTCGGCGAAGAGTATGTCTATCGCGTCAAAACCATTCGCGGCGACAATCGCAGCGCATTGTCCTTTTACGTCAACGTCGCCTTTTATCTTGCGCCAACACCCAGCTGCGAGATTATGGCCGGGGACAATCACGACATCCTGCATTGCGAAGTCAGCGCCGGCGATCTGGCCATTACCTCAGTGTTGTGGACGCCCGATTTCGAGACGCAATACGCCCAAACCACCGACCGTCCGGAAGTGAATTGGGTTATCGCCCCGGAATACTGCGGACTTAGCACAACTGTCGCGATTGAGGCGCAAGCCGGCACAGTAGCTCTGCCAAGCGCTGAAACCACGATCACGCTTGAGTGCTCGCCGGAACCAGCCGACGAACTGATGGTAAGCTGCGAAAACGTCATCGAAAACAGCCAGCACGTACTAAATTGCGCGCTTAGCGGCGGCGATCAGGAAATCGAGACCGCTTACTGGCAACCCTATTTCGCAGCTTCAGACAGTCAGACCAAGGAGGGCGACGAGGCGATGACGGCTTCCTGGGTCATCAATGATGAGGACTATTGTGGCCAATCTTCGACAATGGATGTGGATTTCTCCGGCTCGACATCAATTCCGTCAGTTACGACGACTGTCCCGCTCCCCTGTGTCATCGTTGTGGACGACAATTGCAGCCTGGCCAACGCCATCCGCTCCGCCAACGGCAATACCCAGGTGACTGAAAGCGGCGATCAAGACGGCAATGACGATTGCGAGACCGGCGGCGACCCCGTCTCAAGCAACCCGCCCTACGCCGGCGACGACATTATCCTGCTGACGAAGAATGTCACCCTGACGGAAGCTTTGCCGTCCATCACCAGCCCGATTCACATTGAAGGCGGCGGCCGCACCATCTCCGGCGAAAACAAGTACCGCGTTATCATGGCTGTAGGCGGTCAGCTGAGCATCAATGATCTGACCATAACCAAAGGCCTGGCTTCGACAGTTGGCGGCGGAATTTACGTCAACAGCGGTTCATTGAGCATCACCGACAGCACGATCAAGGACAGCAAAGCCAGTGATATCGGCGGCGCAATCTACGCCATCGACAGCGATGTAGAAATCGCCGACACCACATTCAGCGGCAACATGACGCTGAAGAGCCACGGCGGCGGCGTCTACTTCATCAGCTCCACCGGCTTGCACACGCTGGACATCGTCGGCGCCACCTTCAGAAATAACATGGCGACTGAAGACGGCGGCGCGCTAAAGACCGCTGGCGGGATCGCGACCATCAACAAGAGCACCTTTGTCGAGAACAGCGCCGACGAAGGCGGCGCCATCGAAAGCAGCGAAACCACCCTCAACATCATCAACAGCACTTTCAGCACCAACAGCGCC
>CAZWCV010000151.1:0-8669 GCA_964632725.1 uncultured Anaerolineaceae bacterium
ATTCACAGCGTGATGATCCAGGAAAAGCGCGGCATGCTAAAGCTGTGGAACATGCTGCTGGTGATCGCCACCTTCTCAGCGGTGATGTTCGGCACATTCGCCACGCGCAGCGGCGTCATCGAAAGCGTGCACAGTTTCGCCCGCAGCGAGGTTGGCTTCCCCATGCTGGCTTTCTGGGCGCTAATCACCGTGATTGCGCTGGGCCTGTTGCTGTGGCGTTGGGGACGCGGGGAATTGCGCGACGAGCGTCAGTTCGCCAACTTGCTCAGCCGCGAGTCTTTATTCGTGCTCAACAATGTCGTATTCATCGCGCTCTTCATCGCCATATTCTGGGGCAGCTTCGGCTTGCCCATCGTATCCGAATTGGTCTTCGACCGAGAAGTGACGATTGGCGCCGAGACCTTCGAGTTCTTCGTTGTGCCGCTCTTCATCGCCATGTACATCTTGATGGGGGTGGCGCCGCTTTCGGCCTGGAGCGCGACTTCGCTGCCGCGTTTGGGCGCTGCGCTGCGCCTCCCGCTGCTCTTGACCGCGCTCAGCATCCTGGCCCTGGCGCTGGGCGGGACGAGCCTGCCGGTGGCGGCGGCCGGTTACGGCGTAGTGTTATTCGCCGGATATGTCGCGCTCTGCGAGATCTATCGCGGGGCGAGGGCGCGGCGTCAGGCGCTGGCGGAAAGCTGGCCGCGGGCGCTGCTGGCGCTCTTCCGGCGTAACCAGCGGCGTTACGGCGGCTACATCGTGCATCTGGGCGTCACCGTGATCGGCATCGGCGTCATCGGCAGCACGGTTTTCCAAACCGAAGTCCAGCACACGCTGCAGCGCGGCGACAGCATCACCGTGCGCGATTACAACCTGCGATATGACGACTTCATACGGGCGCAAGCGGTCGACGGCCGCATGATGAACATCACCGCCGTGACCTTATTCCGCGATGGACGCGAGATCGCCAGGATGCGTCCGCGCATCGACGACTACGAGCAGATGCCGATGACGATTGCCGGGGCGCACAGCACCTTGGAAAACGACTTCTACGTGCTGCTGATGGGCGGCGACCGCGAGCGCGCCACCTTTCGCGTCTACATCAATCCGCTGGTTAACCTGGTCTGGTGGGGCGGGCTACTGCTCATCATCGGCACGGTCGTCGCGGTTTATCCCAAAGTGACGCCTGCGGCGATCCAGCGCAAACGCGAGACAGCCAGGCGACAAAATGCTTGACTCCCGAAAGTACAAATTGCCCGGCGCCGCGCCAAAGCGGTCAAGCTGGTGTTGCTTCGTCACGCTCGTCGTCACGTTTCTTGGTCTTGGCCTTGGGCGGGCGCAGGACGGGACCGTGACGGACAATGATGTTATAGAGGTGGCCGAGCGCATGTATTGCCCGGTCTGCGAGAATATCCCGCTTGACGAATGCCAGACGACCGCCTGCCTGGAGTGGAAAGACGAGATCGCCGCGCAGCTTTCGGACGGGCGGACGCCGCAGCAAGTCATCGACAGCTTCGTGGCGCGCTTCGGCGATCACGTAGTGGGCGTGCCGCAGGATCCGCTGATTCGGGCGCTGACCTTCATCATGCCGGCGCTGGCCACGCTGCTGGCGCTCGGCGTTGGTCTGCACACCTTCCGGCGTTTCGCGCGCTCAAAGCAGCTGAGCCTGGAAAGGGAGCCCGCTGCCGCTGGCGCGCTCAGCGACGAGAACTATCGTCAGCGCCTGGAAGCCGACCTTCGAGCGCTGCGCTGAGGCGACGCTGGCATATAATGACGATGAGCAGCGACAATCAGCCGGCATTCCTCAAGCCCATAGCGGCCAAACCCAAGCGAGCGGGATTAAGTCTGGGGTCGCTTTCCATCCTGGCTGCGGTGGCGCTGGTGGCTGTGGCGCTGGCATTGCAGTTGGGGGAGCGGAATCGCGGACGTCCGCTGAGCGGGCCGGCGCCGGACTTTGAGCTGACCCTGTTCGATGGGCGGGAGATCGCGCTGGCGGACTTTCGCGGCGACGTCGTCCTGCTCAATTTCTGGGCCAGCTGGTGCCCGCCCTGCCGCGACGAAGCGCTGGATCTGCAAGCGCTTTACAGCGATTATCACAAGCAGGGGTTAACGATCATCGGCGTGAATATGCTGGAGAGTTCGCTGCGGAAAGCGCTCGACTTCATCGAAGAATTCGGCGTCAGCTACCCCAATGGCGAAGATCGCGAGCAGCGCGTGACAAACCTGTACCGAGTCGAGGGGCCGCCGGAGAGTTTCCTGATTGACCAGGCGGGCAATGTGCGTCAGTTCTATATCGGCAGCATACGCTACGACACGGTGAGCCGCGCCATTGAAGCGCTATTGGCGGAGGGACGATGAGCATCCCGGGCTTGCTGATTTCGCTGCTGCTGGCATTGATCGCCATTGCGATCGTGGCGCGTCCCTTCTTTACGCGCGCGACAGACCGCAGAGTCGCCGAGTCTGATTACCAAAGCGAGCGCGTGGGAAACTATTATGAACGCGTCTTGACCAATATCCGCGACCTGGACGAAGACCTAGCCACCGGCAAGATCAGCGCGGCGGATCACGGGCGCGAGCGCGAGGTCTGGGTGGCGCGCGGCATTGCGCTGCTGCGGCTGCAAGACCAACTGGGGGCTCAGCAGCAAGCGGCTGATGAAAGGTCGGACATCGACGCGCGGATTGATGCGGCAGTGGCCGCCTATCGCCAAAACAATGGCCCGGCCCCGGGCGAGGGGCTTCAATGATTGCGCTCGGCAGAATACTGACGCTGGCAGCCGTGTTCGTCCTGTGCGCGTGCAGCGGCCTGGGCGGCGAGCCGGAAATCGCGGCGACGGCGCCGCCCCGGGATTCGCCGACCGCGGACAATATGACCTTCCGCGATTGGAGGCCCGATGTCCACGAGGGCGAGCGGATATTCAGGGAGCGCTGCACGGAATGCCATGGCGTCAGCGGCGATGGACTGGGCGAGCTGGTAACAGCCGGGAGCGTCGAGCGGCCGCTTGACATGACGGTTCAAGAGTTGGTCGCGCAACGGTCGCCGCTGGACTGGTTTGATGTGATTACGGAGGGGCGTATCGAGAAGTTGATGCCGCCCTGGCAAAATGCGCTAAGCGAAGCAGAGCGCTGGGATGTGACGCTATACAGCTATACGCTCGCTTACGATGAGGAACTGCTGGCCGCCGGCGAGCGGCTTTGGCGGGAGCGCTGTGGGGATTGCGTCCTGCCCGCTGCGATTCCGCCGGTCTACAGCGACCGGGAATACGGCGCGACCCTGAACCGCGAGTATTTTGGCGGGACGCTGGTCGCAGAGGAAATCGACGCGGCCACTGCTTACGCGCGCCTGATTTCGCTGGAGACAGTTGGCGAGCCAGGCCAAGCGCCGCTGGGCGTCATCCGCGGGCAGGTGCGGCACGGCACTACCGGCGGCATCGTCCCCGCCGATACGCGAATTCAACTGCGTTATGGCGGCCCGGCCGCGGGATACAGCGTCGCCGAGACTTCCATTGACGCTGACCGGCGTTTCAGCCTGCCGGATATCCCGCTGCGGGGTGACTACAGCTACGTCCTGGGCGCAGTCTACGACGGCCGTCTCTTCAGCAAGCGACTTCCGCAACTGTCGTCAGCAATAGACGCGCCGGAGCAGACGCTGACTATCTATGATGAGACTACGGACCCGCTGGTCGTCGATATAGCGCAAATCGACCTGTACATCGAGGCGGTCAACGGGGAGGACTGGGGCGCGGGCCTGTACGTTTCCCAGCTGGTTAGCTTCCGCAACGCATCGGATCGCATCTATACCAGCGGCCGCGCCTTTGATGACGGACGGGAAGCGGTGCTGCTGCTGCAATTCCCCCGCGGCGCGCAAGTGCTCAGCGGCGATCAAGGCGAACGCTACGTGCTGATCGAGAATATGGACAGCCTGCCCAACTCGGTCATCGACACCCAGCCGGTGGCGCCGGGCGCGGATCATCAGATTGCGCTGGAGTACTTTCTGCCCTATTCGGGCGGGCTTGACTTTCAGCAGGACTTCAGCAATGCGCTGGATGCCAAGGTGACCCTTAGAATTGCGGACACATTGATGGTAGAGAGCGACACACTCCTGGCCGAGCGCGAGGGCGCGGAGGACGATTCGCGCGTTTATACCGGGCGATTGCAGCTGGAAGACAAACCGCAACTGACCTTCCGCATCAGCGGCGATCCCTTCGCCACCACTAGCGTCGACCCGTATGTTGTCACTGGCGAAGCCTTGCCCCTGCTGTTGGCGGTCGCAGCTGCGCTGGTCGGCGGCGCGTTGGTAGCGCTGGGCTGGCTGCAGCGGACGCGAACTGGCGCCTCAAGCGAGATCGACGGCCTGGTCTCGGAGCTGGCGCGGCTGGATGCCGACCATGATCAGGGCCGGATCAACCACGATTTGTACCACCACCGACGGCGCGAGCTCAAAGCGAAACTGTCCGCGCTCATGGCCGCGTCAGAATAGACGATTACTATGGAAGGCGACGCGATCATTGAGGTCGAAACGCTAAGCAAGGCCTTCGGGTTGCTGCCGGTGTTGCAGGGACTGGACTTCAGCATCGGCCGCGGCGAATTTGTCTTGCTATTTGGCGCCAACGGCAGCGGCAAGTCGACCCTGCTGCGGCTGCTGAGCGGGCTGTCCAGGCCGACCGCCGGCGTCATCCGCATAGGCGGCTGGGAGCTGCCGCGAGAGGCGATGTCGGTGCGCGCGCAGATCGGCCTGGTAGCGCATCGCCCGCTGCTGTATGAGAATTTGACCGCCGGCGAGAACCTGGACTTTTTTGGCAAACTCTACGGAATCGCCGCGGCCGAACGCCTGGAGCGCGGCCGGGAATTGCTGCGGCGAGTGGGCTTGACCAGAAACGCCGACCGAAGCGTGCGGACCTTTTCGCGCGGCATGAAGCAGCGGCTCAGCATCGCCCGCGCCCTGCTGCATCGGCCCGAAATCCTGCTCCTCGACGAACCCTATAGCGGGCTTGACCACGCGGCCTGCCAATTGCTGGATGAACTGCTGGCGGCAGCGAATGTTGAAGGACGCACTATCATGCTGAGCACGCATCAATTGTCGCGCGCGCCGGAGTCCGCTGAGCGCGCCCTGATGCTGTCGGGCGGCAAAATCGCCTTCAATGGTCCGTGCGACCGCGACGCTCTGTCCGCACTCTATCAGGAATCTGCGGGCGCTTAACACATGACGACCCCGTTTCTGGAATGCGTACTGGCCATCATCGCCAAGGACTTGCGCGCCGAGATTCGCTCGCGCGAGCTAATTAGCGTGATGGCGCTGTTTGCCTTGCAGAGCGTGCTGGTCTTCAGCTTCGCGCTGGAATTGGATCGCGCGGCGCGGGCCGAGGCGGTCAGCGGCGTTCTGTGGGTTACGCTGATTTTCGCCAGCCTGTTGGGGCTCAACCGCAGCCTGGCGCAAGAGAGCGACCAGGGCAATCTTGACGCCTTGCTGCTGGCGCCGGTATCGCGCTCGGCCATATTCGTGGGCAAGTTCGCCGGCAACGCTGTCTTCACCGGCATTGTCGGCTTGCTGCTGCTGCCGCTGATGACTGTGCTCTACAACATCAACATGCTGGAATCTGGCGCGATTGTCACGACCCTGATCGGCATAGTCGGTTTCTGCTCCATCGGTACGCTGCTGGCGACCATGACCGCGCATACGCGGGCGCGCGAAGCGCTGCTGCCGATCGCGCTGCTGCCGGTTGCGTTGCCCTTTTTGCTTACGGCCGTGCGCGCGACCAGAGGCGTCTTGAACGGCGCGCCGGAGTGGCAAGTCTGGCTGCAGCTGCTGGCCGGGATCACCGTGATTTATGTGGTATTGTGTCTGGTGCTGTACGGATTCGTCGTGGAAGAATGACAGCGAGAGAGCAGATCTTGCGAACGAAGTTGAGGCTTATATTTGTAGCTTTGCTTGGTAGAATTTCATAGGTATTTTGAGATTTTATGTCGTATCAGAGCAGAGAGGAGGCAGGTCTTGCCAAACTACGCCGAGCTTGAATCTCCGCCGCAGCCGCGACTGCTGCGCCTGCTGACTCTGCTGACTGCGCTGGGCTTTCTGGGGACCTTGTACCTGGGCTTGTTTGTGGCCGGTACCGACATTGAGCAAGGTGAAATCCAGCGCATATTCTACATCCACATGCCCTCGTTTTTCGGCGCATTCACAGCATTCGGCGCGACAGTGGTCGGTGGAGCGCTATATCTGGCGCGCAAGAATGCGGCTTGGGACCGGATAGCGCTGGCCGGCGCGGAAGTCGGGCTGGCCTTCGCGCTAATCAACCTGCTCACGGGAGCGATCTGGGCGCGGCCAATCTGGAATACCTGGTGGACCTGGGATCCGCGCCTGACATCCGCTGCGGTCATGTGCCTGATTTACGCCGCCTACTTGATGCTGCGCGCCGGCATCGACGACGAAGGCCGCAGGCGTAATTTCATGTCGGTCTATGGCATCTTCGCCTTCGTCAGCGTCTTGACCACGCTCTTTATTATTCGTATCGTGCCCGAGACGATTCACCCGGTAATCGTCGGCGCCAGCCCGCAGAATGCGCAGGGCAGCTTTGAAGCGACAGGCGGCGTCTTTATGGCGCTGGCGCCGAGCATGCTGCTTTGGCTGACGCTGATGCCGATCACATTGATGTGGCATCGTTACCGCCTGGAAACTCGCAGGGAAGCAGTCGACCGGCTGAAGATTCAGACGCTGAGCGATTGAGGCATGATGAACACCAAGCGCATAACCGCCTATCTACTATGCCTGCTGCTGATTAGCGGCGGCGCGCGCGGCAGCGACCACGAAGACACTGTGCCGTATTATCGGTCCATCGCCTTCAACGCGCCGATCCTGGCGGGCTGGGCCAACCAGAGCAGCGCTGACTACGCGCAGTTTGAGCTCGCGGCAGCGCAGGCGACCATTCGCACAGCGATTATGACGGCTGATGACGGGCTGGCGGCCGCGCAGGGTGAGCTGGGTGACTTGCTGGGCGTGGGCATCGGTCAGCCTTTGTACAACGACAAGGTCAATCTTGCCGACGGCACCTGGCATGTGTTCGTTTTCGATATTGACGACACGACCACAGCATCAGTGATGGCGCGGCGGACCGATAGGGGATTCGCGGTCATCAGTTTCGTCGAGCGCAACCCGGCGGCGCGGACCATGATGGTAACGGTCACACAGGCGGACGACGCTGCGGACGTGGCCGATCCCGAGATTGGGCAGGCCGCCCTGGCGCTGGCAGGCAGCGACTTGGTCGAATTTGGCGCCCCGGAAGTCATAGACCTGGCCAGCGGCGCCTGGCGCGTATTTCGCAGTCCGGAACTGGTAGCCGTGGGCATGGTCTTCGGCAATGACAGTTATATCGCGCTGCAAACGGGCGAGCCGGGCGATCTGGCGGCGCTGGCTGATGCCTGGAATCGGGCGCTGCTGGGATTCTTTATCACGCCGGACAACTCGCGATTCCTGGCTTTGGGGCTGGCGGCGACTTTTGTGATTCTGGGCGCGCTGATTTTCAGTTTTAGCTGGCGGTCACGCAATCTACGGCAGGAATTGGCGCTGATTAAGCAGCTGGCGCGGGCCGGCGACTGAGGCAATCGACCAGCAGTGGCGTCGCTCTCAGCATTGCGAGCGGGCGCCGTCTCCGCCGTATATCTCGCGCGCAACCATTGTTGCAGGCGGGCGTATAGTCAATATATGGCGGCAGGCAGCACAGGAGCGATGCGATGAGCGAAGACATGAATCGGCGGCCGGAAGACCCGGAAAGCGACGAGAGCAAAAATCCGCTGGAGCAATTCATATTTCATCAGCGCCGCGGACTGGAAGAATTCGGCAAGGCGATGGAGTCTTTGCTGCCGCCGCGGTTCAAAGAGCATACGCATGCTGCCGGCAACGAATTCGCCACCGGCTTCCGCGTCCTGATCGACGCCGCCATCGATGAAATCAAGAAGGCCAGCGAAATGGAAGACCCCGACGCGCAGCGCGAGGCGGAGCAGGAAAGACAAGCAAGCGCCAAGCTGGCTGCGGATGAAGAAGGCGAGCAAGAGCCCAGCGGCAAGAGCGAAAAAATACGCGTCGAGCTTGACGACTAAATCGCAATCATGGGCGGGCCACTTTCGCCTGCCCTTCCCCACAGCAGTCCCTCACAATCACAACGCAACTTGATACAAGGCTGTGGCTTACGAAGCCTGCTCCTCAAAGCGGATGTTGAGGAATTTGTCCTCGAATTTCGCACTGGTGATTTCGAGGTGCCGCAGCTCGTCAGGCAGGACGATGTTGCGGCGGTAGGGGCCGACGCTCAGCGTGATTTCTTCGCGCGAGCGGTAGAGATCGAGCTGCTCTTTTTCGGCGAATCCAATGGGGACGCGCAGCATCCACTGCGAATCGCCATCGAGCTGCTCCAGCTTGTGCACAACGCCGTCAAAGAGGCGTTCGGCCGGATTGCGATCGCCGTAGAGTTCATCGGCCAGCCGGCGCAGCGTGGCCAGGCCGCCGACCTCTTCGCCGAAGAGCGGCGCTTTCAGCAGCGGCAGGCTGCCGAAGGCTTCGCGCACGAACTCGATATTCTTGGCCTGGCGCTTCTTCCAGGTGGTGAAGAAGGGATCGGTGATTTCGTCGGGAAATACGCGGTTGACCAGGATAGCGTCGGTGGCGTAGTCATAAAGGTTGAGGTAAGTGTAAGTGCGCTGCG
>CAZWCV010000152.1:0-8558 GCA_964632725.1 uncultured Anaerolineaceae bacterium
TGGACATGGACATCGGCCGCATCCTGGCCAAGATCGACGTGCGCTGTTTAAGCGAAAACACAATGGTCTTCTATACGTTCGACCACGGCCTGGGCGTCGGCCAGCACGGCCTCATGGGCAAGCAGAATCTCTACGACCACAGCATGCGCATACCGCTGATCATGCGCGGCCCCGGCATTCCCCGCGGCTTGAGCTGCGGCGCCCTGCTCTACCTGCTGGACCTGTTCCCGACCCTGCTCGAATCGGCGGGTATTCGCGTGCCCGACGCTTGTGACGGACACAGCCTGACCGCCCTGCTCAATGGCGTCACCTACATGCACCGGCGCCAGATTTTCTCCGCCTACCAAGGCGTCTTCGGCCACCCGCAAGGCCGGCCCTACCAGCGCAGCATCAAAGACGAACGCAACAAGCTGATCCAGACAGTCGTTGACGGCGAGTCCACCTGGCAGCTCTTTGACCTTGGCGCCGATCCTTACGAAAAAACCAACCTGGTGAGTCGCCCCGGCTACGAAAACCTCGTCCAGCGCCTGAAAAATAGCCTTCTCAAGCGCCAAACCCGCGCCAACGATCCCGTTTTAGCAGACGCTTGATTGGCCAAAGCAAGCGGTAGCCGGATACTAAGGCGAAAAAAGCCCCTCCCTCTTTATGGGGGAGGGGTTTGGGGTGGGGGCAACTATGATAAACGAAATCCGCATCGACGGCGAACGCCTCTGGGACAGCATCATGCAGATGGCGCAGATTGGCGCCACAGCCAATGGCGGCAGCCATCGCCTCACGCTCAGCGACGAGGACAAAGCGGCCCGCGATCTGTTCGCCGGCTGGTGCGCTGAAGCGGGCCTGTCGCTGACGGTCGACGAGATGGGCGATATGTTCGCGCTCCGCGCCGGCGCCCACGCGACTAGAGCGCCGGTGGGCATGGGCAGCCACCTCGATACCCAGCCCTTCGGCGGCCGCTTCGACGGCGTCTTCGGCGTCATGGCCGGCCTGGAAGTTGTCCGCACACTCAATGACCACGACATCGCTACCGCCGCGCCGCTGGAAGTCGTCAACTGGACCAACGAAGAGGGCGCGCGCTTCGCCCCGTCCATGCTGGCCTCCGGCGTATACGGCGGCGTCTTCGCCCTGGAATGGGCGCTGTCACGCAAAGCGGTCGACAGCGGCGCAACGCTGATCGACGAGCTCAAGCGCATTGGCTATCACGGTGAGGCGTCCCTGCGCGAGCACGAATTCTCGGCCTTCTTCGAATGCCATATCGAGCAGGGTCCCATCCTGGACAGCGAGGGCATCGCCGTCGGCGTCGTCAACGCAGCGCAGGGCTTCCGCTGGTACGACATCCGGTTGGAAGGCTTCGCCTCGCACACCGGCTCAACGCCTATGGCGGGCCGGCGCAACGCCCTGCTGGGCCTGGCGCGGGTGGCGCAGGCGGTGGACGATATCGCCCATGATCATGCGCCCCTCGCGCGCGGCACGGTCGGCAGCCAGGTCGCCGTCGGTCCCGGCTCGCGCAATGTCATCCCGGGCACAGTCGAATTCACGGTCGATTTGCGCCATCCCTCGGTCGATACGCTGGACGCCATGGACGCTGCCCTGCGCGTGGTCTGCGCCGAAGTCGCGGCTGATATCGGCCTGGAACTATCGCTGGAACAGATCTCCGATACCGTGCCCGTCGCCTTCGACGAGGGCTGCGTGGCCGCGGTCAAGCGCGCCTGCGAGCGGCTGGGCGTCACGCATCAGACCATCACATCGGGCGCGGGTCACGACGCCTGCTACATCGCCAATCGCGTTCCCACCGCTATGCTCTTCGCGCCTTGCAAAGACGGCGTCAGCCATCACGAATCGGAAAGCGCCGAGCCGGACGATCTCGAAGCGGTCTGCAACGTCCTGCTGCACGCCGTGCTTGAAATTGCGGGTATGGCGAAACGAAATTGAGTTTCCGCGGATTTATGGAGTAGTCGGAATGTAGGCGGCGATATTGGGCAGGTTCAGGGCTACCAGGGCAAAGAGCAGATACTTGATCCAACGCAATTCGGTACGTAAGACTGCAATATCGGTACGCAAACCGGCAATTTGGCCTTTGAGGTCTTTTTCCAGCGAATTAATACGCTCGTCCCGTTCCGTAATCTCAGGCATAGTCATTTCCATCTTTGCAAATTATTCCTCGACATTAGCGTTTCTACTGCCACCTTCAATAATACATCTTAACGGGTTCTGAGCAAATGAGCAACGGCCTTGAACTTTGAGGCGCGGTAGATTAGCAGGCTGGACTCTTGGCGCGTCATAACGGAAAGAATCTGGGAAGCGCCCTCCACAGCGCCTGCGAGCGGCTGGGCGTCTCGCATCAGACCATTACATCGGGCGCGGGTCACTACGCCTGCTACATCGCCAACCGCGCGCCTGCCGCCATGCTCTTCGCGCCTTGCAAAGACGGCGTCAGCCATCACGAATCGGAAAGCGCCGAGCCGGACGATCTGGAGGCGGTTTGCAATGTCCTGCTGCACGCCGTGCTCGATGTCGCGGGCAAAATAATCTAGAGTTTCGCTTGGTTTTGTCACCGCGTGGAATATATTGCTTGCCCGTCAACCGCAGCCGTCGCTCTCCGTCACGAAACCCGCGCCGACCCAGCCTGTTTCTCCCTGATAGTCAAAACTGAGCCAGGACCCTATGCGCGATATGGGGCGCAGCGTAACGCCGGACCGCACGAAGCCGATGGTGTCGTCATCCAGGGACGGGCCCGCTCGCACGCGCAATCGGCCCGTCGTGGTGACGGGACAGCCCGGCGACGGCGCCGCTGTCGCCGCATGCCCGCCCGCTCCCTCACAGTTCGGCGCCACATAAGCTGAGCCTATCCAGCCCGCGTCGCCTTGATAGTCAATCTCGATCCATTCCCCGCGCTGCGCAAGCGGCCACAGGGTGACGCCGGCCCGCAAATAGCCGATCACCTCATCATCCAGCGATGGGCCAGTTCGCACGCGCAGATTCCCGGTGGTGATGACCGGGCACTGTTGCGACTGCGACGCGGCCGTGGCGACACCGTCGCCGGCCACGCTTGTTCCGGACCCGCGGCCGGTTTCGCCGCCGCAGTCCTCCCTCACATAGGCCGCGCCGACCCAGCCAGCTTCGCCCTCATAGTCGATATTGAACCAATCCCCGCTGCGCGACAGCACGTCCAATGTCGTACCGCGCCGCACATACCCGATGGCGTCGTCATCCAGTGAAGGACCCGTTCGCACCCTGAGATTGCCGGTCGTTGACATCCGGCAGTGCATATATCGCGCCCGGGCAGGCAAAAGCGCGAGAATCCCCGGGCGGTCTAGCGTGGCGCAAGATCGGCCGTCGCGCTGCGTCGCCTCGAGCCAGGTCCGGGTGCGCGGCAGGCTGCCGGTGTCGATGAAGAGCAAGGCGCCCGCGCCCTCCAGGCAGACCTCGCCCGGCGCGCCACTGCCCCAGATATCAACGGCGGTGATGAAACCGGCGTCAATGATCCACTGCAGACCGATGCCGGCCGCGTCCAGTTGTCGCGCGTAGATGCCGGCGCCGAAACTGACTACGCGCCCGCCCAGGCTCGCGCTTTTGGGCTGATCGCCGCTGTCGGCGTCGCTCTTGCCGCGACTGTCGCCGCTGTTGCGACTGTTGCCGGAGCTGCCATGGCAAAAGTCGGTGATGCGAGCAATATTGCAGAGCCAGTCAAACGAGACCGGTCTGCAAAAGTAGCGCGTTCCGGGTCCCGTGTATGAGTGGTCTTGAATATCGCAATGATACCAGCCCGATTGCGCCTGCGCGGCGCTTGGAGGCAAGCTGAAACAGACCAGCGCCAGGGCCAGCGGAAGCAAAAGGCAGCGCAAGCCTCGCTTGGACCATGGAATTTCGCTCGTTACGCGGAGGAAGAATACGGGGTTCCGAAATAAGGAGCGGCAGCGACGGTGTAATGTAGTAAAGTGCACAAATATTTACTTCAATAGCCTTAATCAGATTATATTCGAGCGCAATATAAGGCGCAAGTTTTTCTCGAATGGTCCGCGTCGGTCATGAGAATCTATGCTCAAAGCACAAGATTGCCGCTCTGACCAAGCGCGCGTGGGCGGACGCGGGCTCGACCCGGTTAGCGATTTGAATGCAGTCTCCGCGCGATTGTCTGGGAATCGCTTGCCCGGGCGAGCGGCGAAACAGCTTGTCGCCGCGCGGCAACTCAAGCATAATCAGCCGGGTGAACTGGCGCATTGCAACGTCTCTGCTCGTAATCGGGCTGCTTCTCCTCTTCGGCATCAGCCTGATTGAACCCGCCGACGGCGCTGCCCTGGGCGCTAACACGCAGATCCTGGCGCCGCCAGCCGATATCAGCGGTTTCGCGCGCGCCATCGACCCCTGGGACTGGCAGTTCCCGCGCGATCACGGCGCGCACCCCGCCTTCCAAACCGAGTGGTGGTATTACACCGGCAATTTAGCGACCGAACAGGGACGCCGCTTCGGCTACCAGTTCACGATATTCCGCCGCGCCCTGACGCCCCTAGCGACCCGCACAGCATCCGAATTCCGCGCTAACGATATATACATGGCGCATTTCACGCTAAGCGACATCGCAAGCGGCGACTTCCACCACGATGTCCGCTACGCTCGCGGCAGCGCGGACTTGGCCGGAGCGACCGCCGAGCCGACCTATCGCGTCTGGCTGGAAGACTGGCAAGTTCAAGCCGAAGACGAGGCGGCGACGCAGACGCGCATCACTGCCGCCAGCGCCGATTTCGCCATCGACTTCAAGCTGCGCCAGGTCAAACCGCCGGCTTTGCAAGGCGACCGCGGCCTCAGCCCAAAGAGCGCGGAGATCGGCAACGCCAGCTACTATTACAGCCTTAGTCGCCTGCTTACCGAGGGCAGCCTGAGCATCGGCGCTGAGGTCTTCACGGTCGAAGGCGCTACCTGGATGGACCACGAATTCAGCACTTCCGCCCTGGGCGAAGACGCCCGCGGCTGGGACTGGTTCGGTCTCATATTTGACGACGACAGCGAGCTCATGGTCGGGCAGATCCGCCTGACCGACGGCGGCATCGAACCCGCGTTTGGCGGACTCCTGATTCCGCCCGACGGCAGCACGCGCCGGCTAAGCGCCGAGCAGATAGACATCGCCGTTACGGATACCTGGCGCAGCCCGCATAGCGACGCCGAATACCCGGCCGGCTGGGATATTACCGTCGGTGGTGAAAGCGGATTCCGCATAACCGTAACGCCACTGATGCCGGATCAGGAACTCCACAGCGCCGGTATCATTTATTGGGAAGGCGCCGTCAGCGTCAGCGGCGACAAGAACGGCTATGGCTACGCCGAGCTAACCGGCTACGCGGCGTCCATGCAAAACCGATTCTGAGCAATCCACCATGACCAAGAAGCAGCCGCGCCGACACGTCTACGACAGTATTGCCCAGCTCTACGACCGCGCTCGCCCAGGCTATCCCGAAGCGCTCTTTGACGACATCGTCGCCTACGCCGATCTGACAGCCGGCGCGCGCATACTCGAAATCGGCTGCGGGACCGGCCAGGCCAGCCTGCCGCTGGCGCAGCGCGGTTTTGCCCTCGATTGCATCGAATTGGGCGCCGAGCTGGCCAAAGTCGCGCGCGAGAAGCTGGCGCCATTCCCCAAGGCGACGGTGATTCAGGCGGATTTCGACAGGGTAAATCTGGATCGCGCCCCTTATGACCTGGTCCTCTCGGCGACAGCCTTCCACTGGCTTGATCCCGCCACCCGCTTTGACAAAGTTCACCGCCTGCTGAAAGCGCGCGGCGCGTTGGCGCTCTTCTGGCATCGCCCGGCCGTCACCGCCGCCAGCAATGCATTTGTCGACGCCGCGCAGCAGGTGTATCGCGACAAGGCGCCCGAGTTGACGCGCCGATATCAGCCCGCTGTCCACCCCGACGAGGTCGCCACCGAATACTCAGAGTTGATCCCCGCCAGCGGCCTCTTTGACCGGCTCGCCATTCGCAAGCACTACGTCGCAACCAATTACAGCGCGCGCGCCTACACCGACCTGCTGGCGACCTTCTCCGACCACCGCGCCCTGCAACCAGCTGTGCGTCATCAGCTCTTTCGCGCCATCGCCGACTTAATCCAAGCCGAGTTTGCCGGCCGAGTCACGCGCGAGACCGTCGCCCTGCTCTACCTGGCGCGCCGCAAACCCGCCGCAAATGTGCCGGTCAAATAACCGGAATCCTTTACGTTGGCAAGCAACCTCCAACATCGTCGAAAAGCTGTAGACTCCCGCACGACTATGGCGCCACCCACGCAAAATCCTCTGCGTCCCGCTACTGTGTGGCTCCCCCTCCCTCTTTATGGGGGAGGGGGCTGGGGGGAGGGGTTTCATGCTCGCAATGTAAACAGGGGCGACCCTTGGCTCGCCCAAAGCCGCTTTGGGTTTCCTGAAATCCTCGTTTGAATATCCCGGCGCTGCTTCTGCCTACCCAGTAGAGTAACAATCGTCTTTCGCGTGTAAAATCAACTTGTGGTTTTCGTGTCGTCAACGGAAGAGGGCAAGGCATGACTCGCGCTTTAATCACAGGCGGCGCCGGTTTCATCGGCAGCCACCTGTCGGAACGGCTGCTCGCCGGCGGCTACCAGGTCACCGTCATCGACAATCTCAGCACCGGCCTCCTGGACAATATCGCGCATCTGGCCGCCAATCCCGCATTCAGCTACGCCGTGGAAGACATCCGCAACATCCACGTCATCGACCGCCTCGTCAGCGAATGCGACATCATATTCCATCTGGCGGCGGCAGTCGGCGTGCGTAATATCATTGACCGGCCCATCAACACCATCGAGGTCAATATCGGCGGCACCGAAACTGTCCTGAAGACCGCCAGCCGCTATCGCCGGCGCGTAATGATCGCCTCCACTTCCGAGGTCTACGGAAAGGGCGTGAAGTTCCCCTTTCGCGAAGATGATGACACCCTCTCCGGGCCAACCCTGCGCAGCCGCTGGAGCTACGCCGCGTCCAAAGCCGTCGATGAGTTCCTGGCCTTCGCCTATCATGCCGAGATCGGCCTGCCCATCACGCTCTTTCGCCTCTTTAATACCGTGGGCCCGCGCCAGGTCGGGCAGTATGGCATGGTCGTGCCCCGCTTCGCGCGCTGGGCGCTGGCCAACGAAACCATCCAGGTCTACGGCGACGGGAAGCAGCAGCGCTGTTTCGCCAATGTCTACGATGTCGTAGCCGCAATCCAGAGCCTGGCGGAATGCGACGATGCCATCGGCGAACTCTACAATATCGGCAGCGACGAAGAAACCAGCATCATTGACCTGGCCCAACGCGTGCGCGACCGCGCCGACAGCGCATCCGAAATTCAGCTGGTGCCCTACGAGCAAGCCTATCAGCAGCCCGGCTTCGAGGACTTTCGCCGGCGCGTGCCCAGCATTGAAAAGATCCGCCGCGCCATCGGCTGGCAGCCCTCAACGCCGCTCGACGACACCATCGACCAAATCATCGCCCACTTTCAGGCGCAGATGTTCGCGAAGTGACTTGCTACCCTCTCCATTTCAATGAGGAGAGGGCCGGGGGAGGGGCGCCGCGCCCGTGCATATCGCCTTGAATGGCTGGTTCTACGACCGTGAGTCCACCGGCAGCGGACAGTATCTGCGCCACCTGCTGGCCAATCTGCCCAAAGTCGCCCCCGAGCTGAAATAC
The DNA here is from genome assembly GCA_964632725.1 of uncultured Anaerolineaceae bacterium. Classification (GTDB taxonomy): domain Bacteria; phylum Chloroflexota; class Anaerolineae; order Aggregatilineales; family Phototrophicaceae; genus UBA6055. The sequence continues at coordinate 7,671 of CAZWCV010000152.1, forward strand.
TCGCTGATCCTGCCGCCGCATCTGCGCGCGCCCGCTGACCTGCCCGAGGGCGTCAGCGCGGTCGAAAGCGGACGGCGCAATCGCCCGGGCAAGCTAGGCAAAGTCTATTTCGAGCAGCGCGCCTTCCCCCGGCTCGCCCGCGCCATCAAGGCCGATATCGCCCACGTGCCCTACTGGGGCACGCCCATGTCCTGCCCTGTCAAGCTGGTGACAACGGTACTGGATGTCATCCCCCTGCTCTACCCGATCTACAGCCAAGGCCTTTTCACCAGCCTGTATACCTCGCTGGTCAGCGCCGCCGCCCGCGGCAGCAACCACATCATCACCATCAGCGAAACGGCCAAGGTCGACATTGAAGACCAGCTCAAGATCCCCGAGGCGCAAATCACGGTGACCTACCTGGCGCCCGACGAACGCTTTCATCCGCGCGTGGGCGCCGAGCGCGACGCAAAAGTCCGCCGCAAATACGACCTGCCCGATCAATTCGCGCTCTACCTCGGCGGCTTTGACTGGCGCAAGCAGGTCAACAAACTTTTGCTCGCCTATACCTACGTGGGCGAGGCCGATGGCGATGCCTTTCCGCTGGTCATCGCCGGGCGCGAACCGCGCTATGACGACCGGCTCTTCCCCGATCTGCGCAAATACAGCCGCCAACTCAACATCCAGGACTACCTGCGCTGGATCGGTTTCGTCGACGAAGCTGACAAGCCGTCGCTCTACCGCCTGGCCGATGTCTTCGTCTTCCCCAGCCTCTACGAAGGCTTCGGCTTGATGGCGCTGGAAGCCATGGCCTCGGGCACGCCGGTGGTGACATCGGACGCCATTGTCTTTGAGGAGATACTGGAAGATGCCGCCTACATCGTCAATAATGCGCGGGAGATGGCCGGC
>CAZWCV010000153.1:0-8457 GCA_964632725.1 uncultured Anaerolineaceae bacterium
ATTAAGTCGCCCGACTACTCGACCTGAAAAGCGGGCGACCTGCTAGGTCGCCCCAACAACGTCCCATCAATCGTCGCTCTTCTTGCCTGGCGTTACTGAAGCACAGAGAAAGCAATCAGCTGTCTTCCAGGCATTTGATCTTGTTCGCCTTACGCTAGGATTACTCGGTGGCAAGTCTTACCCGCCCAAGCCCAGCCGCCAGCTATGCGTATAGACGCGCATGCCGCCTTGCCGCACATAGCCGATGACGCAGATATTCCAGGCCTGCGCCAACTCCACCGTGATGCTGGTCGGGGCGGTTCGGCTGGCTACGACCGGCGCCGCCATGCGCCGCGCCTTGCCCAACATCTCCGAGCTGATGCGCCCGCTGGTCAGCAGAATGCGGTCGCGCGTATTGATGCCCTCCAGCAGCGCCTGACCCGCGACTTTGTCCACGGCGTTGTGGCGGCCCACGTCTTCAGCGCTGACCAGCAGGCCGGCTTCATCGCCCAGCACAGCCGTATGCACGCCGCGCACGGCATTGTAGAGCCGCGCCGCGCCCTGCAGCTGGCGCATCAGTCTGCTGATGACGGCGGACGTCGTCGTGAAGTCGGATTCCAGCGCCGGGTAACTCTCCGAGAGCATTTGCCCGGTGACGCCGCCGCCGCAGCCGGTGGTCAGGATCATGCGCCGCGGCAGCTGCACGTCGTCGCGCGTCAGAATCACATCGGCGACGCTCTGGGTCTGATTCAACTGCAGCAATCCGATCTCGGCGACCGAGTCGATCAGGCCTTCGTTGTAGAGGAAGCCGACGGTCAGCGCCTCCAATTGCAGCGGGCTGCACATCATGGTCGCCAGCGACTCGCCGTTGACGTAGATCGACAGCAGGCCCTCGTCTATGACGCCGCCAGCGACCCGCCGCGATTGGTCGCCTTCGATCAGCTGATAGGTGATGGGCAGCGCGCCAGCCAGCGCCTCGGCTTTAGTCGCCATCTTGCCGCTTCCGTGGACGGCGGGTGCTGCGGCGCATTTCATCCGCGTCCCAGCCCTGCTCCATGCCCCACTCGACTTTCGGCTTGAGCGCGCCCGTCGGGCAAACGCCAACGCATTGACCGCAGAATACGCAGGGCGACTCGGTCATGCCGATGTCGAAGGCGGTGGCCACCGAGGTGTCATGTCCGCGATTCTTCAGCGTCAGCGCGAAGGTAAATTGCGCGTCTTCGGCGCAGACCTGCACGCAGCGCCAGCAAAGCACGCACTGCTCGTAGTCGCGCACGTAGAAGGGATTGTCGTCGATGACCTCGGCTGCGCGCAGCCGCGCCTCGGGGAAGCGCGCCTGGTCGGCTTCGTAGTCGGCCATCATCGCCTGAATCTCGGGCGCTTGCTCGAGATTGACCGAGGCGTTCAGCATCTCGAGGATGGTGCGGCGGCTGCGGGTGACGCGCTCGTTGCGCGTTTCGACTTGTGTATCGGCCTGGCATTCGGCCACGCAAGCCGGCTGCAAGACGCGCCCGCCGTCGACGTCAACGACGCAGATGCGGCAGAGGCCGTTGGGCGAGGTGGCTTCGTGATAGCAGATGACCGGGATGTCGATGCCGGCGGCCTGCGCGGCGTCGAGGAGGGTCGCTCCGCGCGGCACGCTGACCTCATCGCCGTTGATTTGGAGTGTGATGTTGTCATCCGACATAGCTCGCGCCTTTGGCTCGGTTGTGCGTACGGCACAAGACTTGGCCGTTCCAATTTTCGGTTGGACCACCGTTAATATAGGGAGTAATGTGGTCGGCTTCGAATTCATGCCAGGGGACTGACCACTCTTTCTCTGGCTTGTCTTCATCTTTGCACATTTGGCAGATGCCACGGTCGCGGAGGTAAATCCCGATGCGCTGGTCTTCGTTGAAAGCGCGTTGCTTATCTTTTTCGACGAGGACGTCCTGTCCCTTCATTCTGGCAAATTTGAAGAATTCATAGCGAATTATTCGGTCACGCTCGGAAACGGCAGCAGAGTCCTGTTGCCGGCTTTCAACAAATCGGCGAGCGTTATCATCGTCTGGGTTGAACGGGTTAATTCTGTGGAAGAATGCATAAGTGAACTCGCGGAAACACAGTCGAACTTCATCCGAATAGACATAGTGCTTGAGCAGGCGTCTGAGCAGAAGATAGCATGAAAATATGAAGTACCTGGTCTTGGCATAGAAGACTGGGACACCGCCGCCATTTTCATTATCGAGTGTAGGATCTAGATATGCCTCGTGCAGTTTGTCCAGTGTTTTTAGGACGGCTGCGGCTTCCTTCGTGTCCTTGAATGAATTATTGCCAATTCCTCCATCCCGCATTTCCGTATCTCTGATGAGCGCTTCAATATTCCAGTTTTGAATTGAGGTAGGCCCTCCAGCGCGTTCCAGCAAAAGGAAACGCCCTAGCAATTCCAAATGCTGCATTCTATCGTTAGCGCCCCTATATGAGTACTTTAGAAACTTATGCCTATTTGGGTTTGGATTGATGTCACGATACGTATGAAAATCGAAATCATAGTCGTTCGCATACCTTACAAGGAAATTGCGCGCCAGACTGGTGAGGCGTGCGTGCGCCTTTTCGATTTTGGTTAGGTCCTCGCCCTGCTGTAAACGCCAGAAGATGTCCGATGCGATTTCCAAATGCCTGTGGTTGTCCGGTTCATCAATATTCTTGATTATCTCGGCGCTAAACTGCAGATTGAAATCAACAAATACGCGTATGTCCGCATGAAGTTCCTTGTAGAGGTTGCCGGGAAGACGGCTATCAACGTCTCGTAATGTTTCCGGCAGCCTCAGCTTATTCTCAAAGAATTCCTGCACAGTGCTAATCCGTTGCTGTCCATCAATGACCTCATTGCGAGAGTCCTGTTTGCTCAGCCTAACTTCTCGAAGCACTATACTCGGGATGTAGTAGCGGCGGAACAGACTATCCAGTAAGTCGTCCTTCGTCTTTGCATCCCATACTGTTTTTCTTTGGTAGGGCGGACGTACAATGTATTGCTCTCTGAAATCGTGAAAACGCTTTATGTGGATGTTTTCCGTTACGATGATATATTCTTGCTCAGGACTAAACGCCATTACTGACTCCTACTCATTCGCCTGAAACAACTCCGGAAACTTCTCAATCGCGCTCATGACAGCGATGCCGGCGGTATGCCCCAGGCCGCAGAGCGAGGCTTCGGTCATGGTCATGCCCACATCCAGCAGGCGCTCGCGGTCGCCCGCATGCGGCGCGTCGAGGCGCTCCAGAATCTCCACTTGCCGCTGCGTGCCCAGCTGGCAGGGGAAGCACTTGCCGCAACTTTCATGCTGGAAGAAGCGCCCCAGCCGCAAGAGCAGATCGCCGAGGTCGGCCGTCTCATTGAAGACCATGATCGCGCCCGAGCCGAAGGTGCTGCCCGCCGCGCGCAGGTCCTCGAATGTCAGCTTGACATCGATCTCGTCCGGCAGCAGGAAAGTACCGGCCGCCCCACCCATCAAGACCGCTTGCAGCTCGCCGATGACGCCGCCGCAGACTTGATCAAGGAAATGCCGCAAGCTCATGCCCGGCGCGATTTCGTAGACACCCGGTTGGCAGACGTGTCCACTGACCGAGACCAGCTTGGGTCCGGCGCTGCCCTCGCTGCCGATGCCGCGGAACCAGTCAGCGCCTCGGTTGATGATGAGCGGGGCGGCGCAGAGCGTCTCGACATTGTTGGCCGCAGTCGGCTGCCCAAACAGACCGTAGGTGGTGGGGTAGGGCGGCTTGATACGCGGGAAGCCGCGCTTGCCCTCGATCGCCTCAAAAAGCGCCGTCTCCTCGCCGCAGATATAGGCGCCGGCGCCGCGGCGGATTTCGATATCGAGCGAGAAACCGCTGCCCATGATATCGTCGCCGAGAAGGGCTGCCGCCCCCGCCTGTTGGATCGCCTGGTTCAGGATCGCCGTCGCCTTGGGGTATTCGCCGCGGATAAAAATATAGGCTTTGCTCGCGCCGATAGCGTAGGCCGCCAGCGCGATGCCCTCCAGCAGCAGATGTGGACGATGCTCCATCAACACGCGGTCTTTGAAGGTGCCCGGTTCGCTTTCGTCGGCGTTGCAGACGACGTATTTGACCGCGCCCGGCGCCGCGCGCGTGAACTTCCATTTCAGCCCGGTGGGGAAGGCCGCCCCGCCACGCCCGATCAGCCCTGACGCTTCCACCTCGGCGATGGCTTCATCGGGCGTCATTCGGCTGAGGGCTTTACGCAGCGCCGCGTAATCGCCATACTGCGCCAGGGTCTGCGGCGCGTCCGCCAGCGAGGCGTCCAGCATGACGGAATCAGCGTTGCCGGCCGGTGTGAAATAGTCGCCGTCCCAGTCGCCCAGCAGCGCCTCGGCGGTCACACGCGGCAGCGACAGGTCCGGCTCTCCGCGCGCGCTGACCAGGGCCGCCGGCGCGTAATCGCACAGTCCCAGGCAGGGCGAATGCTCGACGGTGTATTCGCCGTTGGCGCTGGTTTCACCTTCGGCGATTCCCAGCCGCGCGCAAACCCCGTGCAACACTTCATCCGCGCCCGCCAATGCGCAAGTCGGGTCAGCGCAGACCCGAACGATGCGTCGTCCGGTGGCCTTTTCGTGGAAGAGCGTGTAGAAGCCTATGACGCCGTAGATGTCGGCTTCGGGCACGCGCAGGATATGCGACAGGCGCTGCACATTTTCGGGGCTGATGCTGCCCAGCCCGCCCTGCAGATCCCACAAGGCCGGCAGCAGCGCCTCACGCCCGCGTCCACGGTAGGCGTCCAGGGCGGCGTCCAGATCGAATATCTCGCTCATAACTTCATTGTAACAAAAAGAATTGGCGTCGCCCGCAACTGGGACGAGACGCGCCCTTACGCCCCGCGCTGATCGCGAAGAAGCTGCCGAGCTTGCTCCAGCTCCGACGGCGTATTCAGGTTCGCAAAGGAGCTGCCGTCCGCATCAAACTCGGCGTAATCGGCTTCATCCAGATAGCGCACGCGCATCTGATCGTAGAAGCGGATGATCTTCAGCCGATTCGCCTCGAGCTGCGCGCGGATGGGCTCAATGCAGGTCACGCGGTAGATGGCGTGCAGGGCCTGCGGATAGCCGGCGACGCGCGGCACGATGATGTCGACATCCGCGTCCAGCTGGGCAATCATAAAACGCAGCAAGTCCGCGTTGACGAAGGGCATATCGCAAGCCAGGACCAGCACAGCGGAGCTCCCGGCTCGCAGCAGAGCCGTGTAAATCCCGCCCAGTGAACCCTTGCCCGGCAGCGCATCGCGGAACATGGGCAAGCCCAGATGCGCGTAGTCGGCTGGCTTGTTGGTGATCAGGATGGTCTCGGCCTGGCCCAGGTCGGCGCTGCGCTGGCTGACGCGCTCGATCAGGGTGCTGCCGCCGAGCTCGACGAAGGCTTTGTCGCGGCCCATGCGCCGGCTCTGCCCGCCGGCGATGATGGCGAGGGAGAAAGCCGCCTGATACTTGGCGCGATGGCCCCCGTTCATCGCGCTCGCAACTCGGTTTCGATTTCGATGAGCTTATCAAGTTGCGGGAGGAGTGTGGGAATGTCGCTTTTGGCTGTATCCCAAACTGTATCCATCTCGACGCGCCAATAATTGTGTACCAAAATATGGCGCATGTCGATAATATCCAACCACGGAATCTCTGAATGCTGCTCCTTGAACTGGTCAGACAGCTGGTATGCAGACTCTCCGACAAGTTCTACTGCCTTGACCAAGGCAAGTTGAAAAAAACGGTCACTGTCAAGATCCGCCCGTCTGCGTTTTTTGACAAACTCTATCGCGAATTGCGCCGCCTCACGCATATGAAGCAAATGCAATAGATCCCGCTCACGCTTCTTTGGCATATAATAGTTGTGCGCTCGCTATAACTTCGTCACGAATGTATGTGCTCAGTCCCATTGGCGTACAGAGGTCAACTTCGCGTCCGCATATTTCGCTAAATTCTCGCATCTGTTGCGCCATGGTAAACAAGCCGACGGGCGCGTCCGGCTCATACTCAACAAGCAAGTCAATGTCGCTTTCCGGCGTCAGCTCGTTTCGTGCGGCCGAGCCAAATACGGACAGCCGCCGAATCGGTTGACTGGCGCAATATTCGCGGATTTTGTCTTCTGGAAGTTCTACGCAAACCTTATTGCTCATCGCGTTTTCACCTCCTCTTAGCCCAATCATATCATGTCTAAGCGCGATTTCAAAAGTATTGGATGCAGTATACGCGCTCAAGTTTGGAGAGTCTGACTATCACTGCAAACTTTAGTTTCTATTCAACATTGGCCCGTGATCGTTTTACTGTAGAGAGTCTTCACCGCTACTTGACGTCATAAATGCGCCTCGCATCGTCCAGCACTTCGTCGCGGATGTAAGGGCACAAACCTTTCAGCGTGACCAGATCCACTTTGCGTCCGACGATGTCCTGGAAGTCCATCAAATGTCCACCCATGTCAAATAGACCGACGGGCGCGTCGGGCATATATTCCACCAACAGGTCGATGTCGCTGTCCGGCGTCAACTCGTCCCGCGCGGCCGAGCCAAAGAGCGACAAGCGCTGAATCGGTTGCGTCGCGCAGTAGGCGCGAATCGTTTCAATCGGCAGGTCAATAGCGACTGGCTCGCTCATGGTTGCAGGTTCTCCAATCACTCGTATCAGCGCTAATCATCGTCAAGTATTCGCTGCAGTTCGGCAATGAGACTTGGGATATCAATAGCCACAGTATCCCAGACCACGGCATTGTCAACAGCGTGAAAGGCGTGAACCAGGCGATGCCGCATGCCGGTCATCATAGACCAAGGGATGTGATCGTGTTCGCGCCTGAATTGACTGCTCAGTTGGCTTGCCGCTTCGCCGATGTTCTGAATCAACTTCTGCAAAGCAAGTTGCAAAACGCGGTTTTCCGCGAAAGACTGTTCTGTATGCCCTTCGACGATATGTCGGGCTTCTTGCGCCGCCTCAAGCATTCGCCCAAGTTGATCCGCGTTAGTCGCGGGTCTCTCTCTCATAAATGAGCCTTGCGCCTGTGATGAATCTTTCCATGGAACCGTCGCGCAATCCCTTGGCAGTTTCCACGCTCACGCCCTTGCCGATAATTTCTCCCAGGTCAATTTCATGCCCGGCCATATCAAGCAGCGTAATCTTTGCCCCTGGCAAATAAACCACTGCAAAGCCGATTTCAGTATCGGGCCTCAGCCAGCCAGCATACTCTGGCGGCAGTTCAGACAAGCGCTCTATAGGCTGCGTCGCGCAATACTCGCGGATCTCCTTTACCGGTAGTTTGATCTGTATCATCTCGCTCATGTCATTTCCTTTCTGCCCATATCGCCGCCTCATGCTAATGCACGTAGCGCAAGGGGTCTTTGATGGCGCCTTGCTCCTCCAGCCTGCTCGCTTCCCGCGCCACCTTCTCCAGCTTGACCGCCGCCATCTTGAAGTCGGGGATTTTCGCCCGCGGGTCGATCTTGTCCAGCGTCAGCAAGTTGGCCGCCGCCTCGACGAAGTGGAAGGGCAAGAACAGCGTGCCGGCCGGCGAGCGCCCGGTCACCATCACCTGACACTCGACCGCGCCGCGCCGCGATGTGATGCGCAGCCAATCGCCGGAGACGACGTTTAGCGCGCCGGCGTCGGCCGGGTGCATTTCGACGATGGGCACGGGGAAGGCCTCTTCCAGGCGCGAGCTGCGGGTCATCGTGCCGCCGTGCCAGTGGAATAGCACGCGCCCGGTCGTCAAATGGTAGGGATATTCTTCATCGGGCAATTCACTGTCCGTGCCGTATTCCAGCTCCCAGAATTTGCCTTTGCCGCGCGGGAATTCGTCTTCGAAGAGATAGGGCGTGCCGGGATGGTCGGCGGCCCGGCAGGGCCAATGCACGCCGCCCTCCCGCTCAAGACGCTCGTAGGTGATGCCGTAGAAGTCCGGCGTGAGGCCGCGCATCTCCTCCCAGATTTCTTTGGCGTCCGCATAGTCAAAGCCGGCGCTATGCTCGATGCCCAGCCGGTTTTCCATGCGTCGCGCCAGGTCGCAGATAATCTGCCAGTCCGGCAGCGACTCGCCGACAGCTGGCAGCGCTTGCCGCACGCGCTGCACGCGCCGGTCGCTGTTGGTGAAGGTGCCCTCTTTCTCGGCGAAACTCGCCGACGGCAGAATCACGTCGGCCATTTCGCCGGTTTCGTTCATGAAGATGTCGATGCAAACCAGCAGGTCGAGTTCTTCCAGGGCGTGCTGGGCATGGGAGAGATTGGGCTCGCTCATCATGGGATTCTCGCCCATGACGATCATCGCTTTGATCTGCCCGGCCAGCGCGCCATCGACCATCTCGGTGACGGTCAAGCCCGGCTGCGGATTCAACTGCGTATTCCATGTCGCTTCAAATTTGCTGCGGATCGCGTCATCGGCGACCGACTGATAGGCGGTGAAAACATTGGGCAAGCCGCCGCTGTCGGAGCAGCCCTGCACGTTGTTTTGCCCGCG
>CAZWCV010000154.1:0-8446 GCA_964632725.1 uncultured Anaerolineaceae bacterium
AAGCACATCGTCCAGCACGATATCGCCGATGACGGCGCGCAAGGTCGTGGTGGCGATCTTGCCCGTCGCCTCGACCACATCCTCGACCTTGGTCACTGACAATTCCGGGTCGGTAATGCGGTAGTAGACCAGAAAGTCAATGCCGATAGAGGCGTTGTCCTTGGTGATGGGGGTTTGCTTGGGTATGTCGATGATGGTCTGGCGCATGTCTACATTGTGCGCCCGCTCGACGAAGGGCAGGACGTAAGTCAAGCCCGGGCCGCGCACGCCGCTGAACCTGCCGATGAAGAAGATGACCAGCCGGTCGTATTCCTTGACCGCGCGGATCGAATTGCGCAAAAGCGACACGATGGCGAGAATCACGATGACGATGATCACGCCCTGCCCGCCTGCGCTCAGTACTTCTACCAAATCGCTGCCCATATCTGTCTCCTTTATTCCAGCGGAATATTGCTTGTCGAGAGGCTAATTGGCCTCGTCGCGTTTTGCTTTTTCAACCTGCAGCTCCAGGCCGTCTTGCTGCGTGACGACGATTTCCGTGCCGCTCTCGAGGCGGCGGCGGCTGCGGGCCGTCCACAGCTCGCCTTTGACTTGCACCGTGCCGCGATCTTCGATGGTCGCCATGACGCGCCCGCGCGCGCCGACGAGAAACTCGTCCTTCTGCGTCGAAGACAGCGAGCGCTGCTGCTGCAGTACCGAGCGCAGAATCGTCCGGTGGTAGACCCAGGCCACCAGCACGCCCAGCGCGATCAGAATCGGCGAGACGCCGCCGTCGGCGAACAAGACCAGGCTGGCCGCCGCTTGCGCAGCCAAACCGGCGATGGCGAATTTCTCCCACTCGGCTTTGAGCAGGGGCAGCAGGAAGAAGAGCGATGCGCCCGCCACCAGGGCGATGGCGGCCAGCCAGTTGGTGGCCAGCAGGCTCATCAGATAGACCGTGCCCAGGATCAGCCCGGCGCCGGCGATCTCGGCCACGCCCGTGCCCGGGATGTAGGCGCCAATCGCGCTGATCCACAAGCCGGCCATCAGCAGCAGGTAAATGACATTGGGATCTTGCAGGAATTCCATACGCCCGCCTCTAGGCAAAAGCCGCGACTATCAAGCACAGAAGGACTGGCACTACTAGACCCCAAAAGCCCACGCTTAGCAAGGAGATCAATGCGCCCATCATGGCGGCTATCGCGCCCAGCGCAGCGAAGATTGCGCCGCGAAAGATAATCGCCAGGATTAGAAGCGCCAAATAGCCCATCAATCGCTCCACGTAACTCGCTTGACTTAAGTATACGCCAAGAAAATGCGGATACTCCCCTAATCTTTAGGGGGGAGCCAACCCCACCCCCCGGCCCCCGTCCCGCCGTCTCTATGGCGGGCATCCGACGAGTCAGAGAGGGGGAGTGCAAGGCCAACACCCCGGGCGCCAGGTCTACCTGTAGTGGTCCTGATATATTGGACACAAAAATGCAGAATCTCAGGGAGGACATGCGTTCCATTCCGCCTCACGTTCTGCCGGTGTCATGTAGTCTAGGGCGCTGTGAATGCGCTTGTATCGATAGACTACGTCGATGAAGTGTCCGATTTGCTGGCGAGCATCTGCCATGCTGTGGTATTCGCTCAGGTACACTTCCTCCTCCTTGATGGTGCGAATCACCCGTTCTGCGTAGCCGTTTTCGCTCGGCTTGCCGATGGCGGCCATGCTGATCTGGGCGCCGGCATCGCGCAGGAGCTTGACGTAGGCTTTGGCGGCGTATTGCGAGCCTTGGTCGGAGTGATGGATTTCCGGCGCCGGGTAGCGGCTCAAGGCATGTCGCAAGGGTATGAGCGCCAATTCCTGACCCAATGACCAGCTCAGGTTCCAGCCGCGAATCGACCGGCTGAACTGGTCCATGAGGATAGCCAGGTAGACATCGTCTGAAGGCAAACGCACATACGTGATGTCGGCGACCCAGACCTGATCCGGTCGGTTCGCTTTGACGCCCTTCACCAGATTGGGGAATCGGTGAAGACCATGCTGGCTGGCTGTCGTTGAGGTCCGGCGACGCTTACGCTTGACGAGTAAATCCATCTCGCGCATCAGCCGCCGTACCTGATGCCGGCCCACGACTATGTGATAGGGCGCGCGTTCCAGCTGCGCCTTCACCCGGCGACTGCCATAGGTAGAATGCTCCCCGGCGATCTCCATTATCGCATCCCGCAGCGCAGCGCTGTCCTGCTGCTGGCCGCGATGATAGTAGCTGCTGCGAGCCAAATCCAGAACTGCGCAACAATCCGTCACCGTATACTCCTGGCTCAACTCTTGCACTAGCTCTCGCTTTCGGGCGGTAGGGACTTCAAGTAGCGACTGGCTTTTTTTGCAATTTCCAGTTGCAGCGCTTGCTTGCCCGCCAATCGCTCCAAGTCCGAGATGCGCTCTCGCAGCCGCTTCTCCTCAGCTGGACGGCCCGCCTCGAAAATCCCCGGCGCGCCATCCAAGAACTGCGCCTTCCACCGAGACAATACCGTGTCCTTGATCTGATATTCGCGACTCGACTGCGCCAGGCTCTTCCGGCCTGACACGATCTCCAACACAACCTGCGCCTTGAACTCCGAACTGAATTTACGCGCCTTTCCCATCGTGGTCTCCCCTCATGCTGAAACACCAGTATACTCTCTCCGCTAGGTGTCCAGTTTTTCGGGACCACTACAACCTCACCCCCCGGCCCCCTCTCCGAATCATCGGAGAAGGGGAGCGCGCTGAGAGTAGATGGATTTTGATGCTCATTTTGTACTTTTTTGCGCATTCATTCTCAATTTCATCATCGCGCTACCCTTCCCTATTTCAATGGGGGAAGCTAATTGGTTGGGGGGAGCAGTCGGAAAGCGATGAAATGGTCACTGCGATAGTCGACCGCGACCGCGAAGCCGGCGTCGTGCAGCGCGTCGACCCAGCGCTCATAGGGATGGCCGAGGGGCGATACGAAGTAGCGCGCGCCGACCTCGTCCAGCGACAGGGCATCGGCCACGAGCGCGTCCGGCGCGGGATGATAGACGCGCCGCTTGTCATGCCAGGGGCCCAGGTAATAGTCCAGCTGCCAGCCCAGCCAGCGATCGTAAATCACAGTCGCGACCGGCTTGCTATTGAGATGATCCGCCAGCTCGTCAATGCCGGCGACAGTCTCGCGACCGGAAGTGAGGGGCGTCTGCCCGCTGAAGGTTCCCGCCGCGCCCAAGAGAACAGCGGCCACTACAAGCAGCCGCGGCCGGCGCCGGGCATGTATTTCTCCGAGCGCCGCCAGTCCGCGCGCGACCGGCAGAATGATTAGCGGCAGCAGCAGCAGCAGAAAGCGGTCGTACAGACGGAAGCCGAACACAAGGTGGATGACGAGGTATACGCCGATCGCCGCTGCGAGGCCGCGGTCAGACCGCAGCAAGTCGGCGTGTCTATAGGCCGTGAGCGCTGCGCCAGCCAGCAATAGCAAGGACAAGCCGGGCGGACCCAGCAGCCAGAGGCTCGCGCCCAGCAGATGCGCCAGGCGCTGGGGCCAGCTGGCGGGCGGCGCCAGCAACTGATCCGGCGCGTTATTGACCGCCGCTTGCAAAAAGATGCTGGCCTCGGGACGAGCGGCATCCCAAGCCAGCAGCGCCAGCAAAGCCGCGCCCAGCGGCAACGCAAAGCGCAGCCAGGCACGCCAATCAGTCCGGCCCCGGATGAGCAAAAGCGCCAGTAAAGCGGCGACGAAGATTGCCTGCTGCTTGCTCCAGAAGGCCAGGCCCAGGGCCAGGCCCGCGCCGGCCCACTTCCAAGGGCAGCGTCGGCTTCCCGCAAAATAGAAGGCGGCGAGCGCGAAAAATAGCAGGCTCATATCGGTGAAGGCGCTCGCGCCGTAACTTGCCAGGCAGGGCGATGTGGCGCTTAGCAGGCCGGCGAAAAGCGCGCTGGTCCAGTCGCGGTAGCGCTGCCAGGCCAGGCGCATCATCAGCGCGGTAAACAGCAGAGCCAGCATGACGTTGGGCAGCGCCCCGGCAAATTCTCCGGCGTAGACGTCCAACTGCAACACGCCGGTCCCGTCAACGGACACGCCGACGGCCATCATACTCAAGGCGCTGAGGTAAATGGACAGGGGCGGTTTGTCCAGCGAGCCGGACAGCAGCCAGTCGCCCTTGACTGCGGCGCCGCGGGCAAAGGTCATGAAGAAGGCTTCATCGGAATGGAAGCGCGAATCGCGCGTCAGCAAGTGGAATTGCAGCAGACCCGCCAGCAGGATAATGGCCGCGCTCGCCGCCAGTCGCCGCGGCTCGCCGCGATCAGCCAAAGCGCTCACGCAAGTAACTCAGCACGACGCGGTCGATGGAGTAGCGATTCCGCTCCAGCGACCAACGCATCTCCAGGTTTTCATTGCCGATCAGCATGAAGAAGACCTGCTGACAGACCTCGTCCCAGTCGCCGTTGACCTCGCCGGTCATATAACCCTGCTTGATAAGAATGGCTTGCAATTCGCTGGCGATGTCGTGGTCGATGCGCAAGATGTCGTCATCCTTGGCCGGCTGGAAGTAAAGGTGGTGCATTCGCACTAACTCGGCCAGCCGCGGCACCGGCTCGTCGGCGTCGTCCACGCGCAGGTCGAGGTAGCGGTCGTTGTCGCCGCCGTAGCCGCCCGCGGGCCGCACCACCAGCACGGCAGCCGACTGCTTGCCGCGCTTGTCGCCGCCGGCGAATTCGCCCGCGCGCAGCGCCGCCACCAGCCGGTCGGCCAATTCACCCTCGGCTTGTGTGTAGCCGGCCGCCATGGCCTCGACCACCGCTTCGCCCGCCAGCAGATTGCCCTGCACGGAGAATCCGGCGCCGGTAAGGTGCCCGGCCCAGTCATGGCAGTCGCCGCCGGTGTGGGCGGCCACTCCGCCGCTGCTGTCAACCAGCGCCACCTGTCGGGTTTCGCGCCCGGCGTCGTCCGCCAGCAGCGCGCTGAGCGCCTCCTCGGCGCTGCGGCCGTCGGCCATCAGGTCCAGGCCATCGGGCCCGAAGCCGATTTTGGCGTAGGACTGGGTAGCCACTGCGCCGGCGCCGGCGCGCGCCCAGGGCACAACCGCGCCCACGGCCGGGAACTTGCTGGACACAGCCACGCCCCAGGCGTCTTCGGCGGCGTCATGCGCCACGATTGAGAAGGTATGGACAGGCATGTTCGCGCCCTCCCTCGGATAGAGTTGGGATTATAGCAGAAATCAGGCGGCGGGTGTCGGGCGCGCGGACAGTATCGCTTTCACCAGTTTTCGCCCTGGCCAGGCGCCTTACGTTTTACCCCCACCCCCAAACCCCCTCCCCCATAAAGAAGGAGGGGGCTTAAGCGGAGTATTTTCGCGGTTTTCTCCCCTTCCCTCATTTTGGGGGAAGGGGCCGGGGGATGGGGGCGATGCACCCAGTTGCCGGGTCTCGCATTCAGCGGCGGCATGGGGCAGAATGAGAGCGCAATGACCCAGGCAGCCTACGGGAGACAAAATGGAATATCGCAGATTGGGCCGCACGGGATTACGCGTCTCGGCCATGGGCATCGGCGCGGGGGGACCCAGCCGGCTGGGACAGCGCGACAGCATGCGCAGCGAAGCCGAGTCCGTGAATCTCGTTCTGCGCGGCCTGGACGCCGGCATCAATTTCATCGATACCGCGGAAGCATACGGCACCGAGGAAATTGTCGGCAAGGCCGTCGCCCAGCGCGATCGCGGGCAGGTTTTCATTTCCAGCAAGAAACGCCTGCGCAACGAGAAGATCACGCCCGATCAGCTTCGCGCGGGCCTGCACGAAAGTTTACGCCGGCTGCGCACGGACTATATAGATGTCTACCACCTGCACGGTCTGCGGCCGGAGCAGTACGACTATTACGCCAACGAGGTCCTGCCCGAGATGCAAGCTCTGCAACGGCAGGGATTGATCCGCTTCCTCGGCGTTACCGAGCACTGGAATGACGACCTGCGCCATACCATGCTGCGGCGCGCCCTGGCCGACGGCCTGTTCGATGTCGTCATGGTCGGCTTCAACCTGCTCAATCAAGGCGCGCGCGAGGCCGTGCTGCGCGACGCCATCGAAAGGGACATCGGCGTGCTGATTATGTTCGCGGTGCGCCGCGCCCTGAGCCAGCCCGACAAGCTGAAGACGACGCTGCAAACGCTGATTGAAAGCGGCGAACTGGACGCGGACGATATTGATCTGGAGCGTCCGCTGGGATTTCTGCTGGAAGACGGCGCGGCGGTCAGCATTCCCGACGCCGCTTACCGCTTCTGTCTGGCGGAAGCGGGCGCGCACGTCATTCTGTCGGGGACGGGAAATCCCGCGCATCTGGAAGCGAATCTGCGGTCGTTTGACGCGCCACCGCTGCCGGCCGCGCATGTGGCGCGCTTGAAGCGGATATTCACCAAGGTGTGGTCGGTGACCGGGCAGTAGCGGCGTGACAATAAATTAGCTCAGGCGCAGAACAGAGTGGTTATGTACCAATTTTCCCAATATTCTTCATCGTATTCTATAATGTTGGATATAGGTGGTCTAAATCATCGTCGTACAATATAGGCAGGAGGGAGAAAGGTTGTTTGAGATGACGACACCATTGAAGCAAGAGTACGAGTATTACCTGAAGATTCGCGAGGAATTGGCCGAAAAGAATGATGGCAAGTTCGTTGCCATAAAGGACGGGGAGGTGCTTGGCGTATTCGATGACTATTTGCAAGCTGCCAACACAGTGTACGTTGCTCACGAGAAGGGCACTGTATTGATGCAAGAAATCACGAAGGATCCGGATTCGCTTAACGTCACTATATCCACTCCTGGCGTAGCATTTTTCGAATGATGCAGGGCATACACTCTTTCACGACGCGGTATGGCGGAATAAGTAAAAGGCTGCTAACCAAGTGCTATGTGTCTGCTGCGTGGTTGCCTCATGACGATTCGTCTGCGCCGCCATTGTTGGAGTTTGATGCCTTATGGGATACGGGGGCAACTGCAAGTGTAATAACGGCGGACGTCGCTACGAAACTCGAACTGCTACCTGAGGGGACTTCCAAGGTTTTCCATGCACAAGGTAGTTCCCACGTGCCCATTTACTTTGTAAATTTTGGACTGCCCAACAGTGTGGGAATCGCAGGTATCAGAGTGACGGAAGGTGTTCTAAAGGGTTGTGATGTATTGATTGGAATGGACATCATCAACATGGGAGACTTTGCAGTGACGAATCGAGATGGCGAAACCATGTTTTCATTTCAGATGCCATCCATTAATCAGATTGATTTCGTCAAATTACTGGAAGAAACAAAGTCAGAAGGCAACTGACCTAGCCACAAACCAGAAGTTCACCATCGCCTATTCAGATTGACACTGCGAGACAGAACAGAGCCAGGGTAGGTCTCGGGATCTGATGCCACACCTGCGCCCCGGCTGACGGTAACGCGAGACTGTGCGGGGCTTCGCCTGTACGAACTCCCCAAAACAAAAGAGGGCAAGTCGTTTGACCTGCCCTCTTGAGTTTCTGGTGAGTCTTGGATCTAGTGGCCGCCGCTGCTGGGGCATCCACCGAAGTCGGGGATGGACATTGGCGCCGGGTTGGTGACATCGACATCAACGTTGAGCGTCCCGTTGGCGCCGCCTTCGGCGTGGCTGACAACCAGGGTGTACTGGCCGGAAGCCGGCAGCTTGAAGTCGCTGATGGTGGCGTCGTATTCGCTGCGCGATATGTCGTCATCGCCGACCAGCGCTTGACCCTCGGGACCGATCAGGATGATCAGCGGGTCAACGAAACCGGGCGCGACTGTTGATACATCAATGTCCAGCTTTTGGCCGCGCTTGGCGTCGAAGGGGATGCTGTAGACCCAGCCTTCGCGCATCGGCAGCTCGAAAGTGCTGGCGCCTTGCAATTCAGCGTGGAAGAGGGTGCGGCTGCGGTTGAGCATGGCGTAACGGTAGTAGTCCGCGGCGCTCTGCTCGCGCTCGCCCATCTCTTCGTAGGTAATGCCGCGCGACAGGTAGGGCAGGGTGTATCTCTCATCCAGACGCAAGGCCATACCGATGTGAATGATCGATGCATCGTATTCGCCCATGTAGCGATAGGTAACGCCCAGCCAATTCATCGCTTCGGCATCATTGCGGTTGAGATTCAGCGCGCGGCGGAAGCTCTCCAGCGCGGTTTCGTAGTCGCCGGACATCAAGGCGCGGTAGGCGTCGCTTTTGAAGCGGGCGCTGTCGTTGCCTTGCGTGAATACGCCGGAGATTTCGAAACTGACTTCAACGCGACCCTCGGTGCTGCCGCCGGCGTGCGTCAGCACAACCGCGTACTCGCCGCTGACCGGCGCGCGGAAGTGGACATAGCTGTCCCACCAGTCGCCGGTGTCATCGTTGGCGGTCAAGGGCTGACCCTGCGGATCCAGGATTACGACCAGGGGATCGGCGTCCAGGTCGCGCTGGCTGCTGATGGCGCTGATAACGACATCCTGG
>CAZWCV010000155.1:0-8439 GCA_964632725.1 uncultured Anaerolineaceae bacterium
TGCTGGCTTGCGCCAAAGTCGGCGCGCCCCACAGCGTGGTCTATGGCGGCTTCTCGGAGCAAGCGCTGGCCAGCCGCATCGAGGACGCGCAGAGCAAAGTGCTCATCACCTGCGACGGCGCCTGGCTGCGCGGCAAGATTGTGCCGCTCAAGGATACGGTGGACGAGGCAGTGCAGCGCTCGCCGGTGGTGGAGACGGTGATCGTCGTCAAGCGCACCGGTCACGACATCGCCATGGAGCCCGGCCGCGACTACTGGTATCACGACTTGATGGCGCTGCCCATCGCCTCGACTCAAGCCGAAACCGAGGTCATGGACGCCGAAGACCCGCTCTTCATCTTGTACACCAGCGGCACCACCGGCAAACCCAAAGGCGTGCTGCATACGCACGGCGGCTACCAGGTCTATACCGCGACCACGCTCGAATGGGCCTTCGACATCAAAGAAGAAGACCGCTGGTGGTGCGCGGCCGACCCGGGCTGGATCACCGGGCACAGTTATATCGTCTACGCGCCGCTGATTCTGGGCGCGACCAGCATCATCTACGAAGGCGCGCCCACCTTCCCCTACCCCGACCGCTGGTGGAAGATCGTGGCCGATTACGGCGTGACGATTCTTTACACAGCGCCCACCGCCATCCGCGGCTTGATGCGCTTCGGCGAGGCCTGGCCCGCGCGGCATGACTTGAGCAGCCTGCGTTTGCTAGGCTCGGTCGGCGAGCCCATCAACCCGGAAGCCTGGCGCTGGTATCACCGCGTCATCGGGGCGGAACAGTGCCCCATCATCGACACCTGGTGGCAGACCGAGACCGGCGGCTTCATGATCACGCCGCTGCCCTCGGTGGGCTTGAAGCCGGGCAGCGCCACCCGCCCCTTCCCGGGCATTGAGGTCGACATCGTTGATGACGACGGTGTGCCGGTCGCCGCCAACGAAGACGGCAATCTGGTCATCAAGTCGCCCTGGCCCAGCATGATCCGCACGGTTTACGGCGATGACGAGCGCTTCATCAGCCAGTATTGGGAGAAGTATCGCGATCAAGGCTGGTACCTGGCGGGCGATACGGCGCGGCGGGATGAAGACGGCTACCTGTGGGTGATCGGCCGCAACGACGATGTGCTCAAGGTCAGCGGCTATCGCCTGGGCACGGCCGAAGTCGAGTCGGGCCTGGTCAGCCACAGCGCGGTGGCGGAGTCAGCGGTGATCGGCATACCGGACGACTTGCGCGGCAACAAGATTTTCGCTTACTGCATCCTGGTGGAAGGCGTGGACGGCTCGGAAGCGCTGGAAGCCGAGCTCAAGGCGCACGTGCGGCATGAGGTGGGTCCGATAGCCGTGCCGGCGCAGATCGAATTTGTGGACAACCTGCCCAAGACGCGCAGCGGCAAGATCATGCGGCGCGTGCTGAAGGCGCAGGCCCTGGGCCAGCCGCTGGGGGATTTGAGCACGCTGGAGGATTGATGCGCATCCCCGAGCGCGCAAGCGTTGACGAAATGCTGCGCTCCGGGTAAAATCAGGCTATGTTCATGCGCTTGGGCAAGGACTAATCCATTGGACCAGAACGTGCAATTCATCATCACGGTTGGAACGGTCATCGGCGTGTTTCTGTGGTTGCGAAACGACATCAACCGGCTTGCTCGGGAAATCGGTTCGCTTCGCTCAGAGATCAACTCGGTGCGGAAGGATGTGACTTCGCTTCGCGACGAAGTTGCTTCAATACGCGAATCGCTCGCTTGGATGCGCGGACGGATGGGCTATTCAGAAGCGCCTGCGCCAGAGGAATAGTGGTCGGTAGTTTGCGGAGAGAAACTAACAGCCTCACCAAGCGGTGGGGCTGCTTTAGTTATCGGGTCATTCTGGCGCGGGGAGGCCGCAATACTGTAGCCAGCGCAGGAGCATCTCCGCGCCGAATCGCTCATGCGGCTGCTCGAGCCGGATGCCGCATATATCTGAGGGCAGTCTGCTATATAGCGCTTGCGTGCGCTCGTCTCGTTCAAAGGACACGACAAAGGCTTTTTTGCGATACACGACGTCGCGCGGCAAGTAACGCAGAGCCAGCTTCTGGATGAGGTGTTTTTCCAGGATCGGCAGTCGGTTTTCATCCAGCGCCAGGCGTTTTGACAGCGGCAAGCCCATAGCGAACTCAACCACGTCCATGTTGTGATAAGGACTGTCGATGCGTTGCCCCGTCACCAACGAGGGCTGCGAATAAACTTCGCTGTCATGAGGAGTCTGCCCAATATACATGCCGGTGGCGGTGATCTTGTGCAGTCGTGTGAATCGTTGCGGAATCTCGGGCACAGCCAGCACGCCGAGATCGCCGGCGTAATTGCGTGACAGCTGGACGTAATCTTCGCTCGCTGTCTTATGCGAGAAGGCGGAGTGCAGCCGCCGGCGCAGCAGCCTCGGAATTGGATGCAACAGATAGCTTAAGTACTGCCCGCGCATAGCGGCCATGACAGTGTCGGAGTTCTGCCCGAAAAAGATTTGGTCTTGTTCGCCGGCCGATGTGTTCTCCAGCAGCTTGATAACGCCAAGCGCCGTTGATGTGCCGTGCGGAATGTCGTAGGCTCGTGGCAAGGCGGCCATAGCAGATTCATAATCATCGGTCTGCAGATAATGAATCTCGTGACTGTCGACGCCGATAGTCTCCGCATTGCGTTTGGCGTAGACGATATCCGAGCTGTTCTCGCCCCAAGGTCCTGAGGTATAAGCGCGAACCGTTGCACCCAGCGCCTTGAGAATGATCCCGATCATGGCCGAGTCGATGCCGCCGCTGAGATACAAGCCGACTTCATCACTCTTTAGCGTTAGCTCAATGGCCCGCGTCATCAAGCGCTCGAATTCCTCAACCAACTCGCGCCAGGGTCGCCTCCAGGAGATGGTATGCGGCTGCAGAGAGTAGGCGAAAATCGCTTTGCTGCTGCGGCGCGCGGGATTAATCTCTACGACAGTCGCAGGCGGTACTATGTGAATCTCGTTAAAAAGCGGCAGCAGACGCGGTGTGCCCAGCTTGACCAGCGCACATACGCCAGCGGCATTCAGCGTGTCGGCGGGTTGAACCAGGTCGCTCAGCTGATTGGAGAACTGGACGCCTGGGTCGCTGTAGCGATAATAGAGCGGCGCAATGCCCAGGTGATCGCGGAAGGCGTGAACCCGGTCGTCGATCTGAACAGCCGCTGCGAAATTGGAATCGCGGCGTCTGGTGGTGTAGAGCGCCCGGTAATTCTGGTCGGCAAACTCTTCCAGGCTGATGTTGTGGGCGAATAGCAGTTGAGACACCGGTTCTCCGCGAACTATCGGCCGCTGCTTTACACCACCCCATCCGTATACACATCATCCACCAGGCGCAGAATCCCCAGCGGGTTGGCGTCTTGCAGCGCCGGCGGCAGCAGCGCGTCCGGCACATTCTGGAAGGAGATGGGGCGCATAAAGCGGTAAATCGCGTTCATGCCGACGGAAGTCGTGCCCGGCGCGGTGGTGGCGGGGTAAGGCCCGCCGTGCTGCATGGCATGCACGACAGCGACGCCGGTGGGAAAGCCGTTCCAGATCACGCGGCCGGCTTTCTCGCGCAGTTGATGCAGCAGCTCGCCGATGGCTTCCAGCTCGCTGTCTTCGGCGTGTACGGTGGTGGTCAGGTTGCCCTCCAGGGCGTCGACCGTCGCGCGCAGGTCGTCGCGGTCGTCGCAGAGCACGAATAGCGTGACCGGCCCGAAGTGCTCGATTTGCAGGCGGTCGTCAGCGCGGATGGCGGCGGCGCTGGTCTGCATGACGGTGTTGGTATAACAGAAGGCGTCGCCGTCGGCGCTGGCGTCCCCGCCGGTCAAGACCTCGATTTGCGCGTTGGCGGCTGTTTGGCTGACGGCGCTATCCAAGCCGCTCGCGATCGCCTCGTTGAGCAAGACGCCGGCGGGCGCCGCGTCCATCTGTTCGGTCACGGCAGCGATGAAGTCGCGCGCTGGCCCGCTGTCTTCCAGCAGGATCAAACCGGGATTGGTGCAAAATTGCCCCGCGCCCATGGTCACTGAGCCGACCAGCCCCTCGGCGATTTCGTCCGCGCGCGCGGCCAGGGCCGCTGGGGTGATGACCACCGGATTGACGCTGCCCATCTCGGCGTAGACCGGGATGGGACGGGGGCGGCGAGCGGCGATGTCGTGGATGGCGCGGCCGCCGCGCAGGCTGCCGGTGAAGCCGACCGCTTCTATGCCATCGTGCTCGACCAGCCACTGCCCGACGTCAATGCCGCTGCCTTGCAGCATGGAGAAGGTTCCGGCTGGAAAGCCCTGCTTGACGACGGCTGCGGTGATGGCCTGAGCGAACATTTCCGAGGTGGCGGGATGGCCCGGGTGCGCCTTGACGACGATGGGGCAGCCGGCCGCCAGGGCCGAAGCGCTGTCGCCACCGGCGACGGCGAATGCGAAGGGGAAATTGCTGGCGGCGAAAATCGCCACCGGCCCCAGCGGGAATTGCATCTGCTTGATGGCGGGCTGGCCCGGCGCCTCGCTGTTGATAATGGCGCGCAGGTAAGCGCCGTCGCGCAACAGCGCCGCGAATGAGCGGATTTGGCCGGTGGTGCGTCCGCGTTCTCCGGTCAAGCGCGGCAAGCCCAGCCCGGTCTCGCGGTCGGCCGTATGCAGCAGGTCATCGCCCAGCGCTTCGATCTGCGCGGCGACTTCGTCGAGGAAGCCGGCGATCTTGCTCGGGGGATAGCGGCGCATCTCGTCGAAGGCGGCGACGGCGGCGGCGACAGCGCGATTGACCTCGCCGCGCGTGGCGTTGTGGAACGGCAGTTCGCCACGGGTCTTGTTACGCGGATCGACGCTGAAAAAGGTGTCGGCGCCCTCCGCGGAGGTTGCGCCGGCGATAAAGTTATGGCCAGTCAGTTGCATGGATTACCTCTCAATTTCTCTGTGAGACTCTCAAATCGAGCCCGTCAACTATAGCAAAGAAAGCGGGCAAATCACATTCGTTGAGGGGCGGGGTCGGGCGGCGCACCTGCGCGCAGTTAATAGCGCCGTAGCGCTTCATCAGCTGCTTGCGCATGTGCAGCGAGTATTCGTGGCCGCTGCCGGAAACCGCTTTGATCAATGCGTCGCCGCGGCTGATGATTTCGGCTACCGCGTCCGCATCGCCGCTCGTCCACTTGTCCCAGGCGGCCAGGAAAATCTCGTTGAAGCCGACGCCCGGGATTAGGCCGCCGGCGCCGCTGCGCAGCTCGTCAAGCGCGCTGATGCCGCCGCCCCCGCCGAACATAAGTGTCTCGCTGTCGAGCAGGGGCGCCAGCGCTTTCATCCTGGCCGCCGAGCCGGGCCCTTCAATCTTGAAATACTTCACAGACGGCGCTCGATCAGCAATCTCGGCCAGGGCTGCCGCGGACAGCTCGGTATGGCGGTACATGGGGATGTGCGGCGCCTGCTGGATGATGATGGGCGCATCGCTGGCGCGGCCAAATTCGATGTAGAAGTCGACGAGGGCGCGCGCGCCATTATCCATGGTCGCTGGCGGCAGTGTCATCAGGGCGGCGGGCCGAAAGGGCGCCAACTCGCGCGCTTGCTTGACAGCCGCTTCCAGGCTTGTCGGCGCGATGCCGATGATTAGCGGCAGCGCACCGGCCAGCTCGCCGGCGATAATCGCGACATTTTCCAGGCGCTCGCCGTCGGTCATTTTGTAGGCTTCGCTGGCGAAACCGTTGATGCCGATCGCGTGCACGCCGCCCTCGACCTCAAAGCGGACGATATTGCGCAAACCGTCGGCGTCGATGTCGCCGTTTTCGTCAAAGGGCGTGAATAGAATTGGGGCGATGCCTGCGAGCATTAGCGCCTCCTTCAAGAGTGGCTATCGGCTGCGGCCGCGATTGATTGACAAGGCGGAAACAATCATATATGTTAAGCTCGCTGGCTGCAACGCGCGTCATGGCTAGAGATTCCAACTTGCGGAAGGACGACGATGCGACTCTACATCACCGGCGGCACCGGACTGGTCGGCAGCAATATCATCCGCCTGGCGCGGGAGCGCGGCGACATCGAGATTATCGCCTCGCAGTACGGTCCCGAGCCGGAGTGGGAGGTCGACTATACGCTCGACCCGCTGGATATGGCCGATGCCGCGGCCGTGCGGGCGTCGATTCTGCGCTATCGACCCGATGTCGTGATTCATTGCGCCGCCATCCTCGACCACCCTTATATGGACGCCAATCGCGCGGCGGTCTGGCACGCGACCGTCGACGGCAATCTGGCTTTCGCGCGCAGCTGCGCCGAGGCTGGCGCGCGTTACGTCTTCGTCTCGTCGGACTGGGTCTTCGACGGGCAGCAGCCACTGGTTGACGAAGACTCTCCCCCCATGCCCGTGCTCTATTACGGCTTCATGAAGGCGGTCTGCGAGCGCGACATCATGGGCGTGCATGGCTTGAGTTATGGCATCGGCCGTTTGGCCGGCGTCTACGGCATCAATTACAGCACGCCGTCGCTGCTGCGCAAAGGCAATGATGTCGGCTTCGATTTGGGCAATTACGTCATTGACCAGCTGTCGCAGGGCTTGATTGCTGAGATCTGGACCGGTCCCAAGGTCAATGAAGTCGCGCATCCAACCCTGGCCTCCGATGGCGCCGAGATGCTGCTGCGCCTGGCCGCGCACGATGAAAATGGCATCTTCCACTGCTGGGGCAGCGAAGCGGTCAGCCGCTTGCAATTCGCCTATCACTTCGCTGATATATTCGGCGTCGACCGGACGCTGATTGTACCAGTCCCAACCGACCCGCTGGTGCTGGACCGCTATCGGCATATTCGCATTCCCTTCCGCATCGTCACCAGCAACGACAAGACCAGCAAAGCGCTGGGACGCGCGACCTATCGCGTTCTGGATGGCCTGCGCGACTTCAAAGGGCAATGGGACGATTTCCACCGACCCCACGACTAGACAATTCAAGCGCGAAGGTAACTGAGCATGAAAGCACTGACACTGACAGCCGAATGGGCGCCCAAGCCCGGCTACGACATGACCGAGAGCGAGCGCGAGCTGCGCCGCCCGCGCAACGCCAATATGACCTGGAAGGGTCCGACGCTCACGCTGGGCGATGTACCCGACCCGGAGCTGAAGCCGGATCAGGCGCTGCTGGCCGTCGCGGCTGTGGGCATCTGCGGCTCGGACATGCACATGTACGAAGCCGGTGAAGACGGCTACATGGTCTATCCCGGCCTGGTGCATACACCGAACATCATCGGCCATGAATACGCCGGGCGCATCGTCGAAGTCGGCAAGGAGGTGAAAGGCCTCGAAGTCGGCGACTTGGTCGCCGTCGAAGAGATCCAGTGGTGCGGCGAATGCCTGGCTTGCCGCAAGGGCTTCGTCAACCATTGCCTCGATATCGAGGAGACCGGCTTCACCATTCCCGGCGCCATGGCGCAGTACCTGCCCGTCCGCGCCAAGTACTGCTGGAAACTGGACGATATCGCCGAGCGCTACGGCGAAGAAGAAGCCCTGGTCATGGGCGCCATGGTCGAGCCGACCGGCGTCTCCTACCAAGGCTTGTTCAACCGCCTGTATAACTGGCAGCCGGGCAATAATGTCGTGATCTTCGGCGCGGGACCCATAGGCCTGGCCGCCCAGGCGCTGGTCATCGCCGCCGGCGCCGGGCAAGTCATCGCCTTTGATCCCTCGGAAAGCAGGCGCGCCACCGCCATGAAGATGGGCGCGTCCGCCGCTTTCGATCCCATCGACATCGACCTGGACGAAGTCATCATGGAGCAGACCCTGGGGCGCGGCGTCGATTACGTGGTGGAATGCGCCGGTTTCGCCGACCAAACCATCGAGCGGCTCGACCGCTGCCTGGCGGTGAACTCGTCCATCATCGACATCGGCATGGGCGAGGCCAACCCCACCGTGCCCATCGTGGCTTACAAGCGCATGGGCGTGCAGTACGCCGGCTCGCTGGGCCACGCTGGCGGACCCTTCCAGCACGTGATCAGCATGATGGCCGCCGGCCGCATCGACATGCGCAAGATGGTCAGCGCGCGCTTGCCGCTGGATGACGCCATCGCGGCTTTCAAGCGCCTCGAGAGCCGCGAAGACGCCAAGATCATCTTGCAGCCAAACTGACCGCGGATTTGTAGGGGCGAGACCGTGTCTCGCCCAAACACAGTCGAGGCATTTGCATGGGCGATTGGATTCTGATACTGGGCGGGTTGGCGTTTTGGCTGCTGGCCGGGCTATGCGTATTTCGGCGCGATGTCGTCTGGCGGCTGTATTCGCTGGAGCCGCGCTGGCGCAAAGACAATCCCGAGCGCAGCGAGGCCTGGGACGCAAAGACGCAGCGCTCGGCCTATATCTTTGTGCTGCTGGGGCTGGTGTTTGTGGCGCTGGGCCTGTTGATATAGTTAGCTACCGCATAAGTCGCCCCTACTTGGCTTGTCTGGTACTGGGCCCTACCAATGCGCCTTTTCTACCC
>CAZWCV010000156.1:0-8401 GCA_964632725.1 uncultured Anaerolineaceae bacterium
CAGCGGGGCGGCGCCGATGTAGTGATGGACGAGGCGGCCTTTCGCGACAAATACGACGGGCTTGAACCGAACCAATTGATTGACCTCAAAGCCTTGATGGGCGACAGCTCGGACAATATCCCCGGCGTAAAGGGCGTCGGCGAGAAGTCGGCCACCAAGCTGCTGCAAGAGTACGGCAATCTGGACACTATCTACGAAAATCTCGACGACATCGGCACGCGCGTCCGCAACCGGCTGATTGCTGAAAAGGATATGGCTTACCTCAGTCAAAAACTGGCGACGATTTTGACTGACCTGCCCATCAAGCTCGACCTGGACAGCTGCGTCGCCCAGGACTTTGAGTTGGCGCTGGTGGACGAACTCTTCTCGGCGTTGGAGTTCCGCACGATGCGCGAGCGGCTGCACCGTGTATACGGCGAACTGCACGGCGAGGACTTCGAATCGAATATCGTGCAGGCACATGAGGTCGTTGAGACCGTGATTGTCCGCGACGAGGCGCAGTTGTCGCAGTTGCTTGACGCGCTCAACGGCGCCGAGATGATCGCTTTTGACACCGAAACCACCAGCGTCGACCAAATGTCGGCGGAGCTGGTCGGCATCTCGCTGGCGGTGGATGAAGAGCGCGGCTATTACCTGCCGGTCGGCCACCGCGCCTTGAGCGGAGAGGGCCAGCACGACATGTTCGCGGGGCCGGTTGGCGAACAGCTGCCGCTTGATTTGGTGATTGATGCGCTGCGCGGCCCACTCGAAGACCCCAGCATCCCCAAGACCGCGCACAACGCTGTATACGACCTGATGATTATGCAGCGCTACGGCATCAATGTGGCGCCGATCGCCTTCGATACCATGTTGGCGGAATGGGTCAAGAACCCGATCAGCAAGTTCCTCGGCCTTAAAGCCCTGGTGGCCCAAACTCTCGACATTCAGATGACCGATATATCGGAGTTGCTGGGCAAAGGCAAAAGTCAGATTTCCATGGACATGGTCGAGATTGACGCCGCCGCGCCTTATGCCGCTGCCGACGCGGCCATGACATTCCGCCTGGTTGAACCCTTGCGGGGCGAACTGGGCGACTCGGCGCTTGCAGGCCTGTACGACCGGCTCGAGCTGCCGCTGATTCCGATCGTCAGCGCCATGCAACACAAAGGCGTCACGCTGGATGTCGGCTTCCTTAGCGGTATGAGCGAACGCCTGGCCACCAGCATTGAAGGCCTGAAAGAAGAGATCTACGCGGCCGGCAACATCGGCGCATTTAACATCGGCAGTCCCAAGCAGCTCAATACCGTCTTGTTTGAGGTGCTGGAGCTGCCGACCGACGGGCTTAAGAAGACCAGGCTCGGTTTCTCCACAGACGCCACCACGCTTGACGCGCTGCGCGATCAGCACCCGATTGTGGACATGATCGTGCAATACCGCGAGTTGTCCAAACTGAAAAGCACTTATGTCGACGCCTTGCCGACGCTGGTCAATTCGCGCACCGGCCGCTTGCATACCAGCTACAATCAGACAGGTTCGGCGACTGGCCGCTTCAGCAGCAGCAACCCCAATTTGCAGAACATCCCCATCCGCACGGAATTGGGGCGCGAAGTGCGGCGGGCCTTTGTAGCGCCGGAGGGCTATCTGCTGCTGGCCGTGGATTACAGTCAGATAGAGTTGCGCGTTATGGCGCATATCAGCCAGGACGAGACCTTGATCAGCGCATTTCATCAGGGGCTGGATATCCACCGCGCCACGGCGGCGACGGTCAATGGCATTGACCCGAAAGCGGTCACCTACGAACAGCGCAACTTCGCCAAACGCGTGAATTTCGGCTTGATGTACGGCATGGGGGCATTCCGGCTGGCGCGCGACAGCGATTTGACCCTGGCCGAGGCGGAGGAATTCATCGCCACTTATTTCGAGCGTATGCCCGGTGTTGAGCAGTACATCAAGAACACGAAGGAATACGTCTGGCGGCATGGCTATACCGAGACGCTTTACGGCCGGCGGCGCATCTACCCGGCGATCAAGTCCAAGGGCAACCGGCGCAGCACCTCCGCCGAAGAGCGCGCGGCCATCAATATGCCGATTCAAGGCACGGCCGCGGACATTTTGAAGCAGTCGATGATCAACCTGGATCAGCGGCTCGCGGACGCGAGTTTCGACGCCGCTATGATTCTGCAGGTGCATGACGAACTGGTATTGGAAGTGAAAGCGACCGAGCTTGAGGCTGTCACCGCACTGGTGGTCGAGACGATGGAGTCGGCTTTGCCGGACGGCAAACCGCTGCGCGTGCCCTTGCGCGCCAACGCCAGCTACGGCCGCAACTGGCGCGACATGGAAGAGATTGACTGATCGCGGGTCAATTCAGCGACCCGCGCCGCCTGACCGTTGCAACCTGAACTGAGTTGGAAAGCGAGTTGGTGTTTACGTGAAACATTTTCTTGACCTGGCCAGCTGCTCCAGCGACGAATTGCGCGAACTCATTGAGCTTGCGCTGCGCCTCAAGGCTGAATGGCGCGACGGCGGCAATGCGCCGATTCTGCGCGGCAAGACGCTGGGCATGATCTTTCAAAAGCCGTCCCTGCGCACGCGCGTTTCTTTCGAGATGGCGATGAAGCATCTGGGCGGCGATGCTATCATGCTGGGCCCGCAGGAAATCGGCCTGGGCGTGCGCGAAAGCGTGCCCGATGTCGCCCGCGTGCTGTCCAGTTATGTGCAGGGCATCATGGCGCGCGTATTCGACCACAAGGACGTGGTCGAGCTGGCGGAATACTCGCGCGCGCCCGTCATCAATGGCTTGAGCGACGACTACCATCCCTGTCAGGCGCTGGCGGATATGCTCACCATACGCGAGCACTTCGGCCGGCTGCCCGGCTTGAAGCTGGCATTTGTTGGCGACGGCAACAATGTGGCGGCTTCGATCGCCCTGGCCTGCGCCCAATTTGGCCTGGACTTCAGCATCGCCACGCCCGAAGGTTACGAGATGAAGGCGCCGATCCGTGAACAGGCGCGCGCTATAGCCGACCGCAATAGCGTGAATCTGGCGATGCACACGCATCCGCAAGCGGCAGTCTCGGGCGCTGACGTCGTGTACACCGACACCTGGGTCAGCATGGGACAGGAAGCCGAAGCTGGCGAGCGCGCGGCGGAATTCAGCGCTTATCAAGTGAACGCGGAGCTGTTGCGGCGCGCCAAGCCTTCGGCGATCGTTCTGCATTGCCTGCCGGCGCATCGCGGCGATGAAATCACGGACGACATCATGGACGGCGCGCGCTCGAGAATTTTCGAACAGGCTGAGAATCGCTTGCACGCGCAGAAGGCGATTCTGGCGCGAATCCTGGCTTAGCGTCTGCTATTTACGCGCGCTGCAAGCGACGGTTGCCCGGCATAAAATGGCGCAAATCCGCCCGCCGACACTCGGCGCATGAGCGGCGTTTGGCTAATTCCCGCTGCCTTGTACAGTATGGCTCATGGATTGGTGTTAGAATGACATAACGAAAGCCTGTCTGGCGTGTTAGTAAGATTGGCTAAACCTGGCCTGGGCCGGGTTGCGGTCGCGCCGCCGCGAGCAGCGAAAGACCAGATGTGGAACAGATCCTTCTCATATTACAGAGCCTTGAGCTGACGGACATTGTTGATATAGGTCTCGTCACCTTGCTCTTTTACAGCATCACCTTCATGTTTCGCGGCACGCAGGCGGTCGCGCTGTTTCGCGGCATCGCATTGCTGGTGATTGGGCTGATTTCGGTGGCGGCTGTCCTGCGACTGGAAGCCCTAAGCTGGCTGATCGCCAACAGTCTTACTGCCCTGGCCATCGCCATTCCTGTGATATTCCAGCCGGAAATCCGCCGCGCCCTGGAACGCCTGGGCCGGGGCCTGATCATTGGGTCGCGGCAAGCGCCGCAGGAAGTGCGCGTTTCGGTCATCGACGAGGTCTGCGCCGCCTCGGAAAAACTCTCGGCGCGGCGGCATGGCGCGCTTATCGTCTTGCAGCGCAACAGCAGTTTGCAGGAGTACATTCGCACGGGCATCAGCCTGGACAGCATCGTGTCGTCTGACCTGCTGGTCACGCTGTTTTGGCCGCGCACAGAGCTCCACGATGGCGCCGTGATTGTCAGTCGCGACGGGCGCATTGCGTCGGCCTCCAGCGTGCTGCCCATCACCGCCAGCCGCAACCTGCCCAATCCCAACCTGGGCACGAGGCACCGGGCGGCGGTCGGCATCAGTGAGGTTGGCGACGCGCTCTGCGTGATCGTGTCGGAGGAGACGGGCAAAATCTCCGTCACCAACGCCGGGCGCATGATTCTCGACCTCGATTCGCAGCGATTGCGTCTGATTCTGAACGCCTACTATGGGCCGACCGACGAGTCCTGGACATCTTTCCGCTCTCGCGTGCGCGAAATGTGGGCGGATTTGCGGCTGCGCATGCAGACGCGCCGCAGGCAGCAGGCGCAGCCATGATAGGCCGGCTGCTGGGTTCGGAGATGACGGGGAACCTGCTCTGGCTGGCGGTATCAGCGCTCTTGGCGACCGGCGTCTGGTACATCGCCGTGACCTCGGCCGACCCCATCAGACAGCGCCGCTTCAATAATATATCAATTCAGTTTGTCCCCAGTTCGACGGGCGTCATGACAAATGGCGCGCCGCGGTCCGTGGATGTGACCATCCAGGGCTCGCAGACGATAGTCTCGTCGCGGTTGGCCAGTGATATCATCGTGCGGGCCGATCTGTCGCGCTTGGGACCGGGATCCCATTCGGTGCCATTGGCTGTAGAAGTGGTCAAGCCGGATACCGACAGCTTTAGCCGCTTGGTGTCGCGCGTCGAGCCGTCGCAAATCAGCATCGAACTGGAGCCGAGAGAATCGCGCGACATCGGCATTCTTGTTGACCTGGTCGAGGCGCCCCCCATCGGCTTCAGAAATGACGAGCCGCAGCCGGATATCGACCAGGCGCGAGTGAGCGGCGCCGCCAGTCTTGTATCGCAAGTAGTGGCCGTTCGCGGACAGCTGGACTTGTCAACCAGCCGGAATCCGCTGGAAGTCAATTTGCGCCTGCATGCCATCGACGCTGACGGCAATCGCATAATTGGCGTCGAGCTGGCGCCGCAGACCGCCTCGGTAGCCGTGAATATCTCACGCCGCGACGACATTCGCCAGATCGCCGTGCGTCCCAACGTCTTGCTCTCCACCTTGCCGGACGGATTCACATTGAAAAACCAGAGTTACGAGCCGGAGTCGCTGTTTGTCAGCGGCGCGCCTGACCAGCTGGAGAAAATTTCCGATACGCTGCTGACGGCGCCGATCAGTCTGGAGGGCCGGGAAGAGGGCTTCGTCACCAACGTGCCGGTGCAATTGCCCGATGATGAGCTCTTTGTCATGGGCGGGGACAGCAATATTACCGTGTCGATAGAGATCATACCGATCGTGGTGTCGCGCCAAATCGACAGCATTGAGGTGGGCCATATCGGGCTGGGCGACGGCTACGAAGTCTCCATCGTGCCCAAGACGGCCACGGCCATTGTGACTGGTCCGGTGGTATACGTGGATGCCCTTTCGCTGGAAGATATTCTGTTGGCGGTCGACCTGGATGGGTTGGCGCCGGGTGTTTACGACCTGTCGCCGGCGATTTCTATCACCAAGGGGGATCTCAGCCAGGCCAACGTGTCGCTGTCGCCGGCCGAACTCAATGTGGAAATCACTTCTCCGGAGGCGACGGATGAGAACGAAAGCGCCGCCTCCGCCGACAACTAGACCATCAGTTAGTCTTTGAGTGGCTGACCCCGCCTACCTAAAACCGCTGCCGACGTCTACAATACTGCCGAGGAATACGAACCAGCAGCGGAGCAACAAGGCGCAATGTCCGCCAAGAAAATCGTGGCCCTGGTCGGCCGCCCCAATGTCGGCAAGAGTACACTCTTTAACCGCCTGGTTGGCGAGCGACTGGCTGTTACGCATGAGATCCCTGGCACAACGCGCGATCGCTTGCACGGCGAATCCTTCTGGAATGGCGTAACATTCCAGGTGGTTGACACCGGCGGGATAGAGATCTATCAGCCGGCGGGCGCGCGCGACGAATCGCCATTGGCCGAAGGCAGCGCCGACTTTGTCGCCGAAATCATCGAGCAGGCGCTAATCGCGATTGCAGGCGCGGATGCGATTATTCAGGTCGTAGACGCGCAGTCTGGCGTTACCGCCGCCGACGAAGCGATCGCCGAGATCTTGCGTCGGTCGGACAAGCCGGTGCTGGTCGCGGCTAACAAGATAGACGACCACGCCCGCGCAAACGATGCCTACGACTTCTACAGCCTGGGCCTCAACGCGGTGGTGGGCATCAGCGCGATTCACGGGCTTGGCGTTGGCGATCTGCTGGATGAACTGGTGCTGGCCTTTGGCGACGCTGAAGCCGACCTCGACGGGGACGAGGAAGACGACCACCTGAAAATCGCGATCGTCGGGCGGCCAAATGCGGGCAAGAGCACCCTCTTGAACAAGCTAATCGGCCGCGACCGCGCCATCGTGAGCGAGGTCGCCGGCACGACGCGCGATGCTATCGACACTGATATCAGCTGGTTCGGCGAGCGCGTTACCTTGATCGACACCGCCGGCATCCGCCGCCGCGGCCGCATCGAAGCAGGCGTCGAGAGATTCAGCGTGATCCGCGCCATGAAGGCCATCGGGCGGGCGGATGTGGCGCTGCTGGTGATCGACGCCAACCTGGGCGTCACCGAGCAAGATGAGCATATCGCCGGTTACATAATAGACGAATTCAAGAGCCTGGTGATTGTCGTCAATAAATGGGACGATATCGACAAAGACGCCTTCACCATGCAAGCATTCAGCGAAAATATCCGCGACCGCCTGCATTTTGTGCGCTACGCGCCGATCATATTCATCAGCGCGCTGGAGGGGCAGCGCATACATCAAGTCCTGGAGGTGGCGCATCGTGTTTGGGAGGCGCGCTTTTTCCGCATGCCGACATCAGACGTGAACCGTCTTATGCGCGAAGCGGTCAGCAAGCATCCGCCGCACGGCAAGGGGACGAAAAGGCTGAAGTTCCTCTATGCGTCGCAGGTGCGCGCCGATCCGCCGCTGATTCTCTTCCATGTGAATGATCCGTCTCAGGTGCACTTCACGTACAAGCGCTATCTGGAAAACCAGTTCCGCGAGGCTTACGATTTTGAGGGCACGCCAATTCGTTTGAGCTTCCGCGCCCGGGCCGGCAAGAGCGCTCGCGCGCCGGCGGGAGCGGCCCTCGACGAATGAGCGGCGCAGTCTTGGCAAGGGGAGGCGGATGAATGTCGGCAATTCGCATTGCGACGATAGTGGCGGAATCCTATAATCAGTGCAGCAGTTTGCAGGCTGACCCAGTTGGTTCTTCAATCGCAGGGGCAACGAAGGAGGGTTAATGTTCCGCAGCCATATCGACGAATTGCCCAGGCCGCGGCTGGATACGCCCGGCTTCTTGCTGGAGATTGTCAGCACGGTTGTATTCGTCGTTGCCGTCACCGTGCTGTTTGACCTGGCTATACCGCGCTCGCTGGTGGACGGGCATAGCATGGAGCCAACTTTCTATCAGAGCGACCGTCTGGTGGTCAGCCGCGTGCATTATCTGTTGGGTGAGCCGGATCGGGGAGACATCATCGTCTTCAACTCTCTGGTGCCGAGCGAAGCCGAACGCGGCATCATGCTCATCAAGCGGGTAATAGGCTTGCCGGGCGAAACGGTGGAAATCCGCGATCAGCGGGTGCATATCGACGGAGAAGCTTTGGACGAGCCCTATATCAAGGAAGCCTGCCGCATCCAGCGCTGCAACGACGAGTCCTGGACGCTGGAAACGGAGGAGTACTTTGTCATGGGCGACAACCGCAATAACAGCCGTGACTCGCGCCGCTTTAACGCCGTGCCGCTGCAAAAGATCGTGGGGCAAGTGATATTCCGTTATTGGCCCTACAATTCGATCGGTATAATCCCGAATTAGGATGGTGTAGCGATGGACGCCAAGACTCGAGCCTATGCTTGCCCGCGCTGCACCGTTGGGCGCTGTACGCCACAAGGCGCGACCTTTGCCGACATTTACCAGGGCCAACTGCTCTGCATTCCCAATACGCGCGCCTATATCTGCGATGTCTGCCACTTTGCCGAGTTTGAACCGGAATTGCTGGATGCGCTCTGGGATGAGCTCTACAGCGAGGTGGCGGCGGACGAGGTGCAGCCCCCTGCCCGGCACAAACGCGGATCAAGTTACAGTGAAGGCTCGGGCTAGCGGGCGGATAAGTTTTTCCAGCGCCATGCGCAGGGATGACAGCTGTGTCGCAAACGAAGCTTGACTGGGACGGCGATTCGGTGTAGCCTAGCTGTCGTCAGCTGGCCCCTTCGTCTAGCGGCCTAGGATGCCACCCTTTCAAGGTGGAGACACGGGT
>CAZWCV010000157.1:0-8368 GCA_964632725.1 uncultured Anaerolineaceae bacterium
GCCTTCGATCACCAGATAGGCGTCGTTGTCTTCAAAGGCTGAACGCAGCGCGCTGTAGCTATCGACCATGTAGCCGAAGTTCTCGGCGCGGCCGCGCGCCGGGTCTTCCGGGATCATACAGATGAAGAAGGTCCTGGCGCCGGCCGCCACGCAGTCGCGGATGTATTCGGCGTTGCGCGCCACAGCCTCGCGGCGCTTACCCGCGTCGGGCGACATCATCTCGCCCCAGACGGCCAGGTCAGCCGAGCCGACGCGCAAGCCCGCGTCCACCAACGTCTTGGTGATGCTATCGGCATCCCGCCCCAGGTCGATGACTTCCAGCTCGTTTTCCAGCGCCCAGGCGATCATGCCGTCGAGGTCTTGCTCCCAGGCAAAGTTGCGCCGCCGCCAGCCCAGCGGGAAATTGCCAGTTGCAGTCTTCATGCTTGTTCTCCTTGTTCAACGAATTTGGCGTATTCTAATCAGCGTCACAGGCAATGCCTATTGTAAGAATGCGGGCGAGCCACTGGCTCCGCTGCGAGTCGTAACAAGGCGCCGGTCTTGACTAGGCGCACTTCACCGGCTGCCCGTCTTCGCCAGCCGATTCGACGATGGCGTCCCAGAGCCGGGCCATGCGCAAGCCGACTTCCGGCGGGCAGGGATTCTCGATCTCGCCGGCGCGCACCTGCGTGAACTGCTGCCAGGCGCCGCGCATCCTGGGCAAGTCGACCTCTGTGGCTTCGCTTTCGCCCGCGCGGCGGATGAAGAGGCGCTCGCCGTAGATGCCGGTGCGGATGACGCCGCCGGTCAGGTTGACGAATACCTCGTTCTCCAGGCCCGGGATGCAATCGCCGCAGCCATTGAGCGTGACCAGCGCGCCCGAACGCAGCCGGCCCATGACCACGCCGTTGATATCGACGTCGGTACCGCGATTGTCCGTCCAGGCGGCCACGGTCGCGAAGTCCTCGCCAACCAGCGTGCAAACCGTATTCAGCATGTGCGCGCCGGAATCGAAGAGGAAGCCGCCGCCGGCGATATGCGGGACCTGCCGCCAGGTGCCGTTGGTGGCGCCCTTCCAGCCCTGCCAGACCATGCCCGTCACCGTTTGCAATTCGCCCAGCTCGCCCGACGCGATCAGCTCGGCGGCGTGGCGGATCTGTGGCGACAAGCCGCCTTGAAAAGCCACGACAAGGTGGCGGCCGGTGCGGTCGCGCGTTTCCATCAGGCTAAGGGCTTCGGCGGCGTTCATCACCATCGGCTTTTCCAGCAGCACATCCAGGCCGGCTTCCATGCACATCCTGGCGTGGTCGTGATGCAGATTGTGCGGCGTGATGATAAAAGCGGCGTCCAGCTCAGCGGCGTACTTGCCCAGCAAATTCGCGAGTTCGGGCTCGTTTGGCGGGGTCGGCGCGCCCAGCTCCTCGAGCCTGGCCAGCGCGAGTTCATAGTTGTTGGCGGAAGGCTCGCAGATGACGCGGATGTCGGCGCCGCTTTCGATCATCAAGGGCAGGTGATGGCGCGCCATGCCGCCCGCGCCGATCAAGGCAGTCTTTGTAGTCATATCAACTCGCTTCTGGTCTCGTAATTGCGCTTGAAAAATACAATGCGCGCGATTGTATCCCAGAGAGGCGCCGAAGGCTACGAATTGGCGAAATCACCGCCAACAGGGGATGGATGATTGCTTGACGCTATCGTGACGGCAAGTTGACTGCGCCTTGTCAATCCAATGAGCTGACTCTACATTGGATATACGGACGGGTGACGTTGTTAGCTAAAGTCTCCAAGTGGGGAAACAGCCGCGCGCTGCGGATTTCGAAGCAGCTGGCAATGGAGTCGGGCATCGACTTCGGCAGCAAGGTCGAGCTTATCCTGGAAGACGGACATAGTCCCGCTCAAAGAGCCGCGCTACACGCTTGAGGAATTGGTGGCGCAGATCACTTCTGAGAATCGGCACGAGGAGTGGGATACCGGTCCGCCTGTCGGGCAAGAGGTCTGGTAGTGCTGAGCCTCAACTCGGAAAAGCACTTCTTGCGCAAACCTGGTTGTACGCACTAAGATGTATCAACAAAGTAGATACAGGCAGTGTGATGCTTACCAAAGTGCAAAAATGGGGCAACAGCCGAGCAGTGCGCATCCCGAAGGCAATCGCCGAGGAAGCCGGCCTTGACATCGGGCAGGCTGTGGAAATGCGCTTGGTCGATGGCGAAATTCGAATCAAGCGCACTCGAAAAAGGAAGCGCTACGATCTTGACGAGCTATTGGCGAGTGTGCCGGATGATTTTGACGAAGGCGAATGGGACACGGGCCCTCCGGTCGGTAACGAGGTCTGGTGATTGCAGGCGACCGTATCCAGACATTGGCGATGGAAGGCTCGCCGTCTCCGCTCAATCGAAGCCTTGACATTGAACAGGACATATAAGCTGACAAATCTCTTGACTTATCACTATGTTAGTCGCTAGACTGTCTCTACATTGGATATACGGGAGGCTAACGATGTTAGCTAAAGTCTCGAAGTGGGGAAACAGTCGCGCATTGCGTATTCCAAAGGACTTTGCACTCGACCTTGGCTTGGATTACGGCACAAGCGTTGAACTTCGCGCTGTCGATGGGCAGTTGCACGTCATTCCTCAGCAAGAACCACGCTATACGCTTGAAGAATTGGTCGCACAGATCACGCCTGAGAATCGACACGAGGAATGGGATACCGGTCCGCCGGTTGGGAAAGAGATCTGGTGGTGACATATATTCCGGATCGCGGCGATATAGTCTGGACAGACTTTGATCCACAATTGGGGCACGAACAAGCCGGTAGACGCCCGGCCCTGGTTCTATCTCGAAAGCTGTTTAATGAAGCCTCGGGATTGGCGCTATTTTGTCCAATTACGGGTCGCCAAAAGGGCTACCCTTTCGAAGTGCCCTTGCCGCAAAATCCTGATGTATACGGCGTTGTGTTGGTGGATCACCTCAAGAGTCTCGATTGGGAAATCCGTCCAATTGACTTCATCGCCAAGGCGCCCGAGATTCTCCTCGTGAATGTTCTACACAAGCTCAACACGCTTCTCCTTTAAGACGTCGCATAACTATTTGCAACGCCGCGCGCTGTTATGTAATCTCTCTATCTAAAGGCGCTGCGCGAGGTCTAGGCGCCTTGTCGCAGCCAGGAATTCGCTTATCACTCCGACGGAGACACACATGCTGGACTGGACGCACGACGAATTACCTCAACCAACGACCGACATCGCCACCCTGCAATCCAATATCGACGACTTCGGCTACTGCCTGGTCAAAGACGCCATGACGCCCGAGCAGCTGGCGACCGCCAAAGAGCGCTTGCTGGAACAGGCGCGGGCGGAACTCGAGGGCGGCCACGCCTTTGAAGACGGTGGCGCCAAACAGCAGTGGGGCCAATTCACCGACGAAGAAGGGCGCGTTCGGCGCGAGGCCTTCTCCGCCGCGGCCGGTGGCGTCAACCAGCGCGTCTGGATGCTCATCAACAAGGGGAGGATCTGGCGCGAGCTGCTGGCCCAGCCGACCGTGCGCGCGGTCGTCGGCCATGTGCTGGGCGCCGACTATCTGCTCTCCAGCTATGGCGCCAATATCGCCAAACCGGGCGGCGTCGCCATGAACCTGCACACCGACCAGTGGTGGATGCCCGAGCCGATCCACCGCAACCCCAATCCGGTGCCGGCCGGCTCGCTGACGCGCGAGCTCTCCAACCGCGTCGATGACCACCCGGCCATGATCGCGCCGCCGGTGGTCGTCAACGTCATGTGGATGCTCAACGATTTCACCGAAGATATCGGCGCCACCCGCATCGTGCCGCGCAGCCACCTCTACGGCCGCCGCCCCGATGCCGAGCGCGACAAGGACGTCGTCAGCATCCCGGCCGAAGGCGTCGCCGGCAGCGCCATGCTCTTCGACGGGCGCATCTGGCACGGCACCGGCGCCAATATCAGCGACCAGCAGCGGCTGGGCGTGCTGACGACATTTGTCGCGCCGCAATTCCGCACGCAGGTCAACTTCACCACGGCGGCCGCGCCCGAGGTGGTGGCCGAAGCGGACGACGATCTGCTGGCGCTGCTGGGCTTCAAGATCTGGAACGCCTACGGCCGCATCG
The DNA here is from genome assembly GCA_964632725.1 of uncultured Anaerolineaceae bacterium. Classification (GTDB taxonomy): domain Bacteria; phylum Chloroflexota; class Anaerolineae; order Aggregatilineales; family Phototrophicaceae; genus UBA6055. The sequence continues at coordinate 4,097 of CAZWCV010000157.1, forward strand.
AGAGCCCGGTGGCGGGCTATATTCAGCAAGGCGAGCGCTCGCTGGGCGAGATGAAGCCCCAAACCTGAGGCCCACGCACGTACAGCAATAGTTTCTGATACAATTACAGCAGGATTTGTATCTGTCCGTGCGGTAGCTTGCATTTGCCGCCGCCATGGACGGCGTCCGCCTTGGCCTATCGCCGCGAATACTACCTTGTACAAGGAGGTTGAGATGTTAAAGCTTCGACTCATATTGGTGATTTTACTATTACTCGCGCTCCCGGCGCAGGCGCAGCCAGATGACAACAGGCCAAGCGTCTGGCTATTAAGCTTCTACCCCTTTGGGCCGAGCAATGCGATCCAGACGGGTATGCTGGACGCGCTGGAGTCTTATGGCTTCATCGATCCGGCGGACCGCTCGGAGCAACGAATGCAGGTCATGATCGATTCATCGGATAATTCGCCCATAGCATTCAACCGTTTGGAAGCCAACTTCGAGCTTGACCGTCTGCGCGAATTGGTGGGCTTTGCGCTGGATCACGAGCCCGACGCGCTGGTGACGATCTCGGCGCCGATGACGCTGACCGCCCTGCAAGCCACCGCCGACATGGACGACCCGCCGGCGATATTTTTCGCCGATGTCTACAATCCGTATACGGCCGGCATCGCTGACGCGCCTTGCATCAAACCGGCCCATGTCAGCGGCGCGCAATCGGTGATCGATTACGAAGCTGTCGCAGGCATACTGCCGCTGCAAAATCCCGATATCAAGACCATCGGCACGATACATAACGCCGGCGACGCCAGCGGGGCTTACGGCGCGGAACAAATCGCGGAATTTGGCGCAGCGCTGGGCTTGACCGTCGAACAAGCGGCCGTCACTTCGCTGGCGGATCTGGCGCTGGCGACCGGCGGCCTGGTCAGCAAGGGCGTTGAAGCCATCCTGCTGCCGATGGACTACATGAACCTGGCCGGGCTGCCGCTAATTTCCGGCGTCGCCAACGACCAGGGCGTGCCGGTCTTCTTCGCCAGCCTGGACGGCCTGGTTTTGGGCGCAACCGTTGGCGCCGGTTTCGCGGATCTCCTGGCGCCGGGAGACACCGTCGGCGTGATGCTGGCCGCCTATTTTGCGGGCGAGCTGGACCCCGCCACCACCGCGATCAGCGCGCACGCGGGCGACACCTTTGTCGGCATCAACCTGCATACCGCCGGGCAGATGGAATTCAGCTTTTCCCAGGCCCTGCACGAGCGGGCCGATATGACCCTCACCATGGATGAAGCCTCGGGCTTGCCGTCGATTTTGCCGATCAGTCCGGCGGCCCAGGCCGGGATTGGACAAGCCTTTTATGGCGGGCCGGAGCCATTGGAAGCGCGCCAGGAGCGAGACCGCGCCTTCCTGGACGAGCTGGAATGCACGCCCGAGCGCATCGCCGAGCAGCGGGCCGCGCTGGACGCGGCGGCGGAATAAGCCAAATCTGTAACCCTACTCCCCTCATCTTGGGCTGAGTAGCGGACATGTTTGAAGTATTACGGTATGATAGCGGCGGGTCAGCTAATAGCTGACCCCTACACGGTTCATCTATGACGAAAATGTAGGGGCGACCTATCAGGTCGCCCGAAAATCACCGAAAATAGATAGTGTAAGTTGGCGGCGATATTACGCTTGATGGAAATTGTCTGCTCCTCGACTCTTCTTGGGAGCCGGGGCCGGGGATGGGAAGACAAATGGCGCAAACACCAGACAGACTCGAGCAAATCCACATCGGCAAAAAAGGCGCAGCCCCCATCGCCGCGCCCGGCTGGGCCGGCAAGCCCGCCGACCGCGTCAAATTGGTCGATTGCGATGTCCATCACAACTTCCATGACCCGCATCAACTGCTGCCCTACTTGCCCAAGTTTTATCAGGAGCACCTGCTGGATCAGGGACTGCACCTGCCCGGCGCCGGTTACGCCAACACCCCCTTCCGCCGCACCCGCCCTGATATCAAAGACCCGGCGCTGCAAGAGCGCGACTTCAACTTCTCGCTCGAATTCACGCAGAAAGAATTGCTCGACCGCTGGAATCTCGACTTCGCGCTGCTGACCGGTCCGCCGGTTTTCCTGGCGGTGGCCGGCTTGCCCGATCCCGATTGGGCGGCCGCGCTCTGCACCGCATTCAACGACTGGACCATCGAGCACTGGCTGGACAAAGACCCGCGCGTGGTCAACGCCATCCTGGTGGCGCCCAACGACCCGGCGCTGGCGGTCAAGGAGATCCACCGCCTGGCGCCGCGCAAGGACACGGTCGCCGTTATGATGCCGATGCAGACGCCCGACTTGTTCGGCAAGCGCAGGTACCATCCCATCTGGGAAGCTTGCGCCGAGCACGACTTGCCCGTTGTCTCGCATATCGGCGGCGGCAGCCCGGGTTCGACGCCCAAGCCGGTCGGCGTCCCCAGCTATTACATGGAACATCGCATGACCCGCCCCAGCGTGGCCAGCGCCCAGGCCGCCTCGCTGATTGTGGAGGGCGTTTTCGAGAAGTTCCCCAACTTCAAAGTCGCGCTGATCGAAGTGCAGCAGATGTGGGCCGTGCCGCTGATGTGGCATATGGACGCCGACTGGAAAGCCATCGGCGATCAGACGCCCTGGCTCAAGCGCTTGCCCAGCGAATACTTCCGCGAGCATATCCGCATCGGCTCCCAGCCCATGCACGAGCCGCCGCAAACCGAACAGGTCTATCAGATGCTCGAGATGTTGCACGCCGACGAGACGCTGATCTTCTGCACTGACTTCCCGCATTTTGACTGGAACGACCCGGTGACTGTGCTGCCCCGGCTGGACGAGCGCATGCACCGGCGCATCTTCGCCGAGAACGCGCTGGACTTGCTGCGCATCAGCGACGAGATGATCGAGGCGGTCGTGGCGTGACCGGCATCGTGGTCGGCAAGGCGGCTGAAATCCCGGCCGGCGGGCGCAAAATCATCGTGCCTTTTCGCGGGCGCGCCGGCATCGGCATCTTCAACGTGAACGGCAATTTCTTCGCCCTGCGCAATATCTGCCCGCATAAACGCGGACCGCTCTGCACCGGCGAAGTGGCCGGGCGCAGCCGCACAGACGCGCCGCCCTCGCTGACCGACGGCTTCGTCGGCTACGAGCGCGAGGGCGAGATCATCCGCTGCCCCTGGCACGCCTGGCAATTCGATATCGCTACCGGCGAGTGCCTGGTCGATCCCGACATGCGCGTCAAGACCTACCCCATCATCGTCGACGGCGACGATATCATAGTCGATGTCGATGTCAGCGACTTCATCGCCGAATAGGGCGAAAAGCGTACGGAGAGAAAAGAGCGATGACACCAGATAACCTCTACGTGGCGGCCTATCCCTTCGCTGACGATGTGCTCGCCTTGCCAGTCGAGGACATTCCACAGACCGTGAAATGGTATAGCCACGCCTTCGGTCTCAAGGAGATCGAAAGGCGTGAGACGCCGCTGCCTTCGGTGATTATGGAGCGAGACGATGTGCGCATCGGGTTCGCGGTCAACGGCGGCGACGCCACGCAAGACGGCGCGGCCATCCTGGTCTCCGATATCCAACGCGCCCGCGCTGAATTGGAAGCCAAGGGCATCGAAACCGGCAACTGGCGCGTCGACGAGCGCGACGGACGAAAGTTCCAGGTCTTTTTTGTCGTCGCGCCTGACGGTTTGTGCTTTTATTTCCATCAGCCGCTTAACGACGTGTAGAACTAAGCAATACCAAGTAAGTCATGCAACTCTCGTCTCAAGTAGCTTTACCTTCACCACAGAGGAAAATGAGGGTACACCGAGGGCACAGAGGATTTTGTTCTGTCTCGATACTGCCGTAAAATAGGCGGCTATCCAACAAATAAAACACTCTCGCTGGCATACAATCGCCTCATTGCTTTACTCGGCGCCCTCTGTGTATCCTCTGTGTTCTCGGTGGTAAGCATTTGCATGACATACACACGCCTGCTTGGTTTGGCAGTAATTTCATAACGGAAGGATAGACATAATGACCGACACTTTACGCCTCGGCGTCATCAGCTTCGCGCACGGCCACGTCAGCGCTTATTGCCGCGTCATCGCCGATTTCGCCGACGCTGATGTGGTTGCCGCCTGGGATGACGACCACGAGCGCGGCCAGCGGCAGGCAAGAGAGTTCGGCCTGGACTGGATGCCCGATCTGGACGAGATGCTGGCCCGCCACGACATCGACGCCGTCTTCGTCACCAGCCCGACCAACAAACATGCCCAGCACGTCAACGCCGCCGCCGAAGCCGGCAAGAGCGT
>CAZWCV010000158.1:0-8312 GCA_964632725.1 uncultured Anaerolineaceae bacterium
CCAGACGCGATCCAGTCGAAAGATATGCCAATTGGCGTTGTATGCCAGGAACCAGAACAAGATGCCGACCAGCAGGGTCAGCACCAGCGGATCGGTGTTTATGCCGCCGCTGACAAGGTCCACCCCCCACTCGTAACTGCGGGTTGCGACGGCAACCATGCCATCGCGAAAGGGCAGATTCTGATTCAAGGCCGCTGCGATCAACACCGCGCCCGCGCCGTAGAGCAGGCCGACAATCAGCGCGGTGATTTCGCCGAAGCGGCTGCGCGCCAGGACAAGGCCCAGGAAGACGCTGAGCAGCGTGACCGGCAGCACAATGTCGAGGTCTATGGGCCAGCCTGCGATCTCGGTCGCCAGCAGCGGCATCAGCAACAGGACGCTGACGACGATCAGCGTCGAAATCGTGTTCAGCGAAATGGGACTGCGCCAGCGCGAACGTTTGCGCCGCGCCGGTCTGACTGCAATGCTTTCTGCGGTCATCTGCGCCTTCTCGTGATGGGCTACTCCGAGTAGCTTAAGCCAGTTTCATGTTGCTGACAAGCACGGCAGATCTGGGAAATGTCCGCGATCAAATGTCATTGGCCAAGCGGCGCAGGCTTTGCGCTATAATAAGTCATCCGGGTTGACCGAGGGGATCGCGGCGGGTCATGCGCCCGTCGAGGAAAGTCCGCACTCCACAGGGCGACGATGCCGGCTAACGGCCGGGCAGGGTAACCTGACGGCAAGTGCAACAGAGAGCAGATTGCGTCGCGAGGCGCGCGGGTGAAAAGGTGCGGTAAAAGCGCACCGGCGGCGGCAGCAATGTCGCTGGCCAGGCAAACCCCATCGGGAGCAAGGTGAAACAGGCGCCGGGGAGCGGCCCGTTCCGTAGAAAGCGCCGGGTACACCGCTAGAGGTCGGCGGCGACGCCGATCCCAGATAGATGATCCCCCCAGACAGAATGCGGCTTATGCGGTCGACCCGGTTCAAACAGCCCCTCGTGACAAAGAGGGGCTGATTGTTGGGCAGCTCGCCCCGAACCAGACGACGGCGACAGGCAAGGCGCTATACTTCGGCCACATCATTGTCAGGAGCGAAGATGAGCGACGTGAATCAGCGGCCCAATATTCTGTGGATTTGCACGGACCAGCAGCGCTACGACACTATCGGCGCGCTGGGCAATGCCGCCGTCTCGACGCCGAACCTGGACCGGCTCGTCCGCGCCGGCGTGGCCTGCGAGCGCGCCTATTGTCAGAGCCCGATTTGCACACCCGGCCGCGCCAGTTTCCTGACCGGCATGTACCCCAGCTCGATCCGCGTGAACCGCAACGGCAATCCGGTTTTTCCCGACTTTCCGCCCCTGATCAGCAAGACGTTGGCAGATGCCGGCTACACCTGCGGGCTGATCGGAAAGTTGCATTTGACCAGCGCTTATGGCCGTATCGAGACCCGCGCCGATGACGGCTACAGCTATTGGCAATACAGCCACGCGCCCCGCGACGATTGGGACGAGGGGCACGACTACGCCGACTGGGTGCGCTCGAAGGGCGCCGATCTGGGCGAGCTCACACAGGATCCGGCTGGCGTCCCGGCCGAGCTGCATCAGACGACCTGGTGCGCGGAAAAGACCATCGAGTTCATGCGGGCGAATCGAGCGCGGCCCTGGTTCGCCAGCGTCAACATCTATGACCCGCATCCGCCCTTTAATCCGCCGGCGGCCTATCGCGATCTCTTCGATCCCAAGCAGGTAAAGCCTCCGATTTTCCAGCCCAGCGACCTGGCGCAGCAGCGGAAACTGGCCGCGGTCGATTTCCAGTCGGGAGCGCGCGACCCGGCCGAGCTTGACATCAAGAGCCCGATTCTGCCGCAATCGCCAACCAGACACTTGGTCGAAGCTGAAACAGCGGGCGGGCGCGACGCGCTCACGCTGGTTGCCGCCTATTACGCCATGATCAAGCTTATCGACGATCAAGTCGGGCGGATGCTGGCCGCGCTGGATGAGAGCGGGCAGCGCGACAACACCATCGTCATTTTCACCAGCGATCACGGCGAGATGCTGGGCGACCACGGCTTGATCCAGAAGGGCTGCCGCTTCTATGAAGGCTTGGCGCGCGTGCCGCTGATCTGGTCCTGGCCGGGCGCTTTCGAAGCCGGCGTACGCAGTCCGGCGCTGGTCGAGTTGACCGATATCGCGCCGACTCTGCTAGAAGTCTGCGGACTGCCGGCGCCGGAGTACATGGCGGGGCGGTCGCTTCTAGCGATTTTGAGCGGGCGGCAGCCGCCTGAGACGCATCGCGACTACGTACGCAGCGAGTATATTGACGCGCTTGACCTGCCGGACGGGACGGTCGCGACCATGCATTTCGATGGACGCTTCAAGCTGATCTGCTATCACAACCATGGCTTGGGCGAGCTCTACGACCTGGAGGCGGACCCGCAGGAGTTGGCCGATCTGTGGGATGAACCGGCGCATCAGGCGCTTAAGGGCGAATTGCTCCAGCGCAGTTTCGACGCGCACATGACCGCGCTGTACGCCGGGCCCGGGCGCATCGGACCGATGTAAGCGGGCAGCCAGCGCCGAGCCCGCCAGGGGGCTCACTTGAAAAAGCGATACCGGAGCAGGGTCCAGGCCGCGATGGGGGCGTCCGTCCACTTGATCTTTTTGCCTTCGTCGTATTCGCGGCCATAATACGAAATCGGCACTTCGACAATGCGGATGCCCTGGCGCAAGACCTTGGCTGTGAATTCGGGCTCAAACTCGAATCCGCGCGCGTTGATTTTCATCCCCTGGACAATTTCACGCCGGAAACATTTGTAGCAGGTTTCCATGTCGCTGAGGATGGCGTTGTAGAGAATATTGGTGAAGAGCGTCAGTCCCTTGTTGGCGACCATATTCCAAAAATTCATCGCCTTGCGCGTGCCGCCCAGGAAGCGCGATCCGTAAACCACCGTGGCCACGCCCTCTTGTATCGGCTTGAGCAGGATCGCGTACTCGCGCGGATCGTATTCGAAATCGGCGTCCTGGATGATGATGACCTCGGCGGTCGCGTGCTCGAAGCCGGTCACCAGCGCGGCGCCTTTGCCCTGATTTCGCTCATGATAATGGACGGCGACGCGGCTGTGCCCCTTGGCTTCCAGTTGGCGCAAGACATCGCGCGAGCCGTCCGTTGAGCCGTCATCCACGATGATGACCTCGTCGACGATGTCTTCGTCAAGCACGCGCAGCACCACATCATTGACCGTGTCGACTTCGTTGTAGCAGGGGATGATCACGCTAAGCGAGGGCTTGGGCGCGTTTGGATCCGGCGGTCTGGATGGGGGATGTCTCATTGCAAACCTTCCAGCCTTCACAGGACGGGAATCGTAGCATGAAGCCGACTGAAATTATATCATACGCGTCTGCGTGTCGCGTAATGCGCCATTTCTGGAATCCCGGCTAATCGACATCTGGCGGCGGATTTCGGACAAAGGCTGCGCTGCTGGCGATGATGCGGATGGTGCTGTGGCTGGAACGCACTTGATACAGACGCGCGTAATCAGTGATGGCGGCGTAGGCATCGGGAAACTGGTGAATGGCCTCGCCGACCAGGCCGACTCGCGTCATCAGCACGATGCAGTCCTGGCGCTCGGCGATGTCGAACTCGGCGCTCAGCCAGCTCATTGGCGCCTCCAGGTAGGCGACATCGGAAAACAAGAGATAGAAGGCCGGTTCGTTGCGCTGGCCCTTGAAGACGCTGAGATACAGCCGCGAAAGGCGGCGATGGTAATGGTAGACCTGGCAGCGGTAACGTCTGGGGTCGCTGATGTTAAATGCGTTTTTGCTGCCGCGCTCGGTTTTGACCATGTCCGTGCCTGCCGCTTGCGCTGGCCGCAAATGTAGCGCATTGCGCAAGTTCGCGAAAGGCGGAACGCGCCTCACTCCTTAATGGAATCTATGGCAGCCACTGGCCGTCTGACCCGGCTGTCCCCGCATGGTTAGACAATACACGGCAGTTGTGTCAGAATCCTCAGCGACAGGTTCAGGCAGTTGGCGGCGACTGCTAGCCGCCCAAGAGGGAGGGAGCGGAACATGAGATTTGCAGGCAAGGTCGCGCTGGTCACGGGCGCGGCGACGGGTATCGGGGGCGCTACCGCTGTCGCATTTGGCGCGGAAGGCGCGAGCGTCGTATTGAGTGATGTCAACCGGGCGGCGCTTGAGGAAAGAGCGCAGGAGATCCAGACGGCCGGCGGCCAGGCCATCGCGGTTGTGGCCGACGCGTCGCTGGCTGCCGACGCGCGGCGCGCGGTGCGGGAGGCCGTCTCGGCATTTGGCGGCATTGACTACCTGGTTGCCAGCGCTGGCATCCAGACTTACGGCACGGCGGTCGATACCGACGAAGACACCTGGGACAGAACGCTGGCCGTCAACGCCAAAGGGGTTTACCTGGCCGCCAAATATTGCATTCCCGAAATGGTGAAACGCGGCGGCGGCGCGATCGTCAATGTAGCGTCGGTGCAGGGTCTGTTCAGCCAGCCCAACGTGGCGGCTTACTCGGCGTCAAAGGGCGCGGTAATCGCCATGACGCGCACGATGGCCATTGATCATGCCGGCGACAATATCCGCGCCAACAGCTTGTGCCCGGGCTCGGTCGATACACCCATGCTACGCGCCTCAGCCGAACTGTTCAGCCCGGGCGATCCGAGCAGCGCGCTGGCTGAGTGGGGCGGTTTGCACACGCTCGGCCGCATCGCGCAGCCGGAAGAAATGGCGCAGGTCGCGCTTTTCCTGGTCAGCGATGCGGCGTCATTTATCACAGGCGCAGCCATCGTCGCTGACGGCGGCTTGACCATTCGGCTGTAGAAGGCTTGTTCGCCACTCGGTGAGGCGGATACTCGCCCGGTGATCGACATGCCCTAGCCGCCAGGAGCACCGAGCGAAAATGAGTTCACCGACAATTCGTTTTTGTACGCGCAACCCTCTTCCCCCCATTGCTATGGGGGGACTGAGGGGGGTAGGTCTAGCGCAGCCATCGTCGCTGACGGCGGCTTGACCATTCGGCCCTAGAGACTGTCCTGTGCTTCGAGCACGAGCAGGCGATTGTATTTCGCCAGCCGCTCGGACTGGGTGATGGAACCCACTTTGATGTAGTCGCCCGCCCAGCCGGCCGCAAGGTCGGCCAGCCAGTCGTCTTCGGTTTCGCCGCTGCGCGCGCTGACCACCACGCGCCAGCCCGCCCGCCGCGCCAGCTTGAGCGCCGCCAGCGCCTCGGTCAGCGTGCCCACCTGATTGACCTTGAGCAGCAGGCTGTCCGCGGCTTTCAGATCAATGGCGCGCTGGATTCGGTCGGTGCGAGTGCAGAGCAGGTCATCGCCCAGAATCATGACGCTGCCCGGCATGCGCTGCGCCAGCCGCCGCCAGCCGGTCCAGTCGGCGTCCTGCAGCCCGTCTTCAACGCTGATGATGGGATAGTCGGCGCACCAGCGCTCGATAGTAGCGATCATCTGCTCGCGCGTAAGCAAGGCGCCGTCAAGCCGATAACCGGCGCCGGAAAAGAATTGCGAGGCGGCCACATCCAGCGTCAGCGCCACCTCGCTGCCGGGCTGATAGCCGGCGCGTTCGATCGCTTCGACAGCGGCTCGCAGCATTATGTCGGACGACTCAAACGGGGGCGCCAGACCGCCTTCGTCCGCGGTCAGCAGGCGAGCGCCGTAACGTTCCGCGCTGAGGTCAGCCGCCGCGCGAAACACATCCGAAACGACCGCAAGCGTCGCGCCAACGGAGTCCGCCGCCGGTACGACCAGCTGTAAATCTTGGATGGCCACCTGGCCGCCGCCATGAGCGCCGCCGCTGAAGAGGTTGATCATCGGCCGCGGCAGTTTTGGCGTCTTGTCCGCCAGCGCCGCCAAATGAGCATAGAGTGGCAGCCCGCGCTGAGCCGCCTGCGCGCGGCAGAAGGCCAGTGAGACGCCCAGGATAGCGTTGGCGCCCAGGCGCGCTTTTTTCGCTGTGCCGTCTAAATCGAGCAGCGCCTGATCGAGAGCGGCTTGCGATTGGAACACGCGGCCGGCCAGCGCCCGCTTGATCTCGCCATTTATGTTGGCGACGGCCTTCAAGCAGCCCAGGCCGCCGTACCGCCGCTCGTCGCCGTCGCGTAGCTCCAGCGCTTCCGCCGCGCCCGTCGACGCGCCGGACGGCACGGATGCTGACGCCGCGCCGCCATCGGCCAGCCGGCAACTCGCCCAAATTGTGGGGCGTCCGCGGCTGTCGAGTATCTCGACGGCGGACAGAGATTCAATCTTACTCACGATGCGTCCCGATTCTGTTTTCGTAAAGCTCAAACAATCCTGGCAGATCCATGGGCGATTGGTCTATGAGTTCAAGCGCGATTTCCTTCAAGTAGACACGCTGCGGCTGCGTCAGGTATTCCAGCGGCGAACGCCCGGCCATGCGAGCCAGGAAACACGCCAGCGCATGTCGCGGCGCCGTCTCCGCGACCGCGTCCATCAAGTGCGGCGACAAAGCTTCGCAATAAGCCCGCCAGTACGCGCGCGCCATCTCCAGGAAGGCGTCTCGGGAAGCATGTACAAAGTAGGCTTTGGCCAAGAAGTGCGCCAGGGAGAAGCCGATGTCAAAAGCCGGATCGCCAAAATGGATGACTTCAAAGTCCAGCAGGATCAGTTTTCCCTTTGCGATTAACACATTCTTCGGGCTGTAGTCGCCGTGGACCAGCGCGATGCGGCGGGCGCGCGTGTCGGCCATTAGCTGCGCCAGGAAGTCGCCCGCGTCAGGCGCCTGCGACGCGGTGTAGCCGTAGTAGGGTTCGAGCCGCAACTCTTCAAAGAAGCGCCGGTCGGCGAATTCGTCTTTCAGCGCGGGGAAGTGATCGACGGCGCTGTGAATTCTCGCCAGCAGGCGGCCGAAGGCTCGCGCCTGCTCAACGCTGGCGCGCCCCATAAGCAGCGCGATCTTCCAATTTTGATACGGCTGCCGAACAGCGCTCATGCCCAGGATGTGCTGCTCATCGTCGGCGAATACATACTCAGGCACATGCCCGGGAATGATCTGGCCCAGCCGGCGCAGACCGGCCGCCTCCCGCTGGATCCGCTCGGGCGCGCTGAACCAGTCTACCTCGACGCGCAGCTTGGCCAGGGCCTGTTTCAAAACCCGGTCCTCGCCGTCCTGACGCTGGACGAGCACCGTGCGATTGGAGACGCCGCCGGCCAAAGCGCGCAGCGCCGGCGTTTCGCGCTCGCCGATGAGCGCCCGTTCGCGCAGATAGCGCAGCAGGTCGGCCGGGTCTTCAATATTAATGCGGCCGGCTTCTCTCTTCATGCCCGGTGATTCAGCTGACATCCACGACGGGGGCGCCCAGGACATCCCACTTGGGGCTGACGCCCAGCCCGGGCGCGCGCGAGGCGGCCATGCGCCCGTTGACCCGCTGCGGCGCGCCGTCCGCCGTGCTGACCGTGACGTAGCTGTTGAAGTCGGTGGCCGTGAAGAGAAACTCGGTCGGCGTGCTATGCGCCAGATGGGCGATGGCGGCGGTGGTGATATCGCCGCCCCAGCTGTCTTCGATGGTCATGGCCACGCCCATCTCCACGCAGAGATCGCGCGCCAGGCTGGCTTTGGTCAATCCGCCGAACTTGCTGATCTTGATATTGACGACGTCCATGGCGCCGTCGGCGTGGCCACGCAGCAGCATGTCGATGCCGTCCACATTCTCGTCCAGCACAAAGGGATGGGACGTGCGCCGGCGAATGGCCAGGCACTCTTCGTAGCTGAGGCAGGGCTGCTCGATGTAGACGTCGACATCGGCGACGCCGCGCACGACGCGCGCCGCTTCGTGCATCAGCCAGCCGGTATTGGCGTCGGCGATGAGTTTGTCGCTGGGTTCCAGCAGATCGGCGACCTGGCGGATGCGCTGGATATCCGCTTGCGGGTCGGCGCCGACCTTGAGTTGGAAGCGGCGATAGCCCTGGGCGCGGTAGCCGGCGACGTTCTCGGCCATCGCTTCGGGCGCCCCCTGCGAAATGGCGCGGTAGAGCACGAAATCATCGCCGTAGCGCCCACCCAGCAGCGTGCATACAGGCTGGCCGGCGACCTGGCCCAGAATGTCCCAGCAAGCGATGTCGATGCCCGCTTTGACGTAGGGATGGCCTTTCATGGCGGCGTCCATGCGGCGGTTCAGGACGGCCAGCTGGGTCGGATCGCAGCCTAGCAAATGCGGCGCCAACTCCTGAATGCCGGCGCGTACGCCAGCGGCGTAGGCGGGCAGGTAGAAGGGGCCCAGCGGGCAGACTTCGCCGTACCCCGAGATGCCGCTGTCGGTGTCGACGCGGACGATGGTGCTGTC
>CAZWCV010000159.1:0-8297 GCA_964632725.1 uncultured Anaerolineaceae bacterium
CTTTATGTCTTTGTGCCTTTGTAATCAACATAGGATCTCCACGTCAATACGCTGATCATATCGCAAATCAATTAACAATATGCTACACTGTCAGTACTGACCAGTCAGTACTGTGATCTTGACATGCGCAAGAATGGCGCCGACACCCGTCCCACCCGCGAGCGCATCCTCGACGCGGCCATGAATATCTTCAGCGCCAAGGGTTTCCACGATACCAAGCTGGACGAGATCGTCAGCGAAGGCGGCATCAGCAAAGGCTCGATCTATTTCCATTTCCCCAACAAAGAGAAGCTCTTCATCGCCCTGGTCGATCAATTCGCCGACCTCATCGAGCGGCGCGCGCAAGAGGCCATCGCCGGCGAAAAGCAGGGCATACGCCGCGTGCAGGCTGCGCTTGAGGCGGTGCTCGAGACCTTCGGCAAATACCGGCGGCCGGCCAAGCTGCTGCTGGTGCAGGCGGTCGGCCTCGGTACCGTATTCGAGCGCAAGCGCATGGAGGTCAACGACCGTTTCGCCTTGCTGATTAAGACCTACCTCGATGAGTCGGTGTCCGACGGCTCTATCGCGCCGGTGAATACGCATATCGTCTCTCACGCCTGGATGGGCGCCATTTACAACGTGGTAATCCAGTGGGTTTATACCGGCGAGCCCAGCAAGGACGAAATCATGGACGCGCTGCTGCCGCTGCTGCTCAAGAGCGTCGACTATCGAAACTGAGCCCTAGACATGGAATCGCACGAAGCCAGCGAGCCGCTGAATCAACGCTACGGCCGCCTGTTGAGCTGCAGCATGCCTTGCAGCGGGCTGAGCGTCGCCGGCTTCCTGGCGGCGGCCGAGGGCCAGGCGCGTTTCTACTGGGCGAGCCCGAGCGGATCGCAGACATTCGCCGGCATGGGCGCGGCGGTCGAACTGACAGCCTGGGGCGATGAGCGCTATCAGAAGATCGCCGAGAGCGCGCGCGAGCTATTCGCTGACTCCTGCGCGGTGGGCGCCGCCAATCCACTGACCGGACCGCGTTTGTTCGGCGGATTCGCCTTCCGGGGCGATTTCACGCCCGACAATACCTGGTCGATTTACACGCCGGCTTTCTTTGTGCTGCCGCATTATCAGCTGATGCGCAGCGGCGAGCGGATGTGGCTGACCATCAATGCGCAGATCCCCCCCGACGAATCGCCGCAGGAGCTCATCCCCGAGCTCAAAGCGGCGCTGCGCGAGAAAATAGCCCAGCTGCGAGCCGTCGACGCAAGCGCCTCAGCTGAGCGACAAAGCGAGCTGCGCGGCATCGACTATCCCATGAGCTACGCCCAGTGGCGGCGGATGATCAGCGCGGCCACCAGCCGCATTCGCGCCGGCGAGCTGAACAAGGTCGTCCTGGCGCGCGCGGCCGAATTGCGCTTCGACCAGCGCGTTCAACTGCTGCCCGTCTTGCGGCGCCTGGCCGCGGATTATGCCGATTGCTACCGCTTTCTCTTCGAGCCGCGCCCGCGCTTCGCCTTCTACGGCGCGTCGCCCGAATTGCTGGCCTCGGTTCAAGGCGCCCAATTCTCAACCATGGCGTTGGCCGGCAGCATCGGTCGAAGCGCGGACGAAGCGAAGGACCGCCAACTGAGTCAGGCGCTGTTGAAAAGCCGGAAAGACCGCCACGAACACCAAATCGTTGTCGAAAAGATGCGCGACCGACTGACGCCGCTGGCGCAATCGCTGGAGATAGCGCCCACGGACTTGCTCAAGCTGAGCAATATTCAGCATCTGCGGACGCCGCTGGCGGGCCGGATGCAGCGCCCCGTCGGCGTGCTGCCGCTGGTCGAAACGCTGCACCCTACGCCCGCGCTTGGCGGCGACCCGCGGGCGGACGCGCTGCGGCTCATCCGCCAGCTGGAGCCGATCCCGCGCGGCTGGTACGGCGCGCCGGTCGGCTGGATCGATTCGCGGCTTGAAGGCGAATTCGCCGTGGCCATCCGTTCGGCCGTGGCGCAGGAAGCGCGCGTCTGGGTCTACGCCGGCGCCGGCATCGTCGCCGAAAGCTTGCCCCGGCCCGAGTGGGAGGAAACCGAGCTCAAATTCCGACCCATGCTCGACGCGCATGGCGCTTGCGCATATTGATTTTCACCACAAAGACACAAAGAACACAAAGATTGATATTTTCTAAGGGAGAGAGTACACATCATGACGAGCGACGTTCAGCCAAAGCGGCTTTCTTATCGAATCATCGGCGCGGCTATTGAAGTCCATCGCAATTTGGGACCCGGCCTGCTGGAAGAAGTATATGAAGCGGCGCTCGCAGTCGAAATGAACGAGCAGGGCATTTCCTTCGAGCGGCAGAAGCACATACGCGTCGACTATAAGGGACATGACGTTGGGCATCTACGCGCAGACTTCATCGTGGAAAACCGCGCGATCATTGAAGTAAAGTCAGTCAAAGCACTAGCGCCAATTCACGAAGCGCAACTGATGACCTACCTAAAAGTAACAAAGCTCAAAGGTGGTCTATTGATCAACTTCAATGTAAAGATACTGACCGAAGGAATCAAGAGAATTGTCATGTAAACATTTCTTTGTGATCTTTGTGTCTTTGTGGTGGAAAAAGAAAAATACCAAAATGCCCAACCCAAACACGGTCTACGCCAACTCATTTATAGACGCCTTGGTCGCGGCGGGCTTGAAGCGTGTCTGTGTGGCGCCGGGGTCGCGGCATACGCCCCTGGTGCTGGCGCTGGCGCGGCATCGGGCAGACATCAAGATTTACTCCCAGCTCGACGAACGCAGCGCCGCATTTTTCGCGCTGGGGCTGGCCATCGGCTCGGGCGAGCCGGCCGCGGTCGTCTGCACCTCCGGCTCGGCGGCGGCCAATTTCTTCCCGGCCATCATCGAGGCGCATCAAGCGCGTGTCCCTCTTATCGTACTCACCGGCGACCGCCCGCATGAATTGCGCGGCAGCGGCGCCAACCAGACCATCGACCAGATCAAGCTCTTTGGCGACTATGCCGACCTGTTCGCCGACGCGCCTGTGCCGCAGGCTGATCCGCCGCCGCTCGTCCTGCGCCACCTGCGGACGCTGGCTGCTCGCGCCTGGGCCACAGCGAAGCACCGGGCTGGCGTCGTGCATATCAACTTCCCCTTCCGCAAGCCTTTCGAACCAACTGCTGATGACAACATGGAAATCGACCGCAGCCCACCGACCCGGTTCAGCCCGCCGCCGTCCAGAGGCAGCGCCGATCTGGCGGCGCTGCTAACCGACGACCTGCTCAGTCGCCGCGGCCTCATCACCTGCGGGCATGGCGCCTGCCGCAGCCAGGCGGAGCGGGAGAAGTTGCTGCCCTGGGTCGTGCGCCTGTCTGACGTCAGCGGCTATCCTATCGTGGCGGAATACACCTCGAATATGCGCTCACATGAGACTGTCAGCGCCTACGAGAGTTTCCTGTCCGCGCCCGCAGCCGGATTCTCACAAGTTGAGGTCGTGATACGCTTCGGCGCGCCGCCCCTTTGCAAGGCAATGCAAGACTTCCTGGCAGACGCGCAGCTGGACCACCATATCTATTGCAGCCGCGCGGGCGAGTGGGCTGACGACACGCATAGCGTCACGCAGCATCTGACCATCGACCCGGCCTCGGTGTCGCAGGCCGACTGGGACGGCTTCCCGCCAGCGCAAAGCCAGGACTGGCGCCTCCAAACGCGCAAGGCAGACGAAATTGCCCGCAGAGTCATCGCCGACGAAATCGCGCAGGGCCCCACCTTCGACGGCGCCGTGCTGCATGATGTGGTCGAACTCATGCCGCCCGGCAGCGCGCTATTCGCCGGCAACAGCCTGCCGGTCCGCCATCTCGACCAATTCGGCGGCGCGGCAGTTGAGACCTCCTTCGCCTGGGCCAATCGCGGCGCCTCGGGCATCGACGGCAATGTCTCGACCGCGCTCGGCATCGGCGCGGCGCGCAGAGGGGCGCCACTCGTCGCTGTGCTTGGCGACATTACGCTCTACCATGATATGAACGGCCTGCTGGCGACTCATCGCTGCGGCGTACCGGTGACGATTGTGCTGCTCAACAACGGCGGCGGCGGCATCTTTCAGCGTCTGCCGGTCAGCGCGCATGAACCGCATTTCAGCGATTATTTCATCACCGCGCACGGCCTGGACTTCGCGCATGCGGCGGCGCTCTACGGGCTGGATTACATACGGGCCGATAACCGCGAGCGCTTTCGCGAAGCGTTCCGCGCCTCGATCAGCGGGCGGCGCTCGACGCTGATTGAAGTCCGAAGCGACGCCCTGGCCGATCTGCACCGGCGGGAGGAAATCATGGCGAAGGTCCAGCAAGCCCTCAGCAATCATGCCAATGTCTAATATGATGGATTCTTTTGCGTATGATGAATGGCGATTTCACCTCAAAGACGCTGAGGAGAAAGCCGGACAGGTAAGGGGTGGGCGAGCCAAGGCCCGCCCCTACAAATTCCGATGCAATAGCGCCCCACAATTTCGCGGGATTTACAATAAAGCAACCCGATGAAATATCTTTGTGTCCTTTGTGCGCTTTGTGCCCTTTGTGGTGAAAAAACATTCGAAAGCAAAACAAGAGAAGGAGTCGCTCAATGACAACAACAGCGGAACAGCAAGCGCAAATAAAGACGGCCGACCTCATGCGCCTGGCCGATTGGCGGGAGGTCAAAGCGTACGACGACATCACCTACCACAAAGCCGAGGGCATCGCGCGCATCGCCTTCGACCGGCCCAATATCCGCAACGCCTTTCGCCCCAAGACGATCGACGAAATGACCGAAGCCGTCTTAAACGCCTGGCATGACGGCGAGGTCGGCGTCTTGTGGATCACCGCCAACGGGCCCAGCACGAAAGACGGCATCTGGTCCTTCTGCGCCGGCGGCGACCAGACAGTGCGCGGGCATTCCGGCTATGTCGGCGACGATGGTGTGCCGCGCCTGAACGTCCTGCAATTGCAGCGCTACATCCGCAATATCCCCAAGCCGGTGATTGCCGTGGTGCCCGGCTATGCTATCGGCGGCGGGCATGTGCTGCATGTCTGCTGCGACTTGACCATCTCCAGCGACAACGCCATCTACGGCCAAACCGGTCCCATCGTCGGCAGCTTTGACGCCGGTTTCGGCTCGTCCTTCCTGGCCGCCCACATCGGCCAGAAAAAGGCGCGCGAAATCTGGTTCCTCTGCCGCCAATACAGCGCCGCCCAAGCCGAGGACATGGGCATGGTCAATACGGTCGTGCCGCTGGCCGATCTCGAGCGCGAGGCGCTGCAGTGGTCGCGCGAAATCCTGAGCAAGAGTCCCATCGCCCTGCGCTTTCTGAAAGCGGGCTTGAACGCCGAGCTGGACGGGCAGACCGGCGTGCAAGTGCTGGCGGGCGACGCCACCATGCTCTTCTACATGACCGAAGAAGGCAGCGAGGGCAAGAACGCCTTCCTCGACGGCCGCAAACCCGACTTCAGCAAATTCCCGCGCCGCGCCTAGACGTGCTTGCTGACTTGAACGTAAGTTTGACCCACATACCCGCCCGGCTCACTTAGACTCGTCACAGAGCGAATCACATACATAGGAGGCGCTGCATTTATGAACGGGCTAGCAATATCGGGTTCAGCGAAAAGCCCGGATCGTCGCCGTATTCGCCAACCCTCCTCCCCCTCTCCCCTCGCGGAAAACGGGTTCGGGACGCAAAGAGACTGCCCGGCCTCATGCTCATCCCAATCCCGTACAGCAAGTCACCCTCTCCCCTTGTGGGAGAGGGGGCCGGGGGGTGAGGGCCCATGAAACGTACGCTCAATCCGCCACCAGACAAGCTATTCTTCACGCTTGAAGACGGCGGTTGGACCTTCGCCCAAGTCAATCGCAGAGTCGCGCTTACCTGCGAGGCGATCCTGAGCCATACCCCGCTCGAGCCGGGCGACCGCGCCGCGATATTCATGCGCCGTCCGGTCCCCTTTGCGCTGACCCTGCTGGCGCTCATGCGCATGCGCGTCGTCAGCGTGCCGCTCAATACACGCCTGACCGCGCGCGAGCTGGCCTGGCAGGTGAAGAACGCCGGCCCTCGCCTCCTGATATGCGAAACCGAAGCGCCGGGGTTAACGCGTGACCTGGAAGCGCCGGTATTCGCACTGCCGGCCATGAACGCGCACGATCGTACTCTGCCCTTTGACGACTACGGCGCGATGCGCTTCGATGATGATTTCGCCATCATTCATACCTCCGGCACCACTGGCCGGCCCAAAGCGGCAGTACTGACGCATGGCAACATCTTTCACAGCGCGCTGGGCACAGCGCTCAAGCTCGACGTCCGCAATAATGAGCGCTGGTTATGCGTTTTGCCGCTCTACCATGTCGGCGGACTGAGCATCATTCTGCGCGCGCTGATCTATGGCGCCGCCGTCGAGTTCGGGCCGACCGCGCCCTTTGACGTCGATGGGACAAATCGCGCCCTCAGCGACAATCCCGTCACGATTGTCTCACTCGTGCCGACCATGCTGCAGCGCCTGCTGGACGCCAGGACGCGCCCCTGGAATCCAAAGCTGCGCATCATCCTGCTCGGGGGAGAGGCGCCCTCGGCTGAGTTGCTCGCCCGCTGCGCAGCCGAGGCGTTGCCGGTCGCGACCTGTTACGGAATGACCGAAACAGCCTCACAGGTGGTAACGGCGCTGCCGGAACAAGTTTACAAGAAGCCCGGCAGCATGGGCGCGGCGCTAATGAGCGCGCAGGTGCGCATCGTCGACGAGGCCGGCGAAGACGCCGCGCCCGATGTCGCGGGCGAAGTGCTAGTCAAGGGCGGCAGCGTCATGCGCGGCTACTTCAACGACCCCGCCGCCACCGCGAATGCCCTGCGCGATGGCTGGCTGCATACCGGCGATATCGGCTACCTGGACGAAGACGGCGACCTCTTTATTTTGCAGCGCCGCGACGACCTGATCGTCAGCGGCGGCGAGAACATCTATCCGGCCGAGGTTGAAGCGGCGCTGCGCCAGCACCCGGCTGTGGCGGAAGCCGTCGTGTTGGGCTTGCAGGACGCCGACTGGGGACAGCGCGCCGCGGCCGTCATCGAAACCCGCGCGGGCCAGTCCCTGTCGTCCGCCGACGTCGTCGCCTTCGCGCGCGAGCGGCTGGCCGGCTACAAAGTCCCGCGCCGCATCGCCTTTGTGGAGGCGCTGCCTCGCACGGCATCCGGCAAGGCGCAGCGGCGGGAAGCGCGGAAAGCCTTTGACGATGCGCCTGCAAGCGACGACTAGCGGTCATCGCTACCACATCGAGATCGTCGGCGCGGGCGAGCCCCTGCTGCTGCTTCACGGCTTCAGCGGCGACAACTCAAGCTGGCGCCGGGTCGCGGATTCGCTTGGCAAGCGCTGGCGGATCATCATGCTTGACTGCCTCGGCCACGGCGCCAGCGATAAACCGCGAGAGGTCGCGAGCTATCATATGGAAGCAATCGCCGCCGACATCATCAGCTTGCTGGACCAGCTCAAGATCGTGTGGACGCACCTGCTCGGCTATTCCATGGGCGGACGGCTGGCGCTGCATATGGCGCTGACCTATCCAGAGCGCCTGCGCTCGCTGATTCTGGAGAGCGCGTCGCCCGGGCTGGCTGACGAATCCGAGCGCGCCCAGCGCCGACGCAGCGATGCGGCGCTGGCTGACCGCATTCAGGCGGACGGCATCGCCACTTTCATCGACTACTGGGAGCGGCTGCCGCTATGGGCGTCTCAAGCAAAGCTGCCCTTCGAAGTCCGGGAGGCGCAGCGACAGCAACGACTGCGCAACAGCGCGCTCGGCCTGGCTAACAGCTTGCGCGGCGCGGGCGCGGGTGCGCAGCCCAATCTGTGGTCGCGGCTGGCGACCCTGCGGATGCCGGCACTGCTGCTCGTCGGCGAGCAAGACGCCAAGTTCCGCCGCATCAACCGAGAGATGGCCGCTCGAATGCCTGGCGCGCGGCTGCGGCATATCCCGGCAGCCGGGCACAATACCCATCTCGAGAATGCGTCGGCCTTCTGCACAGCAGTAGACTCGTTCCTGCAAGGCTTGACCGATTCCAGCATGCTGACGCCTAATCTGTGACCGATGGCGCCAGCCTGCTAATGTCAGCGTCTCGATTCTCAGTCTAAATTTTTGGGATCGCGCGTGGTGTGCTCCCCCTCCCTGACTCGTCCTGAGGACAGGACAGTTTTTTCTACCCCATCCCCGACCCTTCCCCAATGCATAAGGGAAAGGTGACTTTACAAAAAAGACCAGAATCTATCCCGCTAAATCCCAGAAAACATAAAATATCATCAAAGTCTTTCAACGCGCTCCCCCTCCCT
>CAZWCV010000160.1:0-8254 GCA_964632725.1 uncultured Anaerolineaceae bacterium
CGAACGGGTGCTGGCCCGCCACAGCTTCACGCTGGACAAGACCATCGACGACTTCAGGCGCTGGACCATTGAGCGCGGGCTGCGGCATATCGGCATCGCCACCGGCAACCAGGTCGCCGACTACTACCGTCAGTACAAGCGCGACGCCGCGCGCATCCTGGCCGACATGCAGAGCGCCGGCGCGGCGCTGCCGGTCGAAGTCGAGGGCTGGAAAGACGCCGCCTTCATCCATCGCGACGATCTGCCGCTGCTGGAGCAAATCCAGGCCGGCGAGCATGAGCCGGGCCTGACCGTCTTCCTGTCGCCCTTCGACAGCCTCTTCTGGGACCGCGACCGCGACGAGGCGCTCTGGGATTTCTTCTATCGCATCGAGGTCTACACGCCCAAAGCCAAGCGCGTCCACGGCTATTACGTCATGCCGATTTTGCACGGCTGCGAGTTGATCGGACGCATCGACCCCAAGGTTGACCGCAAGCGCAAGCGCCTGATTTTCAACAACCTGCATCTTGAGCGCGGCGTCAAGCTCAACGGCGCGCTGAACCGCGGGCTGATCGGCGCCATCCGCGAGTTCATGGCCTTCCACGATTGCGACAGCTTTGAACTGGTGAAGTGCAACCGCGCGCCGCTGGAACGCAGGCTGCGCAAAGCCTTGGCTTGAGTCAAAAGCCGCCTGGCAATCCCTGCTATACTAGGGGCAGGAGTCGGTCAGGCGTAGGACGGCCATGCAAGCCAGCATTGCGGACATACTCGAAGACCGCGAACGCTTTGCCGGGCGCGTCGTGAACATTGACGGCATCTTGCTTATCACCGATTACGACCGCGCCAGCGCGCACTTCCAGCAGGTCTGGCTGGTGAGAAAACAGAGCCCGCGCGACGGCGCCATCCGCGCCCGGCCCATCCGCAGCGACTCCACGCTCTGGCACGGGCTGTCGCGCTTGAACCCGCGCCACCTGGCCGGCTTCCAGACTTATCGCGTGCATGATGCCGCGCGCGCTTGCGTCCGCGTGCTTGACTCGTCCGCGCTCATCTCGCAGGCGGACCCGGCCATCGACATCCTGACCGCCGCCATCTACCGCAGGCAATTCACGCTCTACGTCGGCGAGAAAGGCGTCCGCCTTGACCAGGCGCTGCCCGCGGGCGCGACCATCGCCGCCGTGCCCGATGTCCGGGCCAATATCGCTCGCTTTCTGGGCCGCCGCTGCTTCGTCTACGGCACGCTGGTGGTCCGTTCTTCGCCGGCAGCGCAATTCCTGCTGCCGGGGCGGATTCCTTATACGCGCGACTTTCGCAGCAACCTCGAGCGCGCCAGCGACGACGACATCACCGACGACTGGCTGGCCGATATCGAGTACCCGCAAAGCGACAGCGAGCCGCCGGACTTTGACGCGCTGCCGGAGTCGATCCACATCGACCAGGACTACGCCATCAAGGAGCAGCTTTCGCTGCTGCCCGGCATCAACCAGACCATCGTCAAGCCGGCCATCGCAGTCGGTCGATTAGGCGCGCGCGACCACGACGAACACTTCGCAACGCTTAGCGAAATTGAGGAAGTCTACCTGCAGAATGTTTGTTTCGGGGAGCCGGGCAAGTCGCTCGAATCGGTCATCAAGCTGAAGAACTTCGAAGTCGCGCCCAGGGAAATCTAGGCGCAGCGCGCAGCAGAGTTGGCGCCTGCAAGCGCCGGTGATAGACGACCCACTCGACCGCCATCAGCAGCAGCGCCGCCAGCGCCAGCAGCGCCCAGAATTCGCGCAAACCCAGCTGCTCGTCGGCTGCGGCCGCGGCCTGCCCGCCGCCCAGCTGCAACTCCGCCTGCGGCCGGGGTGTGATGTCGTTTTCGCCGGCCCCGAAGAGGTTGACCGCGAAGTGCTGCGTTTGCGTCGCCTCGCCCGCCAGCAGAATCTCCAGCCGATACAAGCCCAACTGTGTGGTATCGGTGTAAGCCAGAGTCTCGCCCTCGGCGGCCAGCTCTGTAACGCTGCCGTCGGGCGCGGTGATGCGCAGGCTGTCGGCCAGCAGCGGCGGCGAGATTTGCAGCACGTCGCCCACGCTGAGGCCGTCGGGCAGGGGCACGATGTCGGCCGGCGAGAACCAGTCGACCAGGTTGGCCATCAGCACCGGGTACGCGATCAGCAGGGGCAGATTGGAATCGCGCAAGTCAAAGGGCAGGATGGCGACTTGCCGCGCGTTGACCTCGCCGGCCAGCAAGACCGCGGCATCCGACGCCTGAATCAAGGGCTGCGCCCAGGGCGCGTTCAGCTCGCGCGCTTGCAGCAAGCTCATCTCGTCGAGATCGACGAAGGCGGTGATGGGCGATTCTTCGGCTGAGACGACGATCTCGCCGGTCGGCTCCAGCAGCGCGCCCAGCGTGAAAAGCGGCGTCGAATTGGGCGGGTTGATCAGCAGCATATCGCCGGCGGGCAGCGTATTGGGCAGCCAGCCGTCGAATACGTAGAGGTCGAAGCTGTCGGCGGGCAAGCGCTTGTTTTCGGCATTGCCGCGGAAGGTCTGCACGCCGGGCAAGCTGCGCAGGGCCTGCTCGAGGAAGAGGTTGCCTGTCTGCGAGACGTAATAGACGCGCCGCGTATTGACCTCGTTGCGCACGGTCCAGGCGCGGTTGTCCAGGGCGAGAAAGTCGTTCACGTCGTTATCGAAAGTAAGGGTGGCCGAGAGCGTCTCGAAGGGTTCGCTGATAGGCTCGTCAAAGGGGATGGGCAGTTGGCTGCGGGGCGGGATCGTACCGCTGCGGGAGAGGCGCAAGACATCATCAAGGCGGATGACCAGCGAGATCTCCGCGGGCTCGGCGCCGTAGTTTGTCACTTGCGCGAAGAGCTGCGGCGGCTGCCCGGCCAGGGCGCGGGTCGCCAGCGCGGTGATGGCCACATTGTCGGCCGATTCGCCGATGGGCGCGATACTCGGCTGGGGGTTTTTGGCGGGCAAGGCGGTGGCCGCGCCCAGCCCGCCATCCGTGTTCATGACGTTGCTGAAGTTTTCCGCGCCGGCCGCTCCCGCCGCCGCCAGCGTCAGCGCCGTATCCCAATCGCCGGCGCCGTGGCTGACCGTCATGCCGTCCAGGGCGCGGCGCAATTCGTTTTTGTCGGCGGTGTAGGCCGTCAGCGGCTCGGCGACATCAGCCACGCGGATCAGCGAAATGGCGTCGCGCGGGTTCATATTGTTCACGATTTGACGCGCCTGCTCGATGGCGGCGGCGAAGCGCGTACCGCCGGCCAGGTCAGTCGCCGTCATGCTGGCCGAGGCGTCCAGCAGCAGGGCGATCTTGCCGGCGCTGATGGTGGGCACGGTGATGAAGGGCCGCGTCAAAGCCAGGACGAGCAGCAGCAGAATCAACAATTGCAGGAAAAGCAGCAGGTTGCGCCGCAGCCGCTGCCAGGGCGTATTGGCTTCGGTATCCTGCACAACCTGGCGCCAGAGAAAGGTGCTGGAAATGAGCACTTCCCGCCGGCGCAAGCGCAGCATATAGAGCAGCAGGATGGGTATGGCGATTGCGAGAGCGGCGAAAGCGGCCGGCGCCAGGAAAGACATATGCGTCCTTTTTCGCGTGAAAGCGCAGATAGAGTATATCATGCCGGGCGGAGCGGGAGTATGCGGGGCTGGCGCGACAAAGGAAGCTGCCAAGGACTCGCTTCTACTGGCAAGCAGCAAACCCCCTCCCCCGGCCCCTCCCCCAGCAGGCTAGGGGAGGGGAGCTAATCGCAGCGAGACGCAGAGTATTTTGCGTGAGACGCTGCCTTGCAGCGCGAGGATCTACTGGCAAGCATAACACAGGTTCATTCACCACAGAGACACAGGGGGCACAGCGAGGAAAGGCTAGAGTCTGTTTTGGTCCGCGCTGTTAATTTGGATTATGCGGAATCGCTTTCAGTCTCGTCCGGAGGCGGCTGTGGCAGGGCGCGCAAGTGGGCTTCCAGGGCGGCCAGGGCCGAGCGGGCCTCGGCGGGGATCGCGTCCAGCGCCAAAAACTGAGCCACGCGATACTGATCGTTCAGATTGCTGGCGTTGACTATCATCATGGAGTAGGCGTCGTCCAGGCGGATCAGGCGCGGATATTCGTCCACCAGGTTGTAGCGGACCATCTGCAGCGCGCGCTCCAGGCTGGTGGGGCGCCCGTCCAGCTTGAGCTGCAGCGCGGCGAGATCCAGGCCCTCGGTGGCGGCTGAGCGCTCCGCCCGCTGCAGCAATTCAAGCCCGCGCGCGATCCAGATTTCCAGCGGCCGATAGTGGCGCGGCGTCAGGCTCTCGCCCTTGAGCGTGAGTCGCAGCGCTTGCGGGAGAGCGCGCAGGAAGCGCATCATCGTACGCGCCTCGCTTTCAGGTAGTTTTGCGCCGCGAGCGCCGCTGCCCGCCCCATACTGATGCGTTCGTTCAGCCGCCCGACGCCCTTGACTGTCGGCGCGTCCAGACAGTAGTCGCTGCCGATTAGCGCCAGTCCGGCGGGCAGCATGGCGTTGATTTGGCGCATCGTCTGCCCGTGAGCGGCGTCGTAGCGCGAGTTCAAGTCGGCTTCGGGCCAGTGATCGGCGCGGGCGACGATTGGCCCTGCCAGCAGCCCGAGGCGCTGTATGGTATCGCGTATGACGGACTCCGGCGCCTGGTCGGGCGCGGCGCGACTGCCGGCTTGCAGCAGCAGGTGATGAGGGTCGGGTACGCGGCCGGGCGCCGCTGTCGTCAGGACGAAGGGAACAGACGCATTGAGCTCGTGAGCGAACGATGGTGGAAGCGCGTCGCTTTGGCAGCCCAGGGAAACGCGCCAGATCGAGTCGTAGCGGAAGCATTCGAGACGCTCGGCCGCTTCCGGCGCCAGATTGCGCAGGATATGCGCCGCGTATCGCGCCGGAACGGCCAGGATCAGGGCGCCGGCGTCGTAGACCAAGCCGTTTTCCAGGCAGATGGTATAGCGCCCGCGCCAGCGCCCGATGGAACTGACGGCCATGCGCATCAGCCGCCCACCCCGCAGCGGACGCGCCAGAGCTTGAATCAGCGACTCGGCGCCGGCTTTGAAGACGACGTCGCACGCGCCCCTGGGCTGCAGCTGATCGCTCAAGCCGAGCTCGATCAGCCAGTCGTCATCGGCGCGGCGGCGAATTACGAAGGCGCCGGCATCCATGATGAAGCCGCGCTCGGCTGTGGTCTTGACGCCGCCGCCGAAGCGCCGCTTGACCTCGATGACGGTATAGCGCAGGCCGCACTTCTCAAGTTGATAGCAGGCGGCCAGGCCGCTGAGCCCGCCGCCGATGACGACCACATCGCGCATTAGACCACTCTTATTTGCTTGGCGATGCGCTCAAGCATAACGGAAAGCCGCCCTGCGCGCAGGGTTATTGCGTCAAAGCAATGGTTTTCGAATTTCAAATTTATCCACAATCTGTAGGGGCGTCTCGCCGAGACGCCCGTGTTCCATGGCTGCGATGCGCGGACGTTTCAGCGAAGCGCCCCTGCAATGCCTTCTCATTCCGATATACTGGCGGAATTCGAGTATAATACGCCCAGTCGTGACGGTGAATACAAGGTCGCTGATGCGCCAAAATAACGCGTACATTCAGAGCATGAGAGAAGCCGGCTACCGCGTGACGCAAGCGCGCTTGACTGTGCTGGAAGTGCTGGAAGCGGAGCAAGGGCATATCACGTCGGCCGGCGTGCTGGAAAAGGTCGAGCGCATCAATCCGGCCATTGGCCGCGCCAGCGTCTTTCGCGCGCTGGAGCTGTTCACGCAGCTGGGCTTCATCCGGCCCACTTATATCCACACCAGCCTGACGCCCACTTACGTCATGATGCGCGGCGGGCACCACCACCATGTCATCTGCACGGAATGCAAGAGATTCTTCGAGTTCGACGACTGTGGGCTGGAGGCGCTGACCAGCAACTTGCAGCGCGATCTTGACATGCATATCAGCGGGCATCTGCTCGAATTCTATGGCGTCTGCGGCGACTGCCACAGTCTGGACGGCGGGGGGCGGCCGTCGTGAGCGACGTCGTCATCGTCAGCGCCGTCAGGACGCCCATCGGCAAGATCCGCGGCGCGCTATCGGCGGTGCGCCCCGATGATCTGGCTGCGTATGCCATCGCCGCGGCGGTAGAGCGCGCCGGCATTGACCCCCATGAGGTCGAAGAAGTTTGTCTGGGCTGCGCCAACCAGGCCGGCGAGCATGGCGCTGCTGCTGGCCGGCTTGCCCGATACGGTCGCGGGCGTCACGGTCAATCGCCTTTGCGCCAGCGGCTTGAGCGCCGTAAATCAAGCGGCGCGCGCCATCAAAGCCGGCGAAGGCGAAGTCTACGTGGCCGGCGGCGTCGAAAGCATGAGCCGCGCGCCCTACTCGCTGCCCAAGAACCCCATCGGCTTCGGCCCCGCGGGCAATGTTACCGCCTGGGATACCACGCTGGGCTGGCGCTACCCCAATCCGCGTTTGGCAGCGCTCTACCCGCTGGAAGCCATGGGCGAGACAGCCGAGAATATCTTTGACCTTAGCTGCGCCGGTGAGATTCGCGGCGGCGAGATCACGCGCGAGGCGCAAGACCGCTTCGCCCTGCAAAGCCAGGAACGGGCGGTACAGGCGATCAACGCGGGCTATTTTGGGCGCGAGATCGTGCCGGTGGGCATCCCGCAGCGCAAGGGCGAAGACATCGTGGTCGACACCGATGAGCATCCCTTCATGCGCCGCGCGGGCGACGGTTACCAAGTGGCGACCAGCCTGGAGAAGCTGGCGGCGCTGCGCCCGGCCTTCCGCGTAGACGGCAGCGTCACCGCCGGCAATTCCAGCGGCTTAAACGACGGCGCTTGCGCGCTGGTGCTGATGTCGGCTGACAAGTCGCGGCAGCAAGGCATCAAGCCGCTGGCGCGTTGGATCGGCAGCGCGGCGGCCGGCGTCGATCCGCGCGTGATGGGGCTGGGGCCGGTGACGGCGACGCGGAAATTGCTGGCGCGCCTGCAACTCGGCATCGAAGACATCGACCTGGCCGAGCTCAACGAAGCTTTCGCTGTGCAGGCGATCGCCGTCATGCGCGAGTTGGGTTTGAGTGAAGCTATAACCAATGTCAACGGCGGCGCGATTGCCTTGGGGCACCCGCTGGGCTGCTCGGGCGCGCGCATCTTGACCACTTTGCTGCATGAGATGCGGCGGCGGGCGGCTGCCGGAGAGACGATGCGCTACGGCCTGGCGACCTTGTGCGTGGGCGTGGGCCAGGGCGAAGCCACGCTGATTGAATGTACAGACAGCGTAGGGGCGAATCGGTGAGTCGCCCGCGAGAAAGTGGCCGATGAAGCAGATACCCCAATTGTCGGCGGCCGAGGCGGCGCGCCTGGTTCATTCGGGCGCGGTCATGATGGTCGGCGGCTTCGGCATGACCGGCACGCCGGCGCATCTGCTGCACGCGCTGGCGGAGACCGAGGTCCGCGACCTGACGTATATCGCCAATAACATTGGCGAGCCGGGGCTGGGCGGCGGACGTCTGCTGCGTAACGGGCAGATCAAGAAAGCCATCGGCTCCTATTTCACCAGTAACCGCGAAGTTGTGGAAGCGGCGTTGAGCGGCGCGATCGACTATGAACTGCTGCCGCAAGGCACGATGGCGGAGGCGATCCGCGCGGGCGGCGCTGGCATTGGCGGCTTCTATACGCCGACGGCTGCGGGCACGGCGCTGGCTGAATACGCCGAGACCAAAGTCATCAACGGCAAGGCTCATGTATTTGTGGCCGGCCTGCGCGCCGATGTCGCCTTGATTCGCGCGCGCCGCGCCGATACGGCCGGCAATCTGGTTTATCGCATGACCGAGCAGAACTTCAACAAAGCGATGGCCACCGCCGCCGACCTGGTCATCGCCGAGGTGGAAGAAATCGCGCCGCCTGGCGCGCTCGACCCCAATCATATTCATACCAGCGGCAATTATGTTGACTATCTGGTGGAGGCGCAGATCACACTGGACGAGCTGGGCACATCGGCCGATGCAGGCGCCGCGCGCGGCAAGGTCAATGCGGAGCGTCTGGCGATCGCGCGCCGCGCCCTGGCCGAGCTAAAGGCGGGGGATGTGGTCAATCTCGGCATCGGCATGCCCACGCTAATCGCCGACTTGATCACGCCGGCGCACGGCATCATCCTGCATACGGAAAACGGCATGTTAGGCGTGGGCCCGGCGCCGGAAACGGGCGGCGCGCTGGACTACCCGGTCAACGCCGGCAAAGCGCCCGTGACCGCCCTGCCCGGCAGCAGCTATTTCGACAGCGCCGATTCTTTCGCCATGA
>CAZWCV010000161.1:0-8219 GCA_964632725.1 uncultured Anaerolineaceae bacterium
ATGGCTATACAACGAGGCCACCTGGCCAGCAGCTCCGACTGGCGTTGGGAGCGTTTGGGGGAGCGGTGGAGTAAAGACTATCGCAGGAGCCAAAAGCTGACCGAGGCGATAACGCGTTATTCCGAAATACCTGGGACGACCGTTCCCATAATGCACCGGCGCCCCAATGAATTGGCCAGGCCGACCCACGTATTCATAAGGGGCAATGCCTTGCAGAAAGGGGCTGAGGTTTTTGCCGATCTGCCTGAGACGTTGACCGAGGTAGCCCCTGTTAAAGGTTCGCCCGACCGCCTGGCCATGGCCCGCTGGTGGGTTTCGGATGATCATCCCCTTACTTCCCGAGCTTTTGTAAATCGACTTTGGGAGCAGCTTTTCGGTGTCGGGATTGATGCTGTAGCTGACGAACTTGTAGTTGATGCCGCTGCGGTTGACCGGGCTGCCGTGGGTCAGATGGCCGCCCATAATCAGGTCCATGCCCATGACGGTATCGCCGACATCAAGCAGGGCGGAATAGACGGCGTTATTGGCGGGCGCGCCCGAAAGCGGCTGCACGTTGACGTAAAGATCGTCAGCGCTGACCCCGTTGGCCTGGAAGACTTCCGCCGCGCGCCGCTGCGCCAGGGATTCCAGGATATTGGCGTATTCCGTGCCTTTGTAATAGCGCTGATCGGCATTGCGGCGGAATTCCGGCAGGCGGAGGTCGTAATCGAGAATCTCGCTCTGTGTCATGCGGCGCGAATTTGCCAGCGGGTAGCCTTCGGCGTATAGGTTGTGGAAGGGGGAGCTGAGCGCGTTTCTCACGGCGGCGGGCACGGTGCTCTCGGACGGGATCAGGATGAGCTTGTCTTGCTGGCGCGCCGTTTCGTGGCGAATGAGTTCGGCAAGGTCGGGGTCAAGCTCGTCGATGCCGCCGCGGAAGAGGAAGTCGTTGTTGGTCATAGGATTCGCTGTTCCAATGGTTCGCTTTGTACAAGCGTAGTGTATCAAATCCGCGCCGTCGATTCTATGCGGCTGCTAGCTCCAAGTCCGCAGCAGAGCCTGTCGGCGCGAGAAGTCACAAGCGCCGCTATTGACGCATTCCAGAATTTCCTGCGCCACGAAAGCGCCGACTGCGCTGCTGATCGCCGGACCGTAGTGCCCGGTTCCGCCCCATAGATGCCGTTCGACAAGTTCCGGGCCAAGCGCCGTTTCCGTCGCGCGGTAATAGGTCCTGTCCGCCATAAGCTGCAGAAACTCGTGAAATGGTGACTGGAGACCGGCATGATAGGATTCAAGCAAACTGCGCTTCGGCAAATGTACAGCCAGAAAATGCGCGCCGGCTGCCGCGACATCGGCGGCCATGGCGTCAATAATGGCGATGCCCAATTTTACACGCTCGCTATCCCGGCTGAAATCATCCGGCTCGGCATTTCGCTGGCGCCAGACGTCATGCAAGAAGACTAGCAACCGGCTTTCGGACCACCACTTGGAAGACAGTTGGTGTCTGTCATAGTAGAACTCATACTTGGCCAGGGGGTAGCGTTCAAAATTGCGATAAATGCTCATTAGGGACTCAGGCGGCGGAACGGGCTGATTTATCACTTCAAGTCCGCTTTCCGTCAAAATGAAGCGGGGTTTCGCCAGCGGGATGCCAGTGTTTACAAAGGTGAGGACGCGAAACAAATTGACATTTCGGTAAAGGTTCTCCGACTGGACGCCGAAGATGACGATATCCGGCGAGTAGGCGCGGGCGTTGTGCCGCCAGCGCAGGTAGGCCTGATCCATGCCGTAAGCCTCGACGCCGAAATTCAAGACTTCCGCTCGCAGTCCCGAGTCTTTCAGCAGCCGCTCGGCCTGGAATCCCCAGCTGTCTTCATCGGCAACATCCACGTCGGCAACGAAGGAATCGCCAATCAAGGCAATTCGCAGCGTATCGGAACTGACTGACCTGTCATAGTCCTGCAGCGCCCGCAAGCCCGCCGTTTGCGTCGTAAATCCGCCATCCATCAGGACCGAGTGCGCCCGGTAGCGCCAGCCAAGCATCTCGTCGTAAACGAGTTTGGCGCTGTCGCCATAATCGAGATAGCGATTGAGCGAAGCCTCGACCTTGGTGAGGTCAATGTTGCCTGGCCGCAGTAGATAGCCCGCAAGCAGACCGTCGCCATCGGTGTCGCCAAAGGCGCGCAGCCCCAATTCTATGGCGATCAAGGTCACCAGGATAGAACAAAGAACGATTGACGTCGATACAGCCAAACGCTTTCGCCTGGAAGGTGCGACAGTCATTGAGGCTCCTCATTGCGCACACTGCGTACGCAACAGGGAATACTATCACAGCGAAGCGGCTGAAGCCACGATGTAAATGTGGAGGGTTCTCGCGATCGAGGTCAAGTCCCGGAGGATTGGCGCCGTATGTCGCCAAGGTCCTCAAAACGCGACAGCTTGCAGGTTGCCTCCTGTATACAGGTTAGCAGCTCCGCGGATACGGCGTCAGCTATTCTGGCGTTGATTTCCGGGCCGTAGTGGTGGCGGCGCTGATAGTAGGAGGCGTCAGTGTATTCCACTCCCAAGAAATCTTCAGCGTTGATGAAGTGGTAGACATCCTGGATGTGGTCAAGCAGAAAACGCCAAGGCGCGCGTATGCCGCTATGAAACCATCCCAAATGATCTTGGAGAGGCAAATGGAGAACGATGAATGTGGCGCCAATGCCGTCCACATCGGCAGCAAAGGCATCAATGATTGCCTTTCCCAGCTGGCCGCGTTCGCTGGCCGGCCCGTAGGTCTGCAAAGGTGTTGCGGCCTCCTTCAGCCGATTGAGCGCGATATACGTCAATCCCGCCAATTTGCTTGCTTTCCAGAGTGGGGACGTAAAATCCCGGCCGCTGTAATATGCCTCATGCGCAGCCAGGGGATGGCTGTCGAAGTCCTTTAACACGTCGAGAATCTCTTCGGGAGGCAGAGCCGGTGAGTTGACCAGTGTCAGTTTATCGTTTCCAAGTATGAATCGCGGTTTGGAATACACAGCGCCGCCTTGTGGGTGGAGCAAGCGAAACACATTGACATTGCGCTCAAGGTTCTCCGCCTGGAATACGAATATTACGATATCAGGCGTATAATCCTTGCCTTGTGTTTGCCAGCGAAGTAAGGTCTGCCCCATGCCATAGCCGCTGACCCCGAAGTTCAACACTTCAGCCCTAAGTCCAGATCGGTTAAGCATCTGCTCGAGACGCCAGCCCCAAGCTTCTTCGTCCCTGACCTCGTCTGCCGCCGCAAATGAATCTCCGACTAGCGCGATACGCAGGGTGTCGGCCGCGGGCCGCAAATCATATTCGCGCCGGGCGCGCATTCCGGCGCTGTTAATCGTAAACTCGCCATTCTGGCGCAAAGAATTGGGACGATAAGCCCATCCCGTTGCAGCATCGGGAATGAGAGTAACCTTTTCCTTGTTTTCAAAGTATTCCTGGAGTTCACGTTCTAGTTTGTCGAGCGGCAGAACGTACGGTGGCAACTGACGGTTGAGGAATGAGAATTGACCATCTGAGTCGGTGTAGCCTATCACGCGGACGCCGGCTTCCAAAAATGCCAACGCCAGTATTAGTGTGGCGCAGGTTATTAAAGTAGCCGCTACTATATGCCGAATCACTAATTCTCCCTAATTTCTGAGGACAATGGACGGCGTCAGATTACGACCAGACAAGGGATCCGCTCCGCGCGACTCCGCGACGACTATCTGAGAAGGGCCGTTGAATAGGCAGTATGGGAATTAAGAACGCTATTACGCTACTATATCTGTCGTATTATGCAAGTATTAGCGAATCCGTACATCCCGAATTCATAGAAAATTGCCGATACGACGGCGTCCAGTTTAATTCTGGGAGTGACCCGCAGCGATCTGAAATGCGTCCGGGTCGTCGAAGCGAGGGAGCGGGCAAGCATCGCTTTGCAGGCAGGTCAAAATCTCCTGCGCCACCGCCTGCGCCAGGAGCGCGTGCAAGGCCGGCCCGTAGTGCTTGGTTGCGCTAAAGAACTCATCGTGCGCATGGTCTGGCTGCAAGAAGTTTTCGAACGGGATGTAGTTATAGGTTTCGCGGCAATGGTCCAGGAGAAACTGGAAAGGCGCCGCAATGCCGTTCAGCCGCCAGACGAGGTGAGCTTGCAGGGGCAGGTGGAGCACAATGAAATCCGCCTCTGCTTGCTGGACATCCGCGGCAAAGGCGTCGACTATCGCTTTGCCCAGCTGTCCGCCTTCGCCCGCCATGCCGTACAAGTTCGGGTCGGTGTCCTCTGATTTCAGAGCTTCAAAGAGCAGATTGGCGAGATGGCTGGAGGACCACCAGCGCGCGGCTGCGTCGTGACCGCGGTAATGGCGCTCGTAGGCTGCCAACGGTTGCGCGGCGAAGTCTTCAAATGCCGCGATCAGTTGCTGCGGCGGCAGCGTCGGCGAGTTCAGCAGTTCCAGCCCCAGGTCGCCGAGCGCGAAGCGTGGTTTGGTCAGGGGCGGGCCGTTTGCATTGATCAGTTGGCGAAAGACATTGAGATTGCGCTTCAGGTTGTCAGGCTGCAAGCCGAATATCACGATGTCCGGTTCATACGCCTTGCCTTGATGCAGCCAGCGCAGATATGCTTGGTCCATGCCGTAAGCGCCGACGCCGAAGTTCAAGACTTCCGCGCGGATGCCGACATCGCGCAGCAGCAGCTCTAGGCGCGCGCTCCAGACTTCGTCGTCATTGACATCGTCGCCGGCGGTGAAGGAATCGCCAAAGAGCGCGATGCGCAGGCGATCGGGCGGGGGGCGCTGGCTGAATTCGCGCCGGGCGCGGATGCCGGCGCCGTTGATGGTGAAGTCGCCGTTTTGGCGCGTGGAATGCGGTCGATAGGTCCAGCCGAGACGCTCGTCATAGACGACGGTCGAAAACTCTTCCAGGTCCAGATAATCCTCGATGGGCGCGCGCAGTTTTTCGATTGGCAAGTCATGGGGCTCCAGCGTGAAACCCAGGAATGTGAACTGACCGCCAGCGTCCATGCGCCCGGCGAGGCGCAGCAACGCCTCCAGCATGACTAGCGTGAGCAGTGTGGCGCAGCAGGCAATCAGCAGATTGGTGGCGAGTCTACGCAGCGGATCGTCCTCCCGGGCAAATGGGGGCGAGATCGGATGGCCGAATTTGTAGATGAATTCAATCTATATTATCGCAATGTCGCTGCCGGCGCAGGCGCGGGCGCGCGGCGTCTGAAACGTGGGCGCGCGCATAAATAGCAGCGGCGCACATTTTGGATATGATGCGCCTGGCGAAGACGGTACAGATTATTCACGACTGTTGACAGAGCAGTAAGCGCAAGCAGCTGATTTGAAGAATTCGAGGCGGTATGGACAGCCACATAATGACAGAAAGCTGCAGGGACGTTTCGCCGAAACGCCCGACAGTCAAGGCATGAGCGACATCAGCGGGCAGGAGAATATACCGACGGGCGGCTCGGCGAGCGGCCCCTACAGGCTACCTTTCTTTGAGTGACTTACCTGGTTTTACTGAATTCATTATTTGTCTTGGCCGGGTTTGCCAGTCGGCGGAAATAGTCAGTCCGCCTAAACTGCGACTTTGACAATCGGCGCGCGCGCCTTTAGAATCCTGTCTATTGTCGGCTCCTGTTGAGTCGGTTTTGTTCGCGCGCGTCGGCGCTGATTGGGAGGCGACCCCCAGATGAAAGCATATCAGACTGAGAACATCAGAAATGTCGCTCTAGTAGGGCACCAAAGTTGTGGCAAGACCTCGCTTGTGGAAGCGATGCTGTTCAGCACCGGCGCCACGACGCGTATGGGACATATTTCGGAGCAGAATATGGTCTCGGATTGGGATGACGAGGAGCGCGAGCGCGGCTTGTCACTGTCCACCTCTTTGGCGCCCGTTGAGTTCAACGATGTCAAGATCAATATCATGGACACGCCGGGCTTCACCGATTTCCAGGGCGAGCTCAAGAACGCCATTTTGGTGGCGGACTCGGTCGTGGTGGTGGTCGACGCGGTGTCCGGCGTCGAGGTCGGAACCGAGCTGGCTTGGGAATACGCCCGCGCCAGCGAGCAGCCGGTGATTGTCGTGATCAACAAGATGGATCGCGAGAACGCCAACTTTGGGCAGGTGCTTGAGCAGCTCCAGAGCCAGTTTGAAGACTACAAATTCATACCGGTCATGCTGCCCATCGGCGCGGAAGCCGACTTCAAGGGCGTGGGCAATGCCCTGACGCAGAAGGCGTATTATGCGGAAGGGTCGACGCCGGCCGACTTGCCGGCTGAATACGCCGACGCGCTTGAAGAAGCCAATATGGAACTGATGGAGGCGGCGGCGGAAGCGGACGACGAGCTTTTGGAGAAATACTTTGAAGAGGAAACGCTGTCATTTGACGAGATTCGCCAGGGCATGCGCCTGGCCTCGCGCTCGCCGGAGCTTAAGACCGTGCCGGTATTCGCCGCCTCCGCTACCGAGAATATCGGCACGGTTCCACTGCTGGAAGCGCTGGTGGCCTATGCGTCGTCGCCGGCCGAGCGCCGGGTCAACATCATGCGGGGCGATGACGCCGATGTTTTGCAGCCGCCGCAAAGCGATGACGATCCGCTGGCGGCTTACGTCTTCAAGACGCTGAACGACCGCTTCGTCGGCACCTTGAATTACTTCCGCATATTCTCGGGTACGATCTCAAGCGACGGGCGCAATCTCAACGGCAACAGCGGCGCCGAGGAGCGCTTCAATTCGCTCTTCGTCATGCGCGGCAAGGAGCAGCTGCCGGTGGACAAGCTGCACGCCGGCGACATCGGCGTGGTGGCCAAATTAACCAATACCAAGACCGGCGATACCTTTGTAGATTCAGATCCCGGCATCCGCGTGACCAAGCCGGACTTTCCCGCGCCGCTGTACATGCTGGCGGTCTCGCCGCGGGCGCAGGCGGACAGCGCCAAGATGGGCCCCACGCTCAGCAATCTGTGCGACGCTGACCCGACGCTGCGCTGGCGGCAGGATGGCGATACGCGTCAAACGGTGCTGGAAGGCATGGGGCAGATCCACCTGCAAGTCACGCTGAAACGAGCGGAATCACTGGGCGTGAACATCGACACCGACATGCCCAAAGTGCCGTATCGGGAGACGATCACCAGCAATGCCGAAGCCAGCTATACGCACAAGAAGCAGACCGGCGGGGCCGGGCAATATGGCCGGGTTGACCTGAAAGTCGAGCCGACGCCCGAAGGCTTCGAGTTCGAGTCGAGCGTATTCGGCGGGGCCATCTCGCAGCAATTCGTGGCCTCGACCGAGAAGGGGATACGCGCCGTTTTGCCCGAAGGCGTGATCGCCGGTTATCCAGTCGAGCGGGTGAAAGTCAACATCTTTGACGGCAAGGAGCACCCGGTGGATTCCAAGGACATCGCCTTTCAGATCGCCGGGCGCGAGGCCTTCCGCGATGCCTTCCGCAAGGCCAAACCCGTCTTGCTCGAGCCGATCATGGATGTCAAGATCACCGTGCCGGAGACGATGATGGGCGATGTGATGAGCGACTTGAATACGCGCCGCGGCCGCGTGCAGGGCATGGACACGATTGGTTTCAAGAGCGTCGTGACCGCTGAAGTTCCGCTGGCCGAGATGCTGCGCTACGGCAACGACTTGCGTTCGATGAGCGGCGGGCGCGGTATCTACACCATGGACTTCAACCGCTACGACCGCGTTCCCGCCTACGTGCAAGACGTGATCATCGCCGAGGTCGAGGCGGCCGCCGCGCAGTAAGCCACAACAAAAAGGGCGAGGTCATTCGCCTCGCCTTCGGATTCCCTGCTTTGAATCTGACTCCCATCCAGCTGACGCCAGCCGGCGCTTATTCCTTCACGTCGACCGGTTCCTTGCTGTCCGAGCCGTTCTGGTCGGCCGGTTCCGGCTCGCGCAGGTGCTTGGCCACGGATGTCGGCACGAACTCGTCCGTGTCGTCTTCCAGGCCCAGAATGCGCAAGATCTCTTCGCGCTCGACAGTTTCTTTGGACAGCAGCGCTTCAGCCAGCGCATCTAGCTCGTCGCGATGGTCATTCAGCAGTTCGCGCGTTTCCTGGTAGGCCACGTCGATGATGCGCTTGATCTCGGCATCGAGTTTGGAGGCGGTGTCGTCGCTGTAGTCGCGGCCGCTGGCGATGGCGTAACCCAGGAAGGGCTGCTCGCCGTCGTCGCCGTAATTGACCATGCCGACCGAGTCGCTCATGCCGAACATCTTGACC
>CAZWCV010000162.1:0-8063 GCA_964632725.1 uncultured Anaerolineaceae bacterium
ATCGCGATTTCCGGCACGCGCCCCATGTAAATGGTGACGCGGTCGCCCTTGGCCACGCCCATGCTGCGCAGCACGTTGGCGAATTTGTTGACCTCTTGCCACAGCCGCCAATACGACAGCGAGACTTTTTCGCCGTCCTCGCCCTCCCAGATGATCGCCAGCTTGTTGCGCCGCCAGGTAGTCACATGCCGGTCGAGCGCATTCAGCGCCATATTGGTCTTGCCGCCGACAAACCACTTGTAAAAGGGCTTGTTGCTGTCATCAAGGACCTGGTCCCATTTCCGGTACCAGTCGAGCGTCTCGGCGCGCCGGGCCCAAAAGGCGGCCGGGTCCTGGCGCGCCAAGTCATAGACCGCCTCATAATCCGGCACGTTCGATTGCGCGACCATGTCCGCCGACGGTCGATACCATTCGCTGGTTGGAGGGGTAAAACCTTGCTCGGCCATCAACTGCTCCTCATCGAATCTTTGTCTCGGCGCAGGGCTGAGTCCCCCACGCCACATTATTTTGCAGCGCCCTATTATAGACGAAAGCTGACATAAATCGACACCCACGCAAGCGGCGCGTGATAGCGCCCGGCATACCGGCTCGGGAATCGAAGCGTTCGATGACTATCAAGTCGTGTACAATCAAGTCATAAAATAAATCAGCAAGGAATATATCTCATGACAAGAAAGATTCGTTTTGGCGTTTTGGCGATCGCGCTGATGAATGTCGCTTTATTTGGGGCCTGGTATTTGGCGCTGGCGGCGGACTTGCACTGGGGTTATGACGGCGACCAGGGGCCGGTCAATTGGGGAGCGCTGTCGCCCGAATTCGTTCTGTGCGGAGACGGCATGGCGCAATCGCCTGTCGACATCCGCGACGCCAGCGCCCTTGATCTGGTCGATATTGAAGTTCACTACAACGACGCGGCCGGCGCTATCATCAACAATGGGCATACGATTCAAGTCGATGTGGCCGCCGGCAGCGCTATCATGTACAACGGCATCAGCTACGACCTGCTGCAATTCCACTTCCACGCGCCCAGCGAGCACACAATCGACGGCGAAGCAGCGCCGATGGAAATCCACTTCGTGCACCGCGACGCCAATTCAGGCGCGCTTGCGGTAGTCGGCGTCATGCTCACTGAGGGCGCGGCGGACAACCAGGCTTACGCTGCTGTCTTCGAGGCGATGCCAGCCGAGGCGGGCGAGCCGCAGGCGCTGTCGTCGCCGCTGACGCTGGGCGCGCTCCTGCCGGATTCCCGAGCCTACTATACTTATCAGGGCTCCCTGACCACGCCGCCCTGCAGCGAGATTGTGCGCTGGCTCTTGCTGGATACGCCGGTGGAGTTGTCCGCCGACCAGATCGCGGCTTACACCGCCATTTACGACGGCAACGCGCGGCCCGTGCAGCCACTGGGCCGGAGGGACTTGCTACGGGATTCCGGCTAAGTGGCGTCGGGCGGTTAGGCGCTGCTGTCGCGAACGACCAATTGGCTGGGCATGACGATGTTGACCGGCGTTGCGTTCGGATTCTGAATGATTTGGTGCAGTCTCTGCATGGCGATATGGCCCATGTCGAGACGTTTGCTCGTCACCGTGCTCAGCGCCGGCGCCGGATAAACTTGCGGCGGCATGTCGTCAAAGCCGACAACGCTGATGTCCTGCGGCACGCGCAGCCCGGCCTCCTTGACGGCCGGTATCGCGCCGAGCGCGGTGCGGTCGCTGACGGCGAAGACTGCGCTTGGCCGCGTGTCGCCAGCGAGCAGCGCCTTCATCTCTCGATACCCCTTGTTCGGGACGCCGCTTGACAAGGGCGACTGAATCAAGGACGAATCGATGGGCAGCCCGGCGTCAACCAGCGCGTTGATGTAGCCGTGGAATCTTTCGGTCAGGCTCTTGTACTTCCGCGGCCCCTTGATGATGGCGATGCGCCGATGGCCCAGGTCGATCAGATGCCGGGTCGCCGCGTAGGCGCCGCGATAATTGTCGACGACGACGCTGTTTAGCGGCTGCAAATCGCTCTGATTGTCCACCGCGACCAGGGGCATGCCGCTCTTGGTGATTAGACCGAGCAATTGGTCGGTGACATCGCCGCCGCCGAGAGCGAGCAGGCCTTGAATGGCGTCTTCCGCTACCAGGCGGGGCAAGGCTTCGCTTGGCTCGTCAATGACGCTCACGGCGATGCTGTAGCCCAGCTTCTCGGCTTCGCGCTGTATGCCGCTGGTGACGTCAGCGTAGAAAATATCGCCGGTAAGCAATTTGGGCAGCTGCTCGACCAGCACGCCGATAAACCCCAGCGAGTTGCGGCGATTGTCTCGGGCGCGCGGCACATAACCCAGCTCGTCGATCGCGGCTGCGATTCTGCGCTGCGTATCCGTGCCGATGCCGGGCCGCCGGTTGAGGTACAAGGAAACGGCGGTGGGCGATACGCCCGCCAATCTGGCGACATCCGATATCGTCGTTCGAGCCATGCCGATTCCGGGATTTTAGTAAACTGAATACTATTTTACTAAAATATTCTTCCTTGCCAATATGGAGATCGTGAACGCTGAGACAATCGATTTTAGTAAACTTTGTACATTGTATCAGTAAATTATAGTAAAATCACGGCGATTCACTTGACAGACTTTAGTAAATCGTCTATGTTCTGTATTCAGGTCAATTTAGTTCACTTTGGGAGACTTTGTTATGTCAAGAAAGGTTAGTCGCCGCGAATTCTTGAGGTACACTGGCATGGGCAGCGCCGCCGCCTTTGCCGCCGCCTATGGCATGCCGCTTGGCACTGCCCTCGCCCAGGCGCCGCCGACGGATATCACCGAACATCTGGTTGTATACAACTTCGGTGGCGCGCAGCATCAGGAAGTGTTCGCTAACGCGATCGCCCGTTTTAACGAGGTCTATCCCAACGTCACTGTGGAAGACCTGTACATTCCGTCCACAGAAGGCTGGGGCGGCTTCACCACCAATATCCTCTTGCGCCTCCGCAGCGGCTTGCAGACGGATGTGATCGCCATTGCTATTGAAGGCGCGCACGAATTGATCGCTTCGGGCGCTCTGCTGCCGCTGGATGACGCCATCGCCGCGGAACCGGAACTGCAGGAAGTCGAGGCCGACTCTCACCCGGCGCTGGCTGCCGGGCTCGCCGGGCGGGATGGCAACACCTATTTCATCACCCGTGAATGGAATAACATGATTATCCATTACAACACGGACATGTTTGAAGCGGCCGGCCTGGGTACACCGGATCCCATGTGGACCTGGGACGACTTCCTTGAATCCGCCCTGACGCTGACCAGCGGCGAAGGCGGCGACAAGGTCTTCGGCTACGTCATACCCTTCTTCTTCTTCGGGTTGCAGCCCTGGTTCCACACCAACGGCACAGGCGTATTGAATGACGACTGGACGCAATCCAACCTGGATGACCCCAAGATGCTGGAATCGGTCAAATTCATTCATTCCCTGGTGCATGAACACGGCGTTTCGCCATCGGTAGAGGGCGTTGACATGCTTGGTTTGTTCACGTCCGAGCGCGCCGCAATGACTGCCTTCGGGCGCTGGACCTTCGCCAATTACATCGCCAACGACTTCCGGCAAGTCGATGTCGTCCACTGGCCGCGCAAGGAAACCGGCACCACCGTCTTCGGCTCCGGCGGCTGGGCAATCACGAAGAGCGCGCAGAATGTGCCGCTGGCGCTGGAATTGATCAAGGAATTCTCCAGCATCGAAACTGATGTGGATTCCATCCGCTTCGGCACCTTTATCCCGTCGCGGCGCTCCTCCGCCCTTAGCGAGCAATTCCTCGCCTTCCCGGATCACGCGAATTACTTCTGGGAGAGCCTGGATGACATCAAGCCCGTGCCATCGCCGCCAAACTTCGCCGAAATGGCCGAGATCTTCATGCGGCACATGGGCGACATCATGGCCAATATCGCCACGCCGGAACAGGGCCTGGAAGCAGCTCATATCGAACTCAGCGCCGCCATGGACCGCCTGGCCGAGCGGATGTCTTCGTAAGCTGCCTCGCGGCATAGTACAATACAAGCCTGCAAGAGCGATCTTGCGGGCTTGCCATTTCAAGAAACAGGAGAATGCTTAGCCGCATGTTGTCACCCAAGCGCAGCGAAGCTCTGGCGGGTTTTCTCTTTATTCTGCCCACATTCATCGGCTTCGCCATTTTCATTTTATATCCACTGGTGGAATCGCTGCGCATCAGCTTTTACGAGTACAGCATCCTGGGCGATTCCTTTTATGTCGAGCTGGACAATTACTCCCGGCTCCTTAATGACAGCCGGCTGCGCAAAACTTATGGCAATACTATCGTCTTCACCGGCTTTGCGGTCTTCTTTAACGCGGGTATCGGCTTGCTGCTGGCGGTTTTCCTCAATCGGCGCATGCCGATTCTGATGCGAAACTTTTATCGTTCGGCTTTTTTCTTCCCTATCTTGATCGCACACACCTATATCGCCGTCATCTGGCAATATCTCTACCAGCAAGATACCGGCGTCATCAACTATTACCTGGCGTTTCTCGGCATCGACCCCATACCCTGGCTGAGCCATCCAGCCTGGGCGATGGC
This sequence comes from uncultured Anaerolineaceae bacterium, assembly GCA_964632725.1. Taxonomy (GTDB): domain Bacteria; phylum Chloroflexota; class Anaerolineae; order Aggregatilineales; family Phototrophicaceae; genus UBA6055. Next base: position 4,564 of record CAZWCV010000162.1, read on the forward strand.
GGCCATAATCATCATGGATGTTTGGAAGAATACCGGCTTCGCCATGCTGGTCTTCCTGGCCGGCCTTCAATCAATACCGCATGAGTATTACGAGGCGGCGCAGCTCGACGGCGCCAACGAGCGGCAGCTCTTCTCTCGAATCACGATCCCGTTGCTCAGCCCATCTATCTTTTTCATCCTGGTCATCTTCATGATCGGCGCGCTGCAAGTCTTCGATACGATCATCGTGCTCACCGACGGCGGACCCGGCGACGCCACGCGCAGCGTTGTCATGTACATCTACCAGCAAGCCTTCCAGCGGCTGGATTTCGGTTATGCCGCGGCCGTCTCCTGGACGCTGTTTCTTGTGATCATGGCGGTAACCCTGGTGCAGTTCCTGGTCAGCCGCCGCTGGGTCCACTATGAATAGCCGAGCGAAGGTTCCCGAACTGTGATTGCCCAAACCAAAGCGCCCTTTTCCGTACGCGGTCAATTGAGGCGGCAAAGCCGAAAGCCGCTCAAGTGGCAGGATGTCTTATCCTACGCCGTGCTGACGCTGGCCGCGCTGCTGGTATTGATGCCGCTGCTGTGGATGTTCTCGACTTCGCTGCGTCCACTGGCCGACAGTTACAAGCTGCCGCCGCAATGGCTGCCGACAGACTGGCGCTGGGAGAATTATCTGGCGCCCTTCGAATCGAACGTGCCCTTCGAGCTTTTCTTTCTCAACAGTCTCAAGATCGCGGCGTTGACGACCATCGGGCAGCTGATTTCCTGTTCAATGGCTGGCTATGCCTTCGCTCGACTGCGTTTTCCCGGGCGCGACATCCTGTTTATGATCTTGCTCGCTTCATTGATGGTGCCGGGCCAGGTGACGATCATCCCGATCTACCTGATGATGGCCGAGTTGAAGCTGGTCAATACGCATGCGTCGTTGATCCTGCCAAGTTTGATCAGTGTTTTCGGTGTGTTCCTGATGCGTCAGTTCTTCAAGCAGATGCCTCAGGAACTCTTTGACGCCGCTCGCGTCGACGGCGCCGGGCACATGCGCTCCTTCTTGCAGATCGCCGTGCCGCTGGCTGGGCCGGGCCTGGCCACCCTGGGCATCATCACCTTCAACGCCACCTGGAACGGCTATTTCGCCGCGCTTATCTTCCTGACATCCTGGGAAAAGATGACGCTGCCGCAAGGCATCGCGCTGCTGACCGGCTACATGAATTCCGGCAATCCCTCAGTCGTCATGGCGGCGGTGGGCCTGGCGATTCTGCCGGTGCTGCTGGTCTTCCTGGTGGCGCAGCGCTGGATCATCGAGGCGCTGACGCGTTCGGGATTGAAGGGGTGAGCCAAGGCGCGCCCATGCGAACTGGTATCGCATTCAGAATCAGGGTTAAACAGACGGATACCTTTAGAATTGGCGGGCGACCTGATAGGTCGCCCCTACAGTTGACAGTTTGTTGAACATTCAAATCAGAAAACCGAAGGACAAGAATAGGCCATGACAGTGTCAAATGATTACCCTTCACTGGTTAGCTACGATCAAGACCACTTGCGGCAGATCGGCCTGCCCCTGGGCGGCATCGGCACGGGCGTGGTCTCGCTGGGCGGCCGCGGCAACTTGCACGACTGGGAGATCGTCAATCGCCCGGCCAAAGGCTTCGATATCGAGCAGGCCTTCTTCGCTTTGTACACGCGCGACGGCGACGGCGCCACCACTACACGCGCTCTCGAGGGCGTCATTCCGCCGGCCGATTACGAAGGCGCGCGCGGCGCGACTATCCCCAACCACGGGCTGCCACGCTTCCGTCAGTGCAGCTTTGAAGCGGCTTATCCCTTCGGCCGGGTCAAGCTCAGCGACCCGGACGTCCCGCTGCGCGCCGAGCTGCAAGCTTTCAACCCGCTCATCCCGGCGGACAGCGACAATAGCAGCATCCCGGTCGCCATCCTGCGCTTTGTACTCAGTAACGAGGGCGAGCGCGACATTGAGGCAGCGGTCTGCGGCAGCCTGCAGAATTTCATCGGCGCTGACGGGACCAGCGGCGCGCCCAACGACAACTTCAACACCTATCGCGAAGCCGACGGGCTGGCCGGCCTCTTCATGCAATCGGCGGGCGTTGACCCGGAAGCGGCGCAGTGGGGCACGCTGGCGCTGACGACGCCCTTACCCCCCTCAATCCCCCCATCGGGATGGGGGGAAGCGCAGCCGGGGGGTGAAACAGCCGGGATAACGCATCGCAGGGCCTGGGCCAATGTCACCTGGGGCGATTCCCTGCTCGATTTCTGGGACGACTTCAGCGATGACGGCCAGGTTGACGAGCGCGAACGCGACGGCAAAGCCAACCCCACCGGCTCGCTGTCTGTGTCTGTTTCTGTTCCCGCAGGCGGCAGCGCCGAGATAATCTTTTTCCTCAGCTGGCACTTCCCCAACCGCATCACCTGGAAGGAAGCCGGCTTGAACCACCCGCAGAGCCCGGTGCAGGCCGGGACGCGCATCGGCAACTACTATACGACGCAATACGCCGACGCCTGGGAAGCGGCTGCCTATACGGCGCGCAACCTCGATATGCTGGAAAGCGAAACGCGCGCCTTCGTGGACGCATTCTGCGCGGCCGACCTGCCAGAGGTGGTCAAGGAATCGGCGCTCTTCAATCTGAGCACGCTGCGTTCGCAGACGGTCTTTCGCACGCCCGACGGCTTTATGTTCGGCTGGGAAGGCTGTGACGATACGGCAGGCTGCTGCTTCGGCTCCTGCACGCACGTCTGGAATTACGAGCAGGCGACCGCCTTTCTCTTTGGCGGGCTGGCAATGGGCATGCGCGAGGTCGAGTTCAACTACGCCACCCGCGCCGACGGCGGCATGAGTTTCCGCGTCGATCTGCCGCTGGATCACGCGCAATCCTGGTCGCTGGCGGCGGCTGACGGGCAGATGGGCTGCATCATGAAGCTCTACCGCGACTGGCGGCTCAGCGGCGACAGCGAGGCGCTGCGGGAGATGTGGGGCAAAGCCCGCAAGGCGCTGGAATTCTGCTGGCTGCCCGGCGGCTGGGATGCCGATAAAGACGGCGTTATGGAAGGCTGTCAGCACAATACGATGGATGTGGAATACTACGGGCCCAATCCGCAAATGGGCATCTGGTACCTGGGCGCGCTGCGCGCCATGGAAGAGATGGCCGGTCACCTGGGCGAGAGCGAATTCGCCGCCGACTGCCGCCGGCTCTTCGAGAACGGCAGCCGCTATCTGGACGACAATCTTTTCAACGGCGAATATTACGAGCATGATATCCAGCCGGCCAGCGGACGCGACGCGGTCTTTGGCATGCTGATTCACAGCAGTATGGGCGCCGCGGACCCGGCTGAGCCAATTTTGCAGCTTGGCGCCGGCTGCCTGGTTGACCAGCTGATCGGGCAATTGCTGGCCCACGTCTCGGGTTTGGGCTATCTGACCGAGGAAATAAACGTCAAGCGTACGCTGAGCAGCATCAAGCGCTTCAACTTTAAGGAGAACATGTACGGCCACTTCAACCACA
>CAZWCV010000163.1:0-8062 GCA_964632725.1 uncultured Anaerolineaceae bacterium
ACGCTGTTGATTTCTACGGAATCCGCCCAATGAGGCTCCCCCTCCCTGACTCGTCGGGGAGGGGGCCGGGGGGTGGGGTAGAAAAAGCGCATCGACATGAACCAGTACCGGACAAGCCTTACAGATTTCGCAGAGGCTGGATTGGGCGCAGGATGACTAGAGTTATCTTATTCGACATTGACGGCACGCTGCTTATCAGCCGCGGCATCGGGCGCGAGGCCAAGCGCCGCGCCATGCTCGAGTGCTTTGGGGTGACCGGCGACCTGGACAGCCACGTCTTCGGCGGCAAGACCGACTGGGGCATTCTGGCCGATCTGCTGGCGCCGCACGGCTATTCCGCCGCCGACATCGGCCGTGAGATGCCGGCTTACGAAGCGGTTATGGCGCGGCATATGCGCGAGATCAGCGCCGAGTATGTCGCTGACCCCTGCCCCCATGCGATGGAGCTGGTCCAGGCTCTGCGCGCGCGCGACGATACGCTCGTCGGGCTGGTGACCGGCAACACCGCCCGGACCGCCCTCATCAAACTCGAGATGGCTGGCTTCTCGCCGGACGCTTTTGTCGTCGGCGCCTTTGGCAACGAATCGCCCCGGCGCGCTGATCTGACGCGGCTGGCGCGGCAGCGGGCGGCGGAGCATCTGAGGCGCGAACTCAAGGGCGCCGAGCTCATCGTCATCGGGGATACGCCGGCGGATATCCAGGCGGCCCGCGCCATCGACGCGGTGGCGGTCGCCGTCTGCACCGGCTATGCCGGGCGCGACCGTCTGATCGGCAGCGACCCCGATTTTTTGCTGGACGATTTGAGTACCTTCAAGGATTTGGTGCTGGTCTAAAGCGCGAGGCGACCGGTGCAGATACGCACGCCCAAGAAATATCGCGGGGTACAGAGGCGCAGCATCCTCAGCTGCCGCCGCTTGACCTTCTACTTGCTGATGGTGGCTCTGATTTTCATCGGCATCGGCGTGGCCCTGAATCGCGAGGTATTCGCGCCGGTGGTGCAGCAGGCGCTCTACGACGCCATCCGCGAGCTGGAAGACCGGGCGGCTGCGATGTCCGTGCCCGAGCCGACGCCGACGGCTGACCCGCGCAATCAGCTTATCGAGGCCGACAATTACTGGAGGCGCGGCTCGCTGGGCAACGCCACCGGCTTGTATCGGGAGATCGCGCCGTCGCTGCCCAACTCGGTCGAAATCTACCGCCGCATCGCCCTGGGTTTGATTAACAGCAGCCGCTATGGCGAAGCCGCCGACTTCGCCGAGCGCGCAATCAATGCCGATCCCTTCAACCCCGAAGCCTGGGCTATTCACGCCTGGGCGCTGGATTGGCAGCGCCGGGCCAAGGAGGCGCTCGTCAGCGCTTTGCACGCCCTCGAGCTCGACCCGGACAACAGCCGCGCCCAAGCTTACCTGGCCGAGATTTACCTGAGCCTGGGGCAGCCCGAACGCGGCGAGGCCCTGGTCGAGGAGCTGCTGCTCAAGGACCCCGAAAGCGCCGAGGGCTATCGCGCGCGCGGCCTTATCCGGCAGGAATACCGCTACGATTTCGACGGCGCCCGCGATGACTTCCAGACCGCCTACGGCATGGCGGACAACATGAATCTCTACGCGGTCGACATCGCCATCCTCGAGAGCAATCTGCGCAATTACGAGGTGGCGCTGGATTTCCTCAACGACGTGCTCGAGGCCAACCCCAGCAATGAAGCCGCCTTGCTGCTCATCGGCAAGGGGCATTGGGGCGCTTACGGCAATCCGGCGCAGGCGCAGCGTTACCTGCAGGATTGCGTCGACTTCAACGCCGACAATCTCAACTGCCACTTCTGGCTGGGTTATATGCAGAACAAGCTGGGCTCCGTCGACGAGGCGGCTCTGTCCTTTGAGCGCGCCATCGAGCTGGGCAGCCAGTATCCACAACACTACTATTGGGCGGGATTTTCGCAAATTCTGCTGGGCAATTGCGCGCGCGCGCTGTCTTATCTTGAGCCCGGCCTGCGCCTGGCAATCGAAGGCGGCTACCAGCAATTCGCCGCCGATATCGAGACGGTCATCCCCGAATGCGATCCGACCTTTCTCGGCCGCGCGGCGGCATCGGCGAGCGAGCCAGGCGCGGGCGGTGGCTGATTTCAGAGCAAGGAGAGGCAGAGTAAATGAGCGCCGCCCGCATCCTGGTGATACTGCCCGCCTACAATGAGCGGCTCAACATCGCGCGCGCGGTGGGCGACATCCGCGCCCAACTGCCGCAGGCGGACATCCTGGTCATCAATGACGGCTCGGGCGACGCCACCGCCGCGGCCGCGCGCGACGCTGGCGCTCTGGTGCTGGACTTGCCCTATAATGTGGGCATCGGCGCCGCCGTGCAGGCCGGCTTTCAATTCGCCGCGGGCAAAGGCTACGACATCGTCCTGCGCAACGACGGCGACGGCCAGCACGCGCCGGAGAGCAATCGCGCCTTACTGGACGCCCTGGACGCCCACGCTGTCGATGTGGTCATCGGCTCCCGCTTCATCAGCGAGCGGGGCGATTACGGCACGCCCCTGCTGCGGCGCCTGGGAAGCGCGATTCTGGCGCGCCTGCTGTCGGCGATCATCGGCCAGCGCGTCACCGACCCGACTTCCGGCTGTTCCGCCTACAATCGCCGCGCCATCAAGCTGCTGGCGCAAGTATACCCGCACGACTACCCGGAGCCGGAAGCCATCCTCATTCTGCACCGCGGCGGCTTGCGGCAAATGGAAGCGCCCGCGCGCATGATCCCGCGCCAGCACGGGCGCTCGTCCATCACCGCCGGGCGCTCGGTGTACTACATGATCAAGGTGATCCTGGCCATCTTGATCAATCTGCTTCGGCGACCGCCGACGCCCTGAGCCTGCTCACGTCGCCGGCGTCAAAATCGCGCAACAAATAATCGAATCAAGATTAGATTTGTAATTTCAGACAGTCTAAGGGTATAATCGCGCTGCAAATTAACCATTTCTGACAAGTTACAGAAATAGAAAGGCATCACCATGCGACTCAAACTTTCTGTATTGGCGTTCTTGTTCATCGTCAGCACGCTCTTCGGCGGCGTTGGCGTGGCGCAAGACACCAGCGAAGTGACGATTTTGTATTGGCAGGCGGCTTCGATTTTGAATCCGTATCTTTCCAGCGGCACCAAGGACAACGATGCCTCGGCTATCGTGCTTGAGCCGCTCGCGAATTTCGGGCCGGACGGCTCCTTGGTACCGGTATTGGCTGCCGAGATTCCCACTCCCGAAAATGGAGGAATCTCTGACGATCTTACATCCATCACCTGGACGCTTCGCGATGATGTCGTTTGGTCGGATGGCACGCCTCTCACGGCTGAAGATGCTGTCTTCACCTACGAATACTGCACCCATCCCGAGGGCGGCTGTGTACAAAGCGATGAGTTTGCCGGCATCGTTAGCGTTGAAGCGATAGGCATGCACCAGGTCAAGATTACCTTCGACGCGCCCAAGCCCTATCCCTTCTTGCCCCTGGTCGCCCAGACCACGCCGATTCTGCAGAAAGCGCAATTTGGCGACTGCATAGGCGCGGAAATGGCGGCATGCACCGAGGCTAACTTCGCTCCCATCGGCACCGGTCCTTTCATGGTCGAAGAATTCCGCCCGAATGACGTCGTTACCTATGTGCGCAACCCGAACTTCCGCGATGCCGACATGGGCAAGCCCTTCTTTGACCGCGTCGTCTTCAAAGGCGGCGGCGACGCCGAATCGGCCGCCCGCGCTGTCTTGGAAACCGGTGAAGCGGATTACGCCTGGAATTTGCAGATTTCGCCGGCCGTCCTGGACTCGATGGAAGCCGCAGGCAACGGTCAGATTGCGGTGGCGTTTGGGCAATCAACCGAGACCCTCTGGATCAACCCCACCGATGTCAGCCCGGACAATCCCGATCGCTCAGTTTGGATGGCGGATGGCTCCAACGCCCATCCCTTCCTCACCAACCACACCATCACCCAGGCGATGTCCATGGCGATTGACACAACCATCATTGGCGAGCAGCTCTACGGGCGTTCGGGACGAGCGACCTGCAACTTCATCAATTCGCCAGCCGCCGCTGTATCCATGAACAACAATTGCGAGCAGGACATTGCTGGCGCAAACGCCCTGCTGGATGAAGCGGGCATCGTCGACACCAACGGCGACGGCTTCCGCGAATACAATGGCCACGAGCTGCACGTCCAGTACCAGACCAGCACCAACGCCGTGCGTCAGAACACCCAGGCGCTGATCAAGCAGTGGTGGTCAGAGATTGGTATAGACACCGAATTGCGCAACATTGACGCGGCCGTCTACTTCGGCGGCGACCCCGGCAGCCCAGACACATTCCAGAAGTTCTATTCGGATACGGAGATGTACACCACCGGGTCCTCTTCGCCCGATATGGAGGGTTACCTTGGGAATTTCCGCTGCGGCCAGGCGCCGACGCCCGACAACAACTGGACCGGCTCCAACACGCCGAGATTCTGCAATGCGGATTTCGACGCCCTTCTGGACGAGCTCAGCACCACAGCTGGCGAAGCGGCGCGGGCGGCGCTATTCCTGCAATTGAACGACCTGCTGGTTCAAGAGTACGCCTTGATTCCGCTAGTCTACCGTTCTTCAGCAGCCTCCGCCTTCCATAACAGCTTGGGCGGCGTCGACATGAACGGCTGGGACTCGGAGATGTGGAATATCGAAGACTGGTATCGCGTCGATATGTAATCCTGACGCGTCAACCGATTGTACGTCAACAGGGGTGCGCTGCGGCGCGCCCCTTCTTTTTTCGGCGGACGCCGCCCTATCCTGGACTCATAAGATTGGATTTGCGGAATCATCGCATTTATCGGTATAATCACGCTGCTTTGCTATGGCAATCTATTTGATCTACAAGCGAGGAGACTATGAAAACGAAGCTCACCCTCTTTTTGATCGTGGTTATGGCGCTGTCGTCCTTTGGCGGTTTGTCCTTAGCCCAGAGTGAAGACACCGTGAACATCCTGTTCTGGCAGGCGGCGTCTCACCTCAACCCCTACCTTGGCAACGGCACCAAGGAATTTGAGGCGGCGGCGCTCGTGCTTGAGCCGCTGGCTCGATACGACCCCGATGGCATCATGGTGCCCTGGCTGGTCGACGAGATACCAACCGTCGCCAATGGCGGAGTCTCCGAAGACCTGACTTCCATCACCTGGACGCTAAGCGAGGGCATCACCTGGTCGGACGGCAGCCCGCTGACGGCGCACGATGTCAAATTCAGCGGCGATTTCTGCATGAATCCCGACACCGGCTGCACGGTGCTGTCCCAATTCGCCAACGTGGCATCGATTGAGGCAGTGGACGACTTGACTGTCAGAATCAACTTCGATTCGCCAAAGCCCTTCCCCTATGGCGCATTTGTCGGCTATTTCACGCCGATCATTCAGAAGGCGCAATTTGAAGACTGCATGGGCGCGGCCGCGCTCGGCTGCAACGAGCAGAACTTTGCTCCCATCGGCACGGGGCCCTTCGTCGTCGAGGACTTCCGCACCAATGATGTGGTCACCTATACCGCCAACCCCAATTTCCGCGTTGAGGGGCAGCCTGCCTTCGACCGCGCCGTGTTCAAAGGCGGCGGTGACGCGGAATCGGCCGCGCGCGCGGTGCTGGAAACGGGCGAAGCTGATTACGCCTGGAATCTGCAGATTTCGCCGGCCGTGTTGAATGCAATGGAAGCGGCCGGTGAGGGCACGGTCATCGTTGCCTTCGCCACCAATGTCGAGCGCCTGATCATGAACCACACCAACCCGGACTCGTCCCTTGGCGACGATATGCGTTCGGTCTGGATGGCGGATGGCAGCAACGGCCATCCCTTCTTGCAAGTTCCGGCAGTTTGGCAAGCCATGTCTATGGCGATTGATCGCGGCACCATCGCCGGCCAGCTTTATGGCGCCGGCGGCGTCCCCACTTGCAACGTATTGCCAGGACCGCCGATCTACGCCTCCGCCAACAACGATGATTGCCTGGCGCAGGATATCGACGCCGCAAACGCCATGCTGGATGAAGCTGGCATCATGGACAGCGACGGCGACGGCATCCGCGAATACGAAGGTATCCCGCTCAAGGTCAGCTACCAGACTTCGACCAACGCCGTGCGCCAGAATACGCAGGCGTTGATCAAGCAGTGGTGGAGTGAAATCGGCGTCGATACCGAGCTGCGCAATATCGACGCGGCTGTCTTCTTCGGCGGCGATATCGCCAGCCCGGACACCTACTCGAAGTTCTATACCGACATCGAGATGTACACCAACGGCTCCAACGGCACTGATCCGGAAGCCTATATGGGCAACTGGCGCACAACCGAAATCGTGGGACCGCATAACAGTTGGAACGGCTCGAATATCCCGCGCTGGTACAACGAAGACTATGACGATCTGCTTGAGCAGATGGCGAACACGGCTGTCCTGGAAGAGCGCGCCGCCCTGGCGATCCAGATGAACGACATGCTGGTTCAGAACGGCGTCATGATCCCGCTGGTCTACCGCGGCAGCGTCTCGGCGCACCACAATAGCATCAGCGGCGTGGCCATGAACGCCTGGGATTCCGAACTCTGGAATATCGCTGACTGGACGCGCAACTAGCGTCTCTGATTGCTTGTCCCTTCCCCCTTTCCGGGGGAGGGGACTATTTTCTTTAACCACAGAGAAGTGCAGGAGACTGACAAGCGCGACCCATTGACTTGGCGGATTATAGGCGCCGCCATTGAAGTCCATCGCGAACTAGGTCCCGGTTTGCTGGAAAGCTTGTACGAAGATGCGTTCTGTTATGAACTCGGTGAGACAGGTCTGGGCTACAAGAGACAATGGCCCATTCCGGTTGACTAGAAACGGCGAAACATCGGTAACCTAATAGCGGATGTTGTGGTAGAGGACAAAGTCATTGTAGAGTTGAAAGCGGTAGAACAACTAGCGCCCATTCATACGACTCAAATGTTGACAGACTTGAAGGTAACGAATTTGAGTCTGGGGCTATTGCTAAACTTTAACGTGAAGACATTGAGAGACGGGGGCATCAAGAGATTCGTCATGTAGTCTTTCTCTGTGATCTCTGTGATCTCTGTGGTTAATCTCATAAGAGTATATTGAGGGCTGAATCGTGGGAAAATACATCGTACGAAGGCTCCTGACCGCAATTCCAACGATACTCGTAATTAGTTTTATTATCTTTGCGATTGTTGACTTATCACCCAGCGACCCGACCGGCAACCTGCCACTGACCATCCCGCCCGAGGTGCGCGCCAAAATACGCGAAGCCCTGGGCGCTGACGACCCCTTTGTGGTCAAGTACGTCAAATGGCTGCAGCAATTCTTCATCGCCGAGCCCCTGAATCTGATCGAAACCTCATTCGGCGTCACTTTCCCCGGCTCCGAAGAGCGTGTCCGCGTCATCTCCTGGGCCACGCGCGGCCCGGTCATCGACATCATCGCCGAGCGTTTGCCGCAGACGCTCTGGGTGGTGGGCTCATCCTACATTCTGGGTGTCCTGATCGCCGTGCCGGTGGGCGTCTTTTCCGCTTATCGGCAGTATTCCATCTTTGACCAGGTCGGCACCTTCCTGATGATGGTCGGCTTCTCCGTGCCCACCTTTTTCACGGGCCTGATGTTCATCATCATATTCAGCGTCAATCTCAAGTGGTTCCCATCGGTATATGACACCACCTTAGTGGTCACGGACATCGAAACCCTGCAGCTGCAACTGCGGCAAATGGCCATGCCGGTGACCGTGCTGACGCTCTACACCACGGCGCAGATGAGCCGCTACACCCGCGCCTCGACCCTGGAAAACTTGCAGCAGGATTATATCCGCACCGCGCGCTCCAAAGGCTTGACCGAACGCGTGGTGGTGACGACCCACGCCGTGCGCAACAGCCTGATCCCGGTGGTCACGCTGATCGCGCTGGGCATCCCGGGCATCTTCGCCGGCGCGCTGATCACCGAGCAGATCTTCCGCGTCAACGGCATCGGCCAGTACCTGATCATCGCTATTCAAGGCGGCGACCTGCCAACCGTGCAGACGGTCACTTTCATCTTCGCGGTG
>CAZWCV010000164.1:0-8044 GCA_964632725.1 uncultured Anaerolineaceae bacterium
GGCGCGGCGTCACGGTACACCGCGACGACTGCCCGAATATCTCCGCCTCGCGCGAGACCGAGCGTCTGATTGATGTTTCCTGGGGGCCGGAGGACGAAGCGCAGCGCTACCTGGTCCCGGTGGAAGTCGTCGCCTATGACCGCGAGGGGCTCTTGCGCGAGATCAGCACCATCATCGCCGACCAGCGCGTGAATATCGCCTCCATCGACGTCAGCACGCGCCAGCATATCGCCACGCTCAATTTGCAATTGGAAATCTCGAACAACCAGCAACTGACGCGCATCCTCAACTTGATCGATTTGGTGCCCAGCGTCGTTGAGGCGCGCCGCCGCAACACCGGCTGAGCACAGCCCGCGCCATGCAAATCGCTCTGCTTGAGTCCTATTACGGCGGCAGCCACAAGACCTGGGCCGACGGCTATCAGCGCGTTTCGCGGCACGATATCGAGCTGATCACCATGCCGGCGCAATTCTGGAAATGGCGCATGCAAGGCGCCGCCATCACCTTCGCCCGCCTGCTGGAGTCCACGCCCGATCTCATCCTCGCCTCGGGCATGATCGACCTGTCGATATTCCGCGCGCTGACCTTTCGCCGGCTGGGCGATGCGCCGATCGCTTTGTATTTGCACGAGAATCAATTGTCGTATCCGCAGAATAAGCGACAAGGGCACGGCTGGCGCTACGGCTTCATCAATTACGTCAGCGCCCTCTGCGCCGATGCCGTCTATTTCAACAGCGAATTTCACCTGAAAGACTTCATGGCGCAGTTGCCGCGCATGCTCAAGAACCATCGCGATTATTACGAGTTGCAGACCATCGACGAGATTCGCGCCAAGTCCCGCGTGATGGCGCCGGGCATGGACCTGCATCGCTTTGACGCGCATCGCGTTCACGCCTCCGCCGAAGACGCCCCGCTCATATTGTGGAATCACCGCTGGGAATCGGACAAGGACCCCGAGGCCTTCATCGGCAGCATGGTTGAGTTGGCGGCTGACGGCTACCAATTCAAACTGGCGATAACGGGCGAGCGCTTCGGCAACATACCGGAAGGCTTTCGGCAAGCGCGGTCCGCTTTGGGAGACCGGCTTATCCAGCTGGGCTACCTTGACTCGTTCGCGGACTATGCGCGCCTGCTCTGGAAATCGGATTATGTCGTAAGCACCGCCTGGCAAGAATTCTTCGGCATGTCAATCTGCGAGGCGATCTACTGCGGCTGCCTGCCGATTTTGCCCGACCGCCTGAACTACCCCCACCTGCTGCCGGACGAACTCAAGTCGGCCTGCTTGTATCAGCGAGACCGTCTAACGGCGCAATTGCGTTACCATCTCGACGGCAAGGGCAAGCCGGACACCAGCGAGCTGCGAGCGAAAATCGCCGCCTTCGACTGGAGCGATATGGGGCCGCGTTACGATGCTGAACTGGAGGGCCTGGTTAATCGTCATCGCTCAGCGCGGGATCAGCGCCATTCGTCGACGGGCTGACATCCTCGCCGGCGCTGCCCGCCCGGTTCAGCAACGATTCGCTCGCTTCCACGCTGAGCTCGTCATCCGACGGCAGGTCAATTCGCTGGCGATAATTCACCACGCCGACTACGGACTCTTTTTCCCGCAGGGCGATGACTGGCTCAATGCCTCGGGGACCCAAGGTCACTTTCGCCGCCAGGCCCAGGGTCATGTATTTGGCTTTGCCGCGGCTTGTTACCACCAGGCAGGTGTCGTTAAGCCGGCCCACAGCCGCCGCGACGAATTCACTTTCGATGCCTTGCAGTCCACGCAGACGCCGGCCCTTGCCGCCCCGATTCTGCGCGGGAATCCGCGACAGCTCAGCAAGGCTGGCGTGCCCCCGTTTATCAATGTGCCAAAAGTGAGTTGCTTTCCCCGACACAGCGCAAGCAGCGACCGCGCGATCATTCGTTAGCTCAATGCCGCGAACGCCGCCCGACGCCAAGCCCGTGGGCCGAACATCCTCCTCGTTGAAGCGGATAACCTGGCCGCTTGCAGTAGTCAATAAGAGTTCGTCCATAGCATTGCTGTAAAGCACGGCCACGATTCGATCTCGCTTCGCCAGTTTCATCACGCTGAATTCGTGCGACATGACGCCCGGCAAGTCGACAACTTGCAGGCGTTTGACTTGACCCTGAGCGGTAAACAAGCAGACGTAGCCGGTCTGCAGATCGATTGGCAGGCAGAGGAATGAGACGACTCTTCGTTTGTCGCCGAGGGCGGTCAGATCGTTGAATTGCATGCCCTCGGCCGCTTGCTTGACTTGCGGAATCTGTTGAACGGGCAGCGTCGCGCAATAGCCGTCAGCAGCGAACAAGTAGAGTATTTGCGTCGTTGTGCTGTGTTGCAGCAAGCGAGGCGGCTGCTTGGTGCCGGTGGTAATTTTGGGCGCTTCGTCGCCGTGGGTCCGTCCCAGATGCCCCTTGGTGCTGAGCATGACCACCGTCTTCTCTTCCGGCATCAGGAAGTCGGCTTGCGTCACGCCGGTCGCCTCGCCTTCGGCGACGATGGTGCGCCGCCGGTCGCCGAACTCTTCCTTCACCTTCGCCAACTCGGCGGCGATGTGCGCGCGCTGTTTCTCCGGGCTCGCCAGCAGATCTTCCAGCGACTTGATGAGACGGCGCTTTTCTTTGTACTCATCTCGGATGCGGCGGATTTCCAGGGAAGCCAGACGCCGCAGGGGCATCTCCAGGATCGCCTGCGCCTGTACCTCGGTGACGGCGAAATTCTTCACCAGATTTCTTCGCGCCGTGTCGCTATTGCGCGATTTGCGAATGGTCTTGACGACCTCGTCCAGGTTGTCCAGCGCGATGAGCAGCCCCTCGAGCACATGCGCCCGTTCGCGGGCCCGCGCCAGATCGTATTCGCTGCGGCGCACCACCACCTCCAGCCGGTGATCCAGGAAAACGCGCAGTGCCTGCTTTAAGCCCAGCGTTCGCGGCTGTCCGTCGACCAGGGCCAGCATGATAATGCCGAAGGTCGATTGCAGCGGCGTCAGCTTGAAGAGCTTGACCAGCACCTCGGTGACTTCAGCGCCGCGCTGCAATTCGATGACAAGACGCACGGGATTCTGCCGGTCCGATTCATCGCGCAGGTCGACCAATCCATCCAACCTGCCGCCGCGCACCAGGCTGGCGATACGCTCCACCAGGGTAGTTTTGTTGGTCTGGTAAGGCAGCTCGCTGACGATTATGCGCGATTTGCCGCGCCCCATATCTTCAATATGGACTTTGGCGCGCAGCGTAATCTTGCCGCGCCCGGTGGCCATAGCTTGCCGCAGCATGTTCTCTTCGCCGCGCATCTTGTAAATGACGCCGCCGGTGGGAAAGTCCGGCCCTTTGACGAATTGCATCAGCTCGTCAACATCGATCTCTTCCAGCCGTTCCCAATGCGCCAGCATATGCGCCAGCGCGTCGCAGACTTCGCGCAGATTGTGCGGCGGGATATTCGTCGACATGCCCACTGCGATGCCCGACGCGCCGTTGATGAGGAGATTTGGCGCCAGCGCCGGCAGCACGGCCGGTTCGTTGAGCGTGCCATCGAAATTCTCGACAAAATCAACAGTTTCCTTGTTGATATCAACGAGCAGCTGGTCGCCGATTCTGGCTGTGCGCGCTTCGGTGTAGCGCATGGCGGCCGCGCCGTCGCCGTCGATGCTGCCGAAGTTGCCCTGCCCGTCGATCAGCATGTAGCGCATGGAAAAGTCTTGCGCCATGCGCACCATCGTCTCGTAGACGGCGCCATCGCCGTGCGGGTGATATTTGCCCAGCACCTCGCCAACGATGCGGGCGCTTTTCTTGTGCGCGCTGCCGGCGCCAATGCCCATATCGTGCATCGCGTAGAGAATCCGCCGATGAACCGGCTTTAAGCCGTCGCGAGCGTCCGGCAATGCCCGCGACACAATCACGCTCATGGCGTAGCTCAAATACGCTTCGCGCATTTCGCTTTCTATATTGATTTGTGGCTCGGATCGATCTGTCATGGTGTGACCTCGGCGGAATCCCGTCGCGCCGCAGCGGGCAAGTTTACGTCTATCGTCCCCGACCAATCGCTACCCGGCCGACTGCCCACCGAGACTTTTACGCCGATGGCGCCAGCAATTTGAAGACTTGCGAATACATCCGGTCAATCTGGCAGCAGCTTGTTACGGCTTGGCTGCTTGAAGCAAGCGTATATGAATCGTCAGGAGCGCGACGCCAGTAACTCATGCGGACTTCCGATTCCCATTGTAGAATGGCAATTGAGAGCGTGTCAAATGCAATCGCGCCGTCTAGGCCGGCCGACTGGTCCAATTTGCCAAACCTGAAGCGACTTGTCATCCACAGTCCACCGCACAGCCTGCCCCGGGATCGCGCCCGAGCAAGGCCGGCCAAATGCTGAGATTATTCGTCCTGGTCTTGCTCTGTCCGGCGCTATTCGCTTGCTCCAGCGAGGTGTCGATTAGCATCGCGCCCGAGGTGCAGCTGACCGCCAGGGTTGCCGAACCGACACTTGCAGAAGTCAACGGCGTCCAGCAACCCACGATCTATCGCGGAGACAGCGGCGCGGCGGCTACGGCTGCGGGCGGTCAAGACTTCGGTCCCATCGTTGGGCCGGAGTATACGCAGCCGCCGACCGACACGCCCAAACCGCCGACAGCCACGCCCGTGGTCACCCAGCCCGGCAGCGCCTATACGACCCCGGTAGCCGTTGACCAGACGCGTCTGGATCCCGCCGGCATGGGCATCCAGCTGCATTACGACTACGACGTCGACACATGGGAATACCGCCTGCAGCAGATCAAGCCGCTGCGAGTCAACTGGGTCAAAGTACAAGCGGCCTGGAAGTGGCTGCAGCCCGACCGCGCCGGTCAATTTGAGCGGAACTTCCGCCTGTTTCAGTTGCACGTTCAGAAAGCCGACAAGTACGGCTTCCAGGTCATGCTCAGCGTCGTCAAGGCGCCCGAATGGACGCGGCATACCAATCGCAACGAAGACGGCCCGCCGGACGACCTGAACCAGTTCGCCGCTTTCCTGCGCCAGCTGCTGGAACAGCTCGGACCCTACGTTGACGCCATCGAGGTCTGGAACGAGCCCAACCTGCGCCGCGAATGGAGCGGCAGCCGACCCATCAGCGGCGCCAGTTATATGGAGCTGTTCCGCGTCGCCTGGGACACCGTGCGCGCCCATGCGCCGCACATCACCCTGGTAACCGCCGGGCTGGCGCCGACTGGCAATCACAGCGGCGTCTCGGTCGACGATCGCGCCTTTCTGCGTCAGATGCACCAGGCCGGGCTGGGCCGCTACGCCGATGTCAGAATCGGCGTCCATCCATACGGCTGGGGCAATCCGCCGGACTTTCTCTGCTGCGACAATGTTGACGGGCAAGGCTGGGACGACCGGCCCCAATTCTTCTTCCGGCAAACCTTGCGCGACTACGCCGGCATTATCGCCGCCTTTGGGCACAGGACGAAGATGTGGGTGACTGAATTCGGCTGGGCCACCTGGGAAGACTATCCCACCGAACCGCCGGATCCCTGGATGACCTACAATTCAGCGCTGGACCAAATGAACTACACCATGCGCGCCTTCGAGATCGGCCAATCGCGCGCTGATGTCGGCCTTATGATCTTGTGGAATCTGAGCTATGCCGAAGAGCGGGTCGTCTACGATCGCATTGAGTTGGCTGGCTACAGCCTGCTCTATCCGCACTTTGACGGCAGCCGCAACAAACGCCGGCGCCCGCTCTATCACGCGCTGGAACGCCGCCCCTAAATCGCGCGGCTGCGAATCGCCCGCTGCAATAACCGAACTAAAAAGGGCGACAAACAGTGTCGCCCCTACAATTCCGTCTTGTGCTGGATTCTGAGTTTATCAGAACCGCCCCTCACGCTCAAATCGCCGTCGCGGTTAAAGCTCGCTGAGCATATTCTCGAAGTCGTCCTGGTCGCCCATCGCATTCAGGTCCAGCGCGCCCTGCGATTCGAGGGTAGCCGCCGGCGCTATCACTTCGCGATCATGATAGGCGTGGAAGCCGGTGCCGGCCGGAATCAGCTTGCCGATGATCACATTTTCTTTCAAGCCGTGCAGCGGGTCGACCTGGCCCTCAATCGCCGCGCCCGCCAAGACCTTAATCGTATGCTGGAAGCTGGCCGCGGACAGGTAACTTTCCGTGCTCAACGCCGCCTTGGTGATGCCCAGCAGCACCGGCGAACCCGAGCACGGCTCGGCGTCTTCGGCGATCAGGCTCTCATTGATTTCCAAGAGCTTTAGCTGGTCGATTAGTTCGCCCGGGAGCAAATCGCTGTCGCCGCTGCGCGTAATCTGCACCTTGCACATCATCTTGCGGATAACCGTTTCGAAATGCTTGTCGGCGATATTCACGCCCTGGCTGCGATAGACTTCCTGGATCTCGCTGAGCAAGTAGAGTTGGGTGGCGTTCGCGCCCAGGACGCGCAGAATCTGATGCGGATTCTTCGAGCCTTCGGTGAGCTGTTCGCCCGCCGCCACATGCATGCCGTCGAAGATATTCTTGCGCAAGCGGGCATTGGCGGGAATTTCAAGTTCTTCCGTTTCGTCGTCCTGGAAGCGGATGTAGACCTTGCCCTCTTCAATATGCACCCTGCCGGCCAGGCCCGCCATGATTTCGTCGTCGCCGTTGCGAGCGACGGCGGCGCCTTTCTTGATGTCCTGCCCGTCCTTGGCAACCACATCCCAGCCCTCGGGAATGTCATGTTCCTCGCTATCCAGGACCTCGTCAATGACGGTAGCGATGCGAGCGCCGTCTTCTCGCTCCGTCAGGCGCAATACGCCGGCGATTCCCGTCGTCACCGCCTGCCCCTTGGGCACGCGCCGCGCTTCAAACAGTTCTTCCACGCGCGGCAAACCGCTGGTGATGTCGCGCACTTCGGCCGTACCGCCGCTGTGGAATGTCCGCAGCGTCAGCTGGGTGCCGGGCTCGCCGATCGACTGCGCCGCGATGATGCCCACCGCCGAGCCGATATTCACCATTTCGCCGGTGCCCAGGTCGCGGCCGTAGCAAAGCGCGCAGACGCCGTGAATCAAATCGCAGGTGAGCGGGCTGCGCACCTCAACGGCTTCCAGCGACGATTTCTGGATGCTGGCCGCGATGTCTTCGTCGATCATCTCGTTGCGGCCGACAATCAGCTCCTGAGTCTCTGGATCGACGATGTCTTCCGCCGAGCAGCGACCCACGATACGTTCTTCAATGGATTGCCCGGCGATGTCGTCCGAGCGCTGAATCAGCAAGCCGCGATTGGTGTTGCAATCCCAACGGTTGACGATCATATCCTGGGCCACATCGACCAGGCGGCGCGTCAGATAACCGGCGTCGGCGGTGCGCAGGGCGGTATCGGCCAGACCCTTGCGCGCGCCGTGAGTGGAAATGAAGTATTCCAGCGCGTTCAAGCCGCCGCGGAAGTGGCTGCGAATCGGCAAGTCGATGATGCGGCCGGAAGGATCCGCCATCAAGCCGCGCATGCCGGCCAACTGCGTGATCGGCCCGAAGCCGCCTTTGGTCGAACCCGAAAGCGCCATAATCGCGATCGGCCCGTAGGGATCAAGGTTGTCCTGGATTTGTTCTTGCAAGGTGTCTTTGGCGCGGTTCCACTCGTCAATCGTGATCTGGTAGCGCTCTTCTTCGGTCATCAAGCCACGGCGGAAATCCCGGTCGGCGCGGCTAACAACGTCGTCCGCATCCTTCATGATTCGTGTTCGCTCATCCGGTATCGCCAAATCGCTGACCGCGATGGTCGTCCCTGAGATTGTGGCGTAGTGGAAACCGAAGTTCTTGATCGCGTCGACCACTTCGGTCGTGCGTTCGCCGCCGATCACCTGATAGCAGCGGGCGACCAGGTCTTGCAGCCCGCGTTTGCCCAGGGTCTCTTGCACAAAGCGCATTTCGTCCGGCAAGATGCGATTGAACATCGCCCGCCCCACCGTGCAGATTTCCGGCTCGTCCTGCGGGCCAAGCTCGTCGTAGACATTGCCCAGCAATATCGGCGTATGCAAATTGACCAGGCCTATCCGATACAGATACTCGACC
>CAZWCV010000165.1:0-1200 GCA_964632725.1 uncultured Anaerolineaceae bacterium
CAAGGCATCGTCCCAATAGCCAGCCATATCATCAATATTGTCCACCGGGTCGGACAGCCAGGCGCAGTCCGCGTTCAGCAGCGTGCAGGCGTCTTCCATGCCCTTGATAACGACGACCCAGAAGGGGTTGCCGATACCGCCGTGGCTGACCATGCTGAAGGTCAGCTGGTCCTGCGCGCCGACGCCGCCGATTCCAGCAATCATGACACCCAGCGCCAGAAGCAGCACCGGGATTAAGCGAAGCAACTTTCTCATTTTGAAATTCCTCCATTAAGGCTTCGGTAGATTCGTCTCAGGCGAAATGCCTGTTAAGACCGATTCCGTTGTGAGCGCTCCCAATCGCTCACAGTCGCAATTCTAGCGCAACAAATCATATAACGCCAGCGAGTGCATGTAAACGCTCAACCAGGCCATAGACTCAAGCGCCGCCGCAGTCCTTCGCGGCGAAGTGGCAAAGATTATAACGTGGTCTGTCAAAAACGCAAAACGGCGCGCGCTTAGCGTATCTCCTCAACCGCCCAGTGATCGCCCATGGCGCGGCGGCCGCGCGCCAAGCCTTCGCCGTCAGAGACTTCGCGGATGAGATCAGCGCGCTGCAAGGCCGATTCGCGCAGATTAACGCCCAGGCCCGGCCCCTTGGGGATATCCAGGTGGCCATCGCGTATCGCAGGTCTGAAATCAGTCAATACGTCGAAGTACGCCTTGTAGAAAGCCCGAACCGACTCCACGTAATACAAGTTGGGAATGTGGGCGCCAAGGTGCATGCAAGCGGCGTGGCAGATGGCGCCGGCGATATTGTGCAAGACGAGGGGCGCGCCGTATGTCTCCGCCAGGTTGGCGATCTTGCGCGTTTCGGCGATGCCGCCGTTCCAGACGGCATCCGTCATCAGGATTTGACAGACGTTTTTCTCCAGCCATTCGCGGTACTGCCAGCGCGTCAGCAGCAGCTCGGAGCCGACGATGGGGATGCTGGTCTTCTGCGATAGCGCCTTGATCTCGTCGGGGTAAACCGGCGGCATTACGTCTTCCAGGAAAAGAATGTCGTAAGGCTCCAGGGCGCGGGCGATGCGCTCCATGCTGACGCGATTCCAGCGGAAATGGCATTCGATGCCGATGTCCATCCGGTCGCCGACGGCGTCGCGAATCTGCTTGACTGGCCGCAGTCCCTTCTCGATCTCGGCTGAGCTAATGCGCTGGCCG
>CAZWCV010000165.1:1210-1558 GCA_964632725.1 uncultured Anaerolineaceae bacterium
GATCTTCATGGCGTAGATCTCTTCGTCAAGCAAGCTCCGCGCCAATGCGCCGGCGTCTTCATGCCAGGCGACGTAATCTTGCACAGCGCCAAAGCCAATGCAGGTATTGTAGGTGGGGACTTCGGCGCGGGTTTTGCCGCCCAGCAAATGATAGAGCGGCGCGCCATAGTGTTTGCCCATGATGTCCCAAAGCGCCACTTCCAGGGCGGAGAGGGCGCGCGTCTCCGCGCCGGCGTAGCCGTGATACATGATGTTGTCCATGACAAAGCGCCAGAGCCCTTCGATATCAAGCGGGTCTTGACCGAGGACGAGTGGCGCGATGGTGCCGTGCAGCGCGGCTTTGGCGCC
>CAZWCV010000165.1:1649-8021 GCA_964632725.1 uncultured Anaerolineaceae bacterium
GATCTTGTCGGCCGTCTCGCCCAGGCCGATGAGGCCGCTGTCGGTATGCACGCGCACAGTCATCAAGCGCGGATAAGCTTTCCATTGCAGGGTTTCGATGGCGGTGATCTTCATGGGACGGCTCCGCTGCGATCATCGTAAATAATACATATGCTAGCCAAAGTCGTTCGCATGTTACGACCTGACCACGATCGACTCGTGTAGGGGCGACCAACCTGGTCGCCCGCCGCTGTGAATGGTCATGGTTTCGGGCGACTTGATAAGTCGCCCCTACATTTCCCTAATTCCGAAGCCATCAGCTAGACCGCCCGCATCGCCAGCTGAGGCGACAGCCAGAAAGGCGGCAGGTAAGCGGGCATGTTCGAGAAAGGCAACACCTCCGGCTTGAGCTTGATGCCCAGCGCGTTGCGCAAGAAATTGCGCCGCTTCTGAATGCGGTCCCAGGCGGCGGGATATTTCTGCCAGAAAGCTTTGCGCAAGTCGAAATCGGCCAGGGCGATGCCGTCCTCGATGTTGCTGGTGTGATAGGGCGAATGCGTGGCCGGGATGACATCGACTTGCAGCGCCATGCCCGAGCGCAGCCGAAGCTCCGAGCCGGCGTAAATCGGCGAGTGCAGCCATTCGTCCAGGTGGATGAGATGGCCCGGGTTGAGCCCGATACCGAAGAAGGGGTCGCCCAAATGCGCCTCTATGATAGCCTGCAGCTCGCCGCCGCATACGCCGATACCGACCGCCTCGTACCAATCGACGATGGCGCGGAAATAAGGCGCGACCAGCTTCGCGACATAATCGCGCACGTCCGCCGGCAGGTCAGACTCATCCCGCGCCAGCCAGCCGCCGCGAGCGTTCAGCGCGCCCCAGACGCCATAAGCCGCGAAGGTCGGGTCGCCCAGCTGCATGCGCCGCAGCGAGGGACTGCCCAAGCCGAGCCCC
This sequence comes from uncultured Anaerolineaceae bacterium, assembly GCA_964632725.1. Taxonomy (GTDB): domain Bacteria; phylum Chloroflexota; class Anaerolineae; order Aggregatilineales; family Phototrophicaceae; genus UBA6055. The sequence goes on from CAZWCV010000165.1 coordinate 2,583, forward strand.
GCCCGCTCGCCGCTGGAAAACATCAAGTGGCAAGATTGCGGCATGCCAGTCAGCCGCATCAGCCGCACGGCTTCGAACTCGGTCATGCCCGGCTGGATGCCGAAGAGCATATCGCGCAGGGCTTGCGACGTGAATGAGGCGGCAAACTCAAAACAGGCCAGCTGATCGACATCGTTGATGGCGCGCAAGCCGTCGGCCGGATTCATGAAGAGCTCATTGGCGTTGTAAAGCCAAGCTCGGTCGCCGACGATTTCCGCCAGCGCCTCGACGATGAAAGCCGGGCTTTCCAGCGTATGCTCCGGCTGCGGCGATTCGCGCGCGTCAAAGCTCTTCCAGCCGGCGATGCCGAGCCGCTGCCCGCGCGCCAGGCCGGCCGCCGCAAGAATATCTTTGAGCGGAGGGCTATCCCCGCGTGGCTGCCCCGGCAGGCTGATAGTCTGATATAGCACGCGCTCCAGGTCAACCCGCGAGACGGCGCTGTAGCTGAGTCCCTCGTTGCCCAGCAGGAGGATCGGTTTGCGTCCCCGCCGCAGTATCAGCAGCGTCTCTTCAAAGCGCGGATCGTAACCGGTCAGGTAAGCGACATTGGCGGAATGCTCACGGTCGCCGTAGACGATCAGCGCGTCGTAACCCGCATCCGCGGCCCGGTCAAGCGCGGCGGCGATGCGCGCCTGGTAGGTAGCGGACGGAATCTCCGGCTGCAGCGTGGGCAGGCCAAATTGCGGCAGTCGCAGCTCCGACAGGGCGACGCGGCGCAAGTTCTCGCCCCTCTCAGACCTCGATAACGCGGTTCGAGAGCGTACCGATGCCGTCAATGCGGATGGACACGATGTCTTCCGGCTGCAAGGTGAAATCGGCCGGCGGGACGATGCCGGCGCCGGTCAAGAGCATGACGCCGCTGGGGAAACTGTTGCTGCGCCCCAGATAATCCAGCAGTTCCGGTATCTTGCGCTTGATTTGATCGGTAGAGACCGAGCCGCTGAAGACTTCAGCGCCGTCGCGGCTGATGACCAGATGAATCGTGGTGTCCGGCCATTCCGCCGACGGCGCCAGCAAGATGCCGGGTCCCAGCGCGCAGGAGGCGGTATAGACTTTCGCCTGCGGCAGGTAGAGTGGGTTGGCGCCTTCGATATCGCGGCTGCTCATATCATTGCCGATGGTGAAGCCCAGCATTTCCATAGCCGGGTTAAGCACCAGCCCCAATTCCGGCTCGGGCACATTCCAGCTCGAGTCGGCGCGGATGCCGACCGAATCGAGCGGGCCGACCGTGTTCTTGGCCGTTCCTTTGAAGAAGATTTCGGGCCGTTCGGCAGAATAAACACGGGCGTAAACATCGCCGCCATCAACCGCTTCTTCCTGGCGAGCGATGCGGCTGTCGAGGTAGGTGACGCCGGCCGCCCAGACCTCTTGCTCGTCCAGCGGCGGCAGCCAATGCGGGGCTTCAGCGGCGGGTGGATTGTCCAGATCGCCGACCGGGAAACTGCGAGCGGGATCCTCCGCCGCGCGCGAGACCGCTGCGATCAAACCGGCGACATCGCCGACGGAATCGCGAAAAACGTTCACCAGCGCCGGGAAGCAGTGGCTGATATCATGCACGGTCTCGCCGCGCAAGACGCCGACGCGCGCGCCCTCCCCGGGCTGAAAGTATCGAATCAGTAATGGCGAATGACTCATGGCCTTCTCCTCTTCCGTAACGTCAAGTAAATCATACAAAAGATTTGCCACCGAGTTCAAAGAGCAACAACTAAGGCACAGAGTAAAGCAGGTAAGTCATTTTAATGGCAGCGCCAGATTCATTCGGCAAAGATGGCGGAAACAATCGCGAAAGCATCGAAACCATATCGAATCCTCTGTGCCCTCTCTTAATCTCAGTAAAACAAAGTAAGTCATGCAAATCCCTTGCCAAGAATCCTTTTCTTTACCACAGAGGAAAATGAGGAAACACAGAGGGCACAGAGAGTTTTGAATTGTTTCGATACCGTCGCAATTCTCGCGGCCATGGAACAGATTAGAACTTTCGCTGCCTCCAGATCACTTCATTGCTTTACTCTGCGCCCTCTCTTTTACTCGGTGTACTCGGTGGTAAATCTTTTGCGTGACTTACTTGTACTTGCTTCTGTGACCTCGCTGTCAAAAGTGTGAGAAGCACAACTAATCCTGCGGCTGCTCGCCCTTCACGCTGATGCCGCCGTCCACGGTATAGTTCGCGCCGCTGACAAAGCTGGCCTCGTCAGAAGCCAGAAACAGGCAGACATTGGCCACCTCCTCAATAGTACCGACCCGCCCCAGCGGATGCATGGCGTCGTATTGGCGCAGCAGCCCTGCCGGATCGCTTTGCCAGTCCACGAACTCGTGCAGCATGGGCGAATCAATCGTGCCCGGCGAAACGCTGTTGGTGCGAATGCCCTGCGCGGCGTAGTCGGTCGACATGGCGCGGGTCAGCGCGATCAGGGCGCCCTTGGTCATCGAATAGGCGGCCAGCCGCGGCAGACCGATGATGCCGGTCACGCTGGCGATATGGATGATGCTGCCGCCGCCAGCCGCAATCATGCCCGGGATCACTTCGCTGCATACCAGGTAGGTCCCGCGCAGATTGACCGCAACCAGCCGGTCGAAGTCGGCGGCGCTGGTTTCGTGAAGCGGGCCGACCGGCATCACCGCCGCATTGTTGACCAGGACATCAATCGCGCCGAAGCGATCGCGCAGCTTGCCCGTCGCCGCCTGGACCTGCCCGGCGTCGCTAATGTCGGCCGCTGCAGCCAGCGCCGTCCCGCCCGCCGCTTCAATTTCGTCGACCGCCGCCTGGCAAGCGTCCGCGTCCAAATCCAGAATGCCGACACGCGCGCCTTCAGCCGCGAATCGCCCCGCGATGCCCTTGCCGATGCCGCGCGCCGAACCGGTTACCAGCGCCACTTTGCCTGCCAGTCGCATAGGTTTTGCCCCTGTCAACTCACTCGACGATCGACTCGATTTCGACGCGCCGCCCGGTCTCGTGGCTCCGCACCGCCGCGCTGATCAGCCGCTGCATGCGCGCGCCGTCGTGGAAATCCGGCGTAAGCGGGCGGTCGTCGATGATGGCGGTGATGAAGCCGCGGATCATGAAGTCCTCGCTGCGGAAGATGTCGCGGTAGGTATTGTGCACGGTGTCGCGGCGGGCCTGGCCCCAAATATGATCGGGAATCGGCAGCTCGCGCGCCATGCCCTCGCCCAACCGCGCGCCTTTGACCTGCTGGACCTTGTCCCAGTCCGTGAAGCTGTAGAGCGTGCCCTCCGAGCCGTGAAATTCCATGTGGTGGGTCTGTCCGAAGGGACTGTCTTCGTAACAGAGCGCGGTGCAGTGGATCATGCCAAAAGCGCCATTGGCGAATTCCACCGTGAGCATGCAGGAGTCATCCAACACGTCGTAAGCCTTTCCTTGCGGGTCCAGCGGCGGACGCGGCACGCTGTAACTGAGGCGGCAGCTGATGGCCACGATATCGCCGTAGAACCAGTCAGCGAGGTAGAGAAAATGCGGCCCCAGGTCGCCAACCACGCCGGCGCCGGCGATTTTGCGGTCGAAGCGCCAGCGGTAATCGCCCTCGCGCGCATAGCCGGTGTAGTAGCGCATATTGAGATGGTAAGGCCGGCCCAGGTAGCCGCTGTCAATCAACTCCTTAAGATAACGCGCCGTCGGCATATAGCGGTAAGTAAAGGGAACCAGCGTCTTGAGCCCTTTCGCGTCCGCCGTCTCCGCCATTTCGCGGGCTTGCGCGTAGGTCATGGCGATGGGTTTCTCGCAGAGCGCGTGCAAGCCGCGCTCAAACGCTTTCATGGTGATTGGATAATGCGTGCTGTTGGGCGTGGAAATGACGACGGCGTCAAGGTCGGCGCTCTCGATCATGTCAGCATAATCGGTGTAAACCTGCGGGATGCCCCAAGTATCGGCCATCTTTTGCGCGTTGGCGCGGTTGCGGCCGCAGATGGCGACCGTGCGCGCCCGCGGGTGGCTGTCGAGCGCGGGCAGGTGCATGGCGTCGGCCCACCAACTGGCGCCGACCACACCCACCGCCACATGGTCGCAGTTTGCCTTAGGTGCTTCACGCGTCATGGTGACGTCCCGGCGCTCGGCGAAGCCAGCCATTTGCAGCATAAGAGGGAGTGGCGAATCTTGTGGATGCGGCAGCAACAGAGCAAAAACAACATATCTTTGTGCCCTCTGTGGTCTCTGTGGTTAATCCCCCAGTACCGAGTTCGCCTTGCTCCCATGTCCACGAATTTAGCCACCCTTCATAAGATAAGAACTTGTCTGTCATGTTTCTATTCCGTAGAATGATGCCGCGAATGAGTGCCGCTATTGTAGAGTGTCGCGCGGCAATTATCAACAAGTGCTATAGTGGTGAGGCCAATGCGAAACATCGCGTTTACGGGAATTTTGGACCGCTTGCTCTTCACCGCGATAGTCGTGGGCGTTCTGCTGGCCGCATACGGCGGCTGGCGATTTGTGGAGCTGTCAAATCAGCTGGCGGCGAATCCGGCGGCGCAGATTCACCAGGAAGGCGGCGAGGTTGCGCTGGAGAGCAAGTCGGAGGCGCACGGCTTGATGGCGGCCGATATCGAGCGGCGGCGCCTGGTGGCCGAACAGCATAATATGATGATCGCCGGCGGCGTCGGGCTTGCGCTGCTGGGCCTGGGCTGGCTGGGCACAGATTTATTGGGCAGTCGCAGGCGTAAGGAAGTGGAAGACATCGCCGCGCCTCAAAGCGACGATTCAGCAGCCGAATAACCCGGCGCGTAGACAATTCATCCAAGTCAATTGTCGTAGTCCTTCCCATACTCCATGTCGGGAATGGGGCTGGTGCTGCTCCAGCCGCCATCGACTACGATGGTCTGGCCAGTGATGCGGCTTGACTCGGGCGCCGCCAGAAACAACACGGCATTGGCGATATCCTCGACTTGTATCGCTTCTCCCAGCGGCGTCAACCCCGCCCAGGTTTCTTCGTAGTTCGGGTCGTCATTGAGGTTGCGCGGCGTGATGACCGCGCCCGGCGCGACGCAGTTGATGGTGACGCCATGCCGGCTCAACTCCAGCACCAGATTGCGCGCCAGCATCTCCAGCGCCGCCTTGGTCATGCCGTAAGCGCTGAGGTAGGGCACGGCTTGATGCCCGGTCACGGAGGACATCAGCACGATGCGCCCGCCCCCACCCTGCGCGCGAAATTGCCGCGCCGCCGCCTGCGCCAGAAAGTAGCTGCCGCGCAGATTGACATTGACCACGCGCTCGAAGTCCGCCGGCTGGTACTCAAAAAAGTCGCCCCAGGATGTCAAGCCGGCATTGCATACGCAGATATCCAGCTTGCCGAAGCGCTCGACCGCTGCTTCCACAAGTCCGCGCACGGTATCGACATCGGCGACATCGCCCGGGATGGCGAGGCAGTCTGCGCCGGTTTCGGCGGCGATGGC
>CAZWCV010000166.1:0-7902 GCA_964632725.1 uncultured Anaerolineaceae bacterium
GACAACCCGGAAAACTTTCATACGGAACCGCACCATCTCACTACAGGACTGTACACCTAGCTCGCTGGGGAAGGCGTCGGGGGACGGGGTGAATCAGGCGACTCACCCGTCCGCAGCACCGCCAGCAACCGCTCGACCAGCGCCGGCAGACTGTGCTCGCGCCGCACATTCGATCGCAGGACCGCGCCGATCGCCCCGCGCTCCTCGGCGGACAGCGCCAGCAAGCGCGCCAGCCGCTCGCGCAGACCGCGTATGTCCCCCCGCCCGCCAGTCAGCAGCAAGTCGCGATACGCGCCCAGCAGCGGCGCGAAAGCCGGATTGCACACCACAGTCGGTACGCCGCAGGCCATGCTCTCCAGCGCCGCCTTGTCAAACAGCCCGACCGGGCTCATATTCACCGCCACGGCCGCCCGCCGATACCACTCGACAACTTCGGAAGCCGGCGCGTCGCCGACTAGTCGACAGCGCTCCTCAACCCCGAGGCGACGACTCAGCGCGCGCAGCTCCCGTTCATAGGCCGCGGGCGAGCCCGGCTGCGCCCCGCCGATCAGCGCCAGCCGCGCTTCAGTCTCGGCCACCGCCGTTATCGTGGTCGCCTGATGCTTGACCGCCGCCAGCCGCCCCACCTGCACGACCAGGGGCTGCCCCCCACCCCCGGCCGAGCCCGGCGCTTGAGTTCCCCCTCCCTCTTTATGGGATGCTCGCCATAGAGATGGCGAGAGGGGGCTAGGGGGTGGGGGCGGCGAATAGAACCCGCAATCAATGCCGTGCCCGATGACGCGCAGTTTGGCGGTAGCGTATGGAAAGCTCGTCGCGTCCGCGCTGACCGCCCGCCGCGACATGGCCAGCCCCAGCCGCAACTGCGCCGAGCGCGCCCGATGCGTATACCAGAGCGTTGTCGGCACGCCCCGCGCGCTCAGCAGCGGCCCGGCCAGGCCAGCGAACAAGGGCGCCATATGCGCGAAGCAGGCATCGTAGCGCCGCTCGCGCAGCCGCCGCAGCAGATGTCGGTAAAAGCGAGTCAATCGCAACGCCTTATTCAGACCGCGCTCGCGCCCGGCTGAATAAACGCGGACATTCGGCGGCAGCTGATACTCCCCGCGGTACATGGTGATGACATCGACGAATTCGCAGCGCGCCGCCAACTCGCGTATCCAGCCGCAGGCGAAACCCAGCACGGGGTCGCTCTCGTCGGTCGTCAGATTAAAAAGCAGCAGGCGCATGGCAAGTTTCGCGTACGGAACAGTCTTGCGGGATTGTGCTATAGTCTACACTGCATTCGCGTTACGACCCCAGACTGCGCCCGGGTGGCAAGATGAAGAAACGCCGGGACTGGCGCATAGACCGCAACCGCTTCCGCTTCGAAACGGCGTTGCCGCCCGCCGCCGCCATGCAACGCATTGAGGCCTTGGAGTCGACTTCGCGGGGCAGTGTCCGCTACCGGGAGACTTATCGGGTCGCGCATGAACATCTGGATGGCGCCATCTATTTTGAAGTGCGAAAAATGACCCGGTATGAGTGGACGCCGCCAATGCCAAGTCGCATCGTCAACGGTCAAATCAGCGAGATTGCGCCTTCCAGGACACTTGTCGAGGGCGAGATTATCACCCCGCGGGGCGTCCGGGCGGTCGAGATCGCGCTTATCGTCATCGTGGGCGCCACCACAATTCTGCTGTACTTGACCGGCAACATGCCGGCATCAGAACTCGCGCAAATCGTGGCCGCTGTGGTGGTGGGCGTCGTCCTCATCCGCGCCTTCAGCGGCGGCAGACAGGGCCGCCACCCAATCATTCACACCTTGGAAAGTCGACTCCAATCCAGTGCGGAAGCGCCGCGGAGTACAGCGCGCCTGATGCAGAGCCGGGCAGACGGCTGCGCCGATGACAGCGACCTGCCCGCGCTGATTGGGAAGCGTCAGGAGCGCGAATCGCCTGGCGGGTCAATCGCAGCCGGCGATCACAATGGATCAGAAAATGAAAAAGCGTCTTAAGCAGAAGCGCGAGCGAAGCGACAGCTATCGCTTTGAGACGCCGCTGCCCGTGGATGCAGTAATTCCGCGCCTGAAACGCGAACTGAAGAGCGGTTTCTCTCTGTTTTATTATCCCCATAATGTTAGGGTATCGCATGAGAAATTACATGACAGCTATTACTTTGAAGTGCGTCAACGGGGCAACAACTGGCTGCCGGAGCGGGTCGTCACCGGCGCCGTCCGTCAACTGGACAAGCGTAGCTCCCTGGTTGAATGCGAAATCTAGACAGCCGAACGATACCTGCCCGGCTTCGAATACGCTGCAGCGGGCGTTTTGATCGCGGCGGTGATTACATCGCTGGACGGCTCGGCGATCAGAGAGATGGCGATTCTGCTTTGGGTCCTTTTGGCCATCGCCACCGTATTCGTCATTCGGCTGCGCCGGCGCTTAAGCAAGCGTGACGACCCCTTGATGGCGCGCATTCAGAACATCTTGAGTGGCTGATTGCAAGGGAGTCCGATTTACGCGCACAAGCTTGAGCGCAACTTGACTATCGCGGATAACCCAGCCCGTCCACCGCCGCAGCCGCCTGGATATCTTTCGCCGACAGCTGGTTGCCGGCATCGTGAGTCGTGAAGGACACGGCCACGCGCCGCCAGCCTATCGTCATATCCGGATGATGATCCAGTCCCTCAGCCACCACGCCCACGCTCGACGCGAATGCCACGCCCGCCAGATAGCTGTCGAATCTGAACTCCTTGACCAGCGCGTCGCCGTCCCGCGCCCAGCCCTTCAACTCCGCCAGCGCGGCGCCGATTTCCGAATCACTTAATACCTTTGCCATGTCTCGCTCTTCCTTTCCATAATCAGTTTCAATCGGTCAAGGCGTGTTCCTCAGCGAGGCGCCCGTCTAGGCATTTGGCGCCGGGATGTAGCCGTCGACGCCAAAACCCACGCCCAGCAACTCGGCCAGCGCCGCCAACTGCTCAATCACGCGCGCGCCCGGGCAAACTGTAGCCTCATTAAACTGGCTGTGCCCGGCCAGATGCGTCAACTCCAGATCAGCGACCAGCCAGCGCCCCAATACGACCAGCGCGTCCCACTGAGCTGGCGGCGGCTTGCGATAACGGAAATCCCCCAGCATGCAAACGCCAACGCTGCCGGTATTGCGTCCCCGCGTATGCACACCCCGTACGTCAAGATCCCGCCCGGCATAAATCGCGCCGTCGACATCCAGCATAAAATGATAACCGACGTCGGCCCAGCCGCGATCGCCCCGATGCAAGCGCTGCACTTCCAGCAGCGTCGCCCGGCCGTCCGCTTTGTAAAAGGCGCTGTGGTGAACCACCAGCGTCTGATAGCTGTCGCGCAGATCACCCGCATACTCGTACCAGCCGAAGGGGTTGACGCCGCTCTGGTAGTGTCCGCGCTCGTTACGGGCAGCGTGATCGACCGGCAGCGCGCCCCATGCTTCGCGGCTGATGATTGCGGGCCGCGTATGGTCGTCCAGCATGTCCGCCTCATTCGGCAGGACTACCAGCCGCGGCCGCCGTGAGTATACGCCGGCTGCCGCAGCGCCAATGCTGGCCAGCGCGCCACCGCCGGCAATTGCCGCCAGCCTTCGCAGCATCCGCCTGCGGCTGACGCTTCGCTGTTCTTGATGGCGCTTATGCTCCATTGCGCTCCCGCTCTCCGCGACTGCCCAATATCAGTATAGCCGAACGAACGCCTCCCGCTTATGTCAATTGCGATAACGAATACCTGATGCCAAATGCGGATGCTTGTAAACTACAATTATGGACGTTATTCTATCTGTCCGGTTCCAAAAAATGGACAAGACTACACAGTGTCGTTTGACAGCTTCTTCGTTGTAATTGAAGGCATTGATGGCGCGGGCAAGACCAGCATCGCGCGCACGCTCAACAACATCTTGCGGCAGACGCTCGGCGACAAGGTCTTGCTGACCGAAGAGCCCCACAACAAGTCGCTTATGGGCGCCGAGATACGCAGCGCGCTTAGACGGGAGCATGAGCTTGGACCCGTCGAGTTGGCCCAGGCATTCGCCCTTAATCGAAGCAATCACCTCAAATCCGTAATCGAATGCCATTTGCAAATGCAGCACGCGGTCGTAATCTGCGACCGCTACCTGTTATCGTCGCTGGTGTATCAAACGCGCGACGACATTACGATGGAGGACGTCTACCAAATCAACCGCTGGGCGCGACCGCCGCATTTGACCATCGTGCTAAAGGTGTCCGCTCACGTCGCCTATCAACGCATGGATGAGCGCAGCAAAAACGCGCGCGAGCTGTTTGAGAATGACTTGCCGACGCGCCTGAAGAAATACTGCGCCGGCGTCGAACTGCTTCGCGGCAAGGGACAACACATCATCGAAATTGAGGGTGATGGCGAGCTGCCGAAGGTTGTCAATGAAGTGCTAGGCGCGCTCGAGAAAGGGGCGCCACCCTGGCTGCGCATCCAGCCGCCCCTGCTACTGTGACAACACCGCGCCAAATCTGCCCGTATGTCCCTTGACATCAACACAAATGTTCTATAACATGGAGGCATGGCTGGCCGACTCGTCTCCGAAACCTTGACCAAACTCTCCCAAATGGGCGATGTCACCCTGCACGAACCGGCCGGTGACAGCCCCCAAGCCGAGCGCGCCCGCCGCACCCGCAAGCAAGAGCACAACTTCAGCGACTGCATCGCCAGTTTGCAGACGCCGCGCGGACCCAAACCCGTGCTCAAAACCATGATGACCACCGCCTGCGAGCGCAACTGTCATTACTGCGTCTTCCGCGCCGGGCGGGCGAAGACCAAACGCATGACCTTCCAGCCCGATGAGATGGCGGGCGCCTTTGACACCCTGCAGCAGGCCGGCAAGGTTGACGGCCTCTTTCTCTCATCCGGCATCATCAAGGGCTCGGTCACCACCCAGGACAAAATCATCGATACCGCCGATATCATCCGCAACCGCCAGGGCTACCGCGGCTATATCCATCTGAAGATCATGCCGGGCATCGAATACGATCAGCTTTATCGCTCCATGCAGCTGGCCGACCGCGTCTCGGTCAATCTGGAAGCGCCGACCAGCGTGCGCCTGGCTGACCTGGCGCCAAAAAAAGTCTTCGTCGAAGAGCTGGTCCAAATGCTGCAATGGGCGCAGCAAATCCGCCAGAACCACCAGAACCAGCGCCTGGCCAGCAGTGTCACCCAATTCGTCGTCGGTGCAGTGGGCGACACCGACCTTGAACTCCTGTCGATGAGCGACAAGCTCTACAGCCAAGCCAGGCTGGCGCGCGTCTATTACTCCGCCTTCTCGCCCGTGGCAGGCACACCCTTCGAGAACCTGCCCGCGACCGAAGCCATCCGCGAGTTCCGCCTCTATCAGTCCAGCTTCCTCCTTCGCGATTACCAATGGGATGTCGAAGAACTGCCATTCCTGCAAGGCGGCAATCTGCGCACGGATGTCGACCCCAAGCAAGCCTGGGCCGACGAACACCTGCTGCGCCAGCCCATCGAAATCATGCGGGCCGAGCGCGAACGGCTTCTGCGCATTCCAGGCGTGGGCCCAGTCGGCGCTGACGCCATCATCCGCTCGCGGCGGCGCGGCAACCTGACCGAGCTAATCCATCTCAAGCGGATCGGCATCCGCACACCTCACAAACTGGCGAAGTACATCCTGCTGAACGGGCGCCAGCCCGTGCGACAGCTCAACCTGTTCTAAGCGCTAATTACTGCTCTCGCCGGCGCTCAGGCGCAAATGGACGGTCGTTGTCATTTAATTGGCAATCCGCTAAGATGGCGGGCGCGAGTTTATTGCCATGACGATTAGCGGGAGAAGCGATGATTCGAGTTCTGTTCATACTGTGCCTGTTCGCCACGCTGTCTGTCTCGATTTATGCCCAAGGCGCTTTCCCCGATGGCGCTAGCATCAGCCTGCTCCAGTGGAAGCACTTTGTGCCGCGCTACGATGAATGGTTCGATCGCTACATTCGCGAATGGGGCGAAGCGAACAATGTTGAAGTCCAGGTCGACCGCGTGAATTTCTCCGAGCTCCCGTCGGCGCTCGCGGCGGAAATCGATGCCGGGCAAGGGCATACGATCATTGAGCTGCCATCATCGCCGGCTTCCTTTGTTGCCGGGCTGCATGACTTGCGCGACCTCAACGTACAGGCCGCCGCCTTGCTCGGCGAGCAGCATGAATTCTGCACTGCCGTATCTTATCTTCCTGATAGCGACTTCTTTTACGGATTCGTGGCCGGGTACGCCCTGAACCACGGCAACTATGACATCGAGCTGTGGACGGCCGTCGGCTACCCCCATGGCCCAGCGACTTACGAAGACCTGCTCGCTGGCGGTCGAGCGATCTATGAATCAACCGGTATCCCGGTTGGCATAGGCATCAGCCCTGAAATCGACAGTGAGATGGCAAATCGCGAAGTGATCTGGAGCTTTGGCGGAAGCGTCCAGGACGCTGACGGAAATGTAGTCTTCAACAGCCCGGCGACTGTCGCCGCCGTTGAATATCTGGCGCAACTGCAGAATGAGGCAATGACCGCCGAAGTCTTCGGCTGGACCGGCGCCAGCAACAATCAGGCGCTTATCGCCGGCGACGCCAGCTTTATTCTCAACCCGGATTCGGCTTACCGCAGCCTGCAAAAGGTCGACGAGGCCGCCGCCGCGAACATTGGCTTTACGCCCGCGCTCCTGGGGCCCGCCGGCGCATTCGGCGGCACACACGTTTGGGTCAGCGTCATTCCCGCTTATGTCAGCGGCGCCGAACTGCATGCTGCCAAGAAGTTTCTGCTTGATTACACCGCCAATTACAGCGAAGTCACCTACCACAGCGAATTATTCAATCTCCCCTGTTACCCCGAATCCGTCGTGGAATTGAACGACTGGTTCAACGATGACCCCTTTGGTTCAATGCCCGCAGACAAATTCGCAATCCTGAAGACGGCGATAGACCGCGCCGTGAGTTTCGGCTATCCCGGCTACAGCAGCCCGGCCATAGCGCAAGTCTATGCCGAACACATTATCCCTAAAGTGATCGCCCAGGTCGCGCTCGGCGAATCCACGGCCGAGGACGCCGTCGCCCAAGCGCACGAACGTATCGAAGAAATCTTCGCCGCCTGGTCCTAGCGCCGTCTGGCCCCACTGAGTTGCAGGCGCGGCAAGTCAGCGCCCCTGGATCTTCAATCGACAGGACTTGTTGCCAAGCGGAATACACTCCGCTAAAATCGACGCCGGACGATAGCCATCAGGCTAATCGACTGTCAAGAAATTCTTTAAGGAGACCGTTTCATGAACCGCGCAATACGTCTGCTAATTGTACTCAGCATCTTTGCCGCTTTGGGCATCGGCATCACCGCCCAAGGCGACTATGCGGAAGGCACGGAGATCAGCCTGCTGCAATGGAGCCACTTCGTGCCGCGTTACGACGAGTGGTTCGACGCTTACGCCGCCGAGTGGGGAGAAGCCAAGGGCGTCGGCGTGACCGTCGATCACGTCAATTTCACCGAGCTCTTCTCCACGCTGGCCGCCGAGATTGACGCCGGCGAAGGCCATTCTATCGTCGAAGTCCTCTTCTCGCCGGCCGCCTACATCGACGGCCTGCACGACCTGCGCGACATCAACGAAGCCGCCGCCGAGATGTACGGCGAGCGCGCCAGCACCTGCACCGCCGCCTCCTACCTGCCGGTCGCCGATACCTGGTACGCATACACCCACGGTTACGTGCCCGATCCCGGCGACTACGACATCGCGCTCTGGACGGACGCCGGCTATCCCGACGGTCCCAAGACCTATGACGACCTGCTCGAGGGCGGGCGCGCCATCTACGAAGCCACTGGCATTCCCGTCGGTATCGGTATGAGCCCCGAGCTCGACAGCCGCATGGCCAACCGCGCCGCCATCTGGAGCTTCG
>CAZWCV010000167.1:0-7815 GCA_964632725.1 uncultured Anaerolineaceae bacterium
GGGTGGGGTAAAATCAGTCGGCGGCGACTTTCAAAACCTGTCCTGTCCTCAGGACCCGTCGGGGAGGGGGCTGGGGCGTGGGGTAGGCCAACGGTGTAGGGGCGTGACTGTGGCTGGCGCCTGCCACATGTCGGCCACTGTATGACCGTAGCGGATTCGACAAAGCGATTTACAATAGGTAGGCGAAGTAAAATCGGGATCAGGTATGCCTGAAGAAATCGCTGGCGCCATCGAGCGAATCACCTATTACAACGAAGAAAACGGCTACAGCGTGGTCAAGATCATGCCGGAGAAGCGCTTTCCGCGCGCGCAGGCCCGGGATGGCACGGTCACGGTGGTCGGGACGCTGCCCCAGCTCAGCGAGGGCGAAGAGGCGCAATTCATAGGCGAATGGGTAAACGACTCGCGCTATGGGCGACAATTCCGCGCCGAGCGCGCCATCCCGATTGCGCCGACCACGGCCAAGGGCATCATCAATTACCTGAGCAGCGGCATCGTCAAGGGCATCGGGCCGCGCACGGCCGAGAAAATCGTGAACCACCTGGGCGAGGAGACCATCGCTATTCTGGATAGCGAACCTGAGCGCATCCATAATGTGCCCGGCCTCAAGCCCAAGCTGGCGGAGAACCTGGTCGAGATCTGGGCGAAGAACCGGGTCATGCGCAACAACATGATCTACCTGCAGGGCATAGGCATCAGCGCCAAGATCGCCAAGCGCATCTGGGACGAATACGGCGAAAAAACGCAGGCGGTCATATCGAACAATCCCTACCAACTGGCGCAGGACGTCTTCCTGATCGGCTTTCGCAAGGCCGATGAGATCGCGCGGCAGATGGGGCTGAATCGTGACGACCCGCATCGTTTGCGCGCCGGCCTGCATTATGCGTTGGAAGAACTCTCGCGCGAGGGCCATACCTACGCCCCGCGCGATCGGCTGCTGGAAACGGCGGCCGAGCTGTTGGGCGTTGATGACCAATCCCGGCTTTCGGTCGCGCTAAAGGGTCAGCTGAGCGCCAACAAACTGGTTGAAGATCATTTGTGGCCCAGAGGGGCGAGCGAGCCGGTCCGTCTCGGCGAATTGCTCGGTGGCGATGCGGGGGCGGTTCAGGCGGTATATCTGCCTCGCTTTCACCGCGCCGAGACCGAGGTGACACGGCTGCTGCGCAATATGACGGGCAACGCCAGCAAGATAACGCGCGATCATCGCAAGACCGAATGGGAGCGCTACCTGTCCAGGCTGAGCGCGAAGAACAAGGTCTCGCTTTCGCCGCTGCAGCAGAGCGCCGTCCAGGCCGCCCTGACCAGCAAGATCAGCGTCTTGACCGGCGGGCCGGGCACGGGCAAAACGACCACCGTGCAGATGCTGATCAACGCGCTGCTGGAAGGAGATTATGCCTTCAAGCTGGCGTCGCCGACCGGACGCGCCGCCAAGCGCCTGGCGGAAACCACCGGCGTCGACGCCAGCACCATCCACCGCATGCTCGGTTATTCGCCCGACGGCGGCTTCGAGCACGATGAGAGCGATCCCCTGCCCATCGATATGCTCGTGGTTGATGAAGCGTCCATGCTTGATTTGTGGCTATTCCACAATCTGCTCAAGGCGCTGCAGCCGACGGCGCATCTGCTGCTCGTCGGCGATGTCGACCAGTTGCCATCGGTGGGCGCGGGTAATGTGCTGCGCGATGTCATCGACAGCGGCATCGCCTCGGTGACGCGCCTCGACCAAATCTTCCGCCAGGACGACAGCAGCCATATCGTCAGCAACGCCCATCGCATCAACCAGGGACGGCAGCCGGTCAGCGACAACCAGAGCAACGACTTCTATTTTTTCAATGTCGAAGACCCGGAGTCGGTGGCCGACAATATCGTCGAGATCGTCAAGACCAAGCTGCCGGGGCGCGGGGGCTTCGATCCGGTGGAGGACATCCAGGTGATCGCGCCCATGTACCGCGGCGCCGCCGGCGTCAACAATCTCAATGAGCGATTGCAGTCGGAGCTAAACGGCGACCCCCGGCAAGCCCAGCTCGAAGTAGGAGCGCGCCTTTTCCGCGTCGGCGACAAGGTGATGCAGACGCGCAACAACTACGACAAAGACGTCTTTAACGGCGACATCGGCTTCATCCACAGCATCGATCACAGCGACAACTCCTTGGACATCGATTTTGACGGCAGCCTGATCCAATATGAATTGAACGAGACCAGCGACCTCATGCACGCCTACTGCATCAGCACGCACCGCTCGCAGGGCTCGGAGTATCCGGCGGTGGTGATGCCGATTCTGACGCAGCACTACATCATGCTGCAGCGCAACCTGCTCTACACCGCCATCACGCGGGCCAAGCGCATGGTCGTGCTGGTGGGCACGCGCAATGCGCTGCGCATCGCCGTGAATAATAATACCGTCGCCGAGCGTCACAGTGGCCTGCTGAATCGGCTGCGGGTGTAGCCGTCGACTCTCTTACCACCGAGGACACCGAGTGACATTGAGGACACAGAGGATTTGATCATTTGTCGACCCTTGCGCTCCGCCTGACCATTGGACCGACCCTCTCTGGCAAATTGCTGCTAAAAGTCTTTTCTCGGTGTTCTCGTTTTTCCTCGGTGACCTCGGTGGTAATTCTTTTTGTGGCTTAGGTGCTGGTACTGTGATACATAGCATTTATAGGGGCGAGCCGGTGGGTCGCCCACAGTTCACCAGTGCGCCTAGTACATCTCAATTCGCACACCCTCGGTGTCCGCCGGGTCAAGTCGCTTGGCCTCGCCCACCGTCCTGAAGCATATCGAATACGGCGCCGGCCGATCCCCCGCCAGATGCGCCGCCAGCGGACTGTCTACGACATTCGGCGCCAGATAATCCAGCGCGTGTCCGCCGACCTCAAAGCGCAGCCCGGCCCCGCCAGCGTCGGGGCCCGCAACAGGCTGACCCTCGACGTCCAGAACGGCCGCCATGACAGCGGCATAGCGCGCCACATCCCCAGTCGCCAGCGCGATCGAATGAATGCCGGTGACGCCGTTGCTGTGCTCGCGCTGCGTTGGCAGTCGCTCGTCGCGCGGTGTCAAATCTTCGATTAGAAAGGGAATCCGCCCCTGCCAGTGGTTACTGATCTTGTTGTTGATCCACTTCACTTGGTAGCCATCGGGGCGCGCGCGGCCGCCCTCGGTCAGATCGCCGCAGTCAACGCCCTGCGCTCGCAGCGCCGCCAAGTCGCTGCTGATATCGTCGCTGGCCATACAGAAGTCGATCAATCCGCCGCCGCGCTCATGCAGCAGCGTCCACCAGGGATGCGCCGGGCTGTCTTCGTAGAAGCTGAGCAGCTCGATATAGCTGCCGTCGGCGAATCCGACTAGCGCGTTGTAAGAGCCGTAGGGATGGCGGCCCCCTTCTACCACGCTGAAACCCAGAGCGCGATATGCGTCAATCATGCGCTCTAACGACTTTGCGGCGATGACGATGTGATCGATGCCTGTAATCATGCGCTGCTCCTTGATTTCATACGCTAAACATAACCTCCTTCGACCTTGGTCACCAAAATCGGCTCGGCGCCGTTGATGATGACGGTGTGCTCGTATTGCGCGGAGGGGCTGCCGTCGGTCGTGCGCAGCGTCCAGCCGTCGGCTTGCGTCTTGATACGGCCGCGGCCGGCATTAAAGAAAGGCTCGAGCGTCAGCACCATGCCGTCTTCCAGCACGTCGCGGTTGCGCCGGTTGTAATAGTTGGGGATGGATGGCTTTTCGTGGATATGCCGGCCGACGCCATGCCCGCCCAGCTGGCGCAGCGTGCGATAGCCGTTTTTGCGGGCCAGCTTCTCCACCGCTCGGCCGATGGCGTTGGCGCGCTGGCCCGGCCGCGCCATCTCGATGGACAGCTCGAGCGCGCGGCGGGTGGCGCGGCAGAGCTTCGTCAACTGCGGGCGCGCCGGCGGCAAAATGATCGAGGCGCCGGTATCGCCCCAGTAATCTTCCAGCACTGCCGAGACATCGACATTGAGCAGGTCGCCGGGCTGGATCAGCCGGTCCTTGCGCGGGACGCCGTGCGCCGCTTCGTCGTTGAGGCTGATGCAGGTGTAGCCGGGGAAGCCGTATGCCTGAATCGGCGCGGAGACGGCGCCCATGCGGGTCATGAAGTCGCGGCCGATATCGTCCAGGTCGCGCGTGCTCATGCCGGCTTCGGCGCTGTCCAGCATCAGCTTCAGCGTCAGGCCGCAAATTTCGCCGATGCGCGTCATGCCGCGCAGGTCTTTGTCGCTTTCGATTCTCATGCTGATTCCTGAGTGGAGCGTACCAGCCGAGGATAGTGGAGCTTAAGCGGATTTACAACGGGATGCGCGTGTTGACGTCTCGCGGGCCGCGCGTCGAATGATTCACGTTAGAATTGCCAACACCAGGAACGTGGGCGAACCAAGGTTCGCCCCTGCAAATGCAGAATGTGTCGGTGAGAGTCTTCAGGTTTCAGGTCGCGCGCTCGCCCAGGCGGCGTTCGGCGCCGGCCAGAAGACGTTGGATATTGCCCCAGTGGCGCAGCGGAATCATCACGGTCAACGCCAGGGCGTAGAGCAGAAGTATGGGCTTCTGGTATTCCGCGCCCACCAGCAGAACCAGCCAGACGTTCGCCACGGCAAATCCGATCAGGACGCCCAATGAGACATAGCGCGTGCGGGCGATGACGGCCAGGGCGATAGCGGCGGCGACCAAGACTTGCGCGGGCTGAATCATCAGCATGGCGCCAAAAGCTGTGGCCGCGCCTTTGCCGCCGCGCACGACTAACCTGAGCTTGCCGCCCTGGAACGAAGCAGTCAGGAGCGTGGCGAAGAGCGACCAGTTGTGGCCCACGACAACGCAGGTGGCCGATACCGATGTGGCTACGCCGACCTGGTCCGCCAGGATCACATCACGCGCCAGCCAGACGGCGAAGACGCCCTTGAGGACATCAACCAGGCCGGTGAAGATCGCCCAGCCCTTGCCCACCGCGCGCGCGACATTGGTGCCGCCCATATTGCCGCTGCCGACCTCGAAGATATTGACGTCCCGCGCCTTGCCGACGAAGTAGGCGGTCGGGAAGGCGCCGATGAGATAGCTCGTAAAGATGAGCAAAATGACCTGGGCGGCATTGTCTGATGTGAACATTTCATGCACCCGGCACTGGGAAACTAGCGGGACACGCCAACTACATTGTACACCGCTTCGCGCAGAACCCAAATCACCGCGCGGCGCTAGCGGTCTTCGTTTCGCGGTCGCGGGCAGCCGGTGGTTTCTGCGACAGAGTTGCGCTAATATGCGCCGAATACTGCCATCGAGGACCGGATATGAGCAATCCGCCCGTTATCGCCATCGTCACGGGCGACCCCGCCGGCATCGGCCCCGAGTTGATCGTCAAGCTGCTCGCTGATGAGGGGCTGCGCCAGCGCTGCCGCCCCTTCATCGTCGGCGATATCGGCGTCATGCGCGACAACGCCGCCGCGCTGGGGTCGCCGCTGCGCTTCCGGCCGCTCGACCACAAGGACGACGCGCAGTTTCCTCCGGACGCCATCGAAGTGGTCAATCCGCCCGGTTTCCAGCTGGGTCCATTGCCGCCGCCGGCTGCCCATCCCAAGCTGGGCGAAGCCGCCGGGCGTTACCTGGCGCTGGCTTACGAGCTGGCGCTGGAGGGGCGCGCGCAAGGCGTGGTCATGGCGCCCATGAACAAAGAGTCCTTTCGCGCCGCCGGCTACGATTATTACGATGAACTGCAATTCCTGAGCGAAATCACGGATTCCGCCGAGCCATTTATCCTGGGCGCGGCCGGTCCCGTCTGGGCGGTGGCGGTCACCGAGCATATCCCATTCAAGGACATCGCGCCCCTGATCACGCGCGAGCGGGTGCGGCGCACTATCGCGCATCTGCACGAGGCGCTGGTCAAGCTGGGATACGCCGAGCCGCGCATCGCCGCCGCCGCGCTCAATCCACACGCGGGCGAGGGCGGGCTTTTCGGCCGCGAAGAAATTGACCAAATCGCGCCGGCCCTGCGCGACGCCCGCCGCGATGACATCCGCGCCGAGGGTCCCGTGCCGGCCGATATTGTCTTCAAGCGGGCGCTCAAGGGCGACTTCGACGGCGTGGTCTGTATGTATCACGACCAGATGAATATCGCGCGCAAGCTGCAGCCGCGCGGGGACATCGCCACGCTGTGGATGGGCCTGCCCGTCATCGGCGCCACCACTGCGCACGGCACGGCCTTCGATATCGCCGGGCAGGGCATCGCCGACCCGGGCAGCCTGCGCGCGGCGCTGGAGTACGCGATTCGGCTGGCGGGTTAGTTGGCTGCGGCCGGTCGTCAAACAGAGCGCCAATTGTTACGATTGGTTTTTCACCACGGAGGCACAGAGGGCACAGAGAAAAACTGTAGGGGCGACCTAACATGTAGCCCGCCGCGCTTATGGAATTCGCTCCAGAAATTCCAGCGCGGCAATCATCGCAATGCCCGTGCCGACGATCCACTTTATCAGCGTGGTTTCCACCGCCCGCAAGTCCGCTTCTGTCGCTAGATGGGGATATGCGCCTTCCAAACGAGCCAAAGCTGACCGCCTTTTTAGTCGCGTGCGGACCTAACTGTTCTACGGTCGGCAGGTTTTGGGTCTTCGGTTTCGATCTTTTTTGGCGGTGGCTGTTTGGTGGGCGGAGACTCCGGCAGTTTATTCTTGCCACTGTCTTGCTTGGCGGATCGCTGTGTAGAATAGGTCATGAGTTTTACCTTATCTGGAGAATTCAATGAGCAACACTTCAAACGTTTTCACAGAACAACAACAGAGCATTCTACGTATCTTGGACGCCAATGTATCAGCAGTACTTAATGTCAATGCTTCTTTGGAAGGCAAGGCACGGTATAACTTCTCTCTGATTAGCGCCGTTACCGCAGTTGTCGTTACAGTTAACATAAGCCTTTTCAACACATCAGCGATAAATGAACGAATGTCTGTCGTACTAGCAATGTTTGCCATGCTGTATACGATTATAGCCTTTCTAACTGTATCTATTCTACAACCAAAGTTGATGCATGTGTCTCCGATTGATTCAAAGTGGGACGTCATTAGGTATTGGTGGGACTTAGAGTGGGAGGACTTCCCTCGCGAACTCTTGGCCAACTATAGCATTATTGACAAGCATAACACAGAAATCTTGAAAGAGAAATCTCGCATGACAAAGTCTGCGTATTCCTTGACTGTATTGGCGATACTGGTTGCTCTGTTAGAAGCCGCCTGTTACATACCTCCGACCACTCCGTAGACTGTAATCTTGCTGTGCCTCTGTGGTGAATCCCCTCAAATCAAATCCCGCTGACTCTCCCCGGCCTCGCTGACACCTCCGCGCTTCCAGCGCGCCGCCCGCTGATGCGTGCCATGTTGCGGCGGCATATCGACCCCCGCGCCATCAAACAAATCGCCAATCGTCAGAATCTGCAAACGCCGGTACTTTTTGCCCCAGGCCGGCGACTCATACCAGCCCGCCGCCAGCGCCTCTCTCGTCATCGCCTGAGTCGGATTCTCCAGCGTGATGAAGACGCCGATAGCCGCGCCCTCGCGCTCGACTGTACCTTTCAAATCCCGAATCTGCCCCGAATTCACCTTGCCCGACTTGACCTGCACGACCACCGTCTGCGGCTTCTTCTTGCCTTTCTCGTCTTCATCGAAGAAGTTGATGATGCCGTCAATGCCCTGGTCGGCGCCTTTTTTGCCTTTGCGCGAGCCCGCCGAGCCGCCGGCCGGTTTCGCCCGCAGCAGCGACAACGCCCACCACTCGAATTGATAGCGGCCTTCGTTGGCGGAATCCTGCGCCAGTTCC
>CAZWCV010000168.1:0-7712 GCA_964632725.1 uncultured Anaerolineaceae bacterium
CCTTGCGCAATACCGGCGCGATGGCGACCGGGTCGTTGGCGGCGAAGAGGATGCCGTCCACGCCCTGGGTGATGTAGCTGTCGATGACCTGGATTTGGTCGTCGATATTGGCGTCAGTCGGCCCGTCGGTGGTGACGGTGACGTTGCCCAGCTCTTCGGCCGCTTGCTGCTGACCCAGCGTGGTGGCGCCGAAGTAGCCGATGCCGATCAGCTTCGGCACGTCAACGACAACGATATCCGCGCCGGCCATGCTCGAATCGCCCATGGCGACCATGCCGCCGTCGTATTCCGGCATGTCCATGCCGTCCATGTCGCCGTCGTCGTCCATCATGTCCGCGCCCATACATTCGAGCGGGTTGACGTCAAGCTCGTCGGAACCGTCCCAGCGGTCTTGCGCGCTGAGCGGCATCCCCACCAGCGCCAGCAGCAGCGCCAGTATCAGGGTGATTGCGAATGTTCTTTTCATGAGTTTTGACTCCACTAAACTAGGTAGTATACGAGATGGTGAAACGTTGCTGCGGATATCGCCGATGCGCCTCCTTTCACTTCAAATCGGGTGACAGGCTCTCGACAAGCCATGCTTGCAGGGGCTGTCCGGTGGATGGCCCGCGAGAGGAGCTCAACTTTCATCCCGCTTGCTTTGGATAAAGTTGTTCACCAGTATAGCAAAAATGAGCACGCTGCCGATGACGACTATGGTCGCGTCGCTGGTGACGCCGGTCAGAACCAGGCCATTCTTCAGCAACTGTATCAAGACAACGCCGATGATCGTGCCGGGGATGGAGCCAGTGCCGCCGAAGATGCTCGTACCGCCCAGGACCACCGCCGCGATTACATCCAGCTCCATGCCCGTGCCCATATCAGAGCGCGTTGTGCTGACGCGCGAGACGAAGATGTAACCGGCCACCGCCGACATAAAGCCTGAGAATGTATAGATGAAGAGCAGATGGCGGTTGACCGTCAGCCCGCTGAAGCGCGCGCCCACTTCGTTGTTGCCGATGGCGTAGAGCGCGCGGCCCAGCCGCGTCCGCGCCAGCACAATGCCGAAGATGATCACCGCCACGATCAGCAGCCACAACTGCGTGGGGATGCCCAGAAATTCGCCCTGGCCCAGCTGAAAGAACCACTCCGGGTAACCTCGCGCCGAGCGCGCCTCGCTGATGCCCTCGGCCAGGCCGCGATACAGCGCCAAAGTCGCCAGCGTCATGATCAGCGGCGGCACGCCCACACGCACGATAAACAAGCCGTTGACGAAGCCGGCCAGCGTCCCGCTCAAGATGCCGGTGACGATCGCCAGCTCCAGCGGGAAGCCCAATTCCTGCCAGGTCCAGCCCAGCACGATGGCCGTCAAACCCAGGATCGAGCCGACTGAGAGGTCAATGCCGCCGGTGATGATGATATAGGTCATGGGGATGGCGATCAGCCCGACCTCGGTCATGAAGCGACCCTGCTGCAAGAGGTTGTCCACGGTCAGGAATTTGTCGGTGCGCGTCGCCAGGATCAAGACCGACGCCAGCATGATCGCGAAGAGCACGCCTTCCTGGCTAATCAGCAGGTGGCGCAGTTTTTCACCGACGGTGGGGTTGCGTGGACCAAGCTGTTCGTCTCTAATCATGATTCGCTGCTGCACTTTCAGTAAACTTGGAGATTCCCTGACGTCGACTTCGGAGACTTGACGACTGCTGGTAGTATTGAGACATTGCTGTTATACCAAGACTTGAATTTATGGAGGCGAGTCGTATGGACATTGAAGAAAATCTCAACAGGCATGAGCGCAGCATAGGCAGGATTGAGGGCCGGCTGGATTCTCTGGCGACCAAGGACTTTGTTCGCAAGGAAATCAGCGAAGCAAGAAGAGCGATTGACGCGAAGATCGACAAGCAGACCGAAGACATTGGTGAACGCTTCGTAGACCTCAGCGACAAAATCGAACATGAACGCCTCTGGCGCATAAGAATCACGGGCGCAGCAAGTGTGCTCGCGCTGGTATTCGTCGCCATTTCCAGTTTAATCACCACGCTTGTAAGCCTCGGCGTCATCACAGTATAAGACCGCGCTGGATTTCGCCTACTCCCGCTTCGTTTTTTGATTTACATCCTCTCCTTGCATGATCCTGCCAAGGGCGGCGCCATGTCACAGCCTCTGCCGGCGGCGGCGCAAAAGATCCGCCAGCACCGTCGCCAGGATTAGCAAGCCTTGCACGGCCTTCAGCCAGAAGGGCGAGACATTGATGAAGATCATGGCCGAGCGGATGAAGTTCAACAGCAAGGTCGCCAGGGTCGAGCCGATGGCCGTGCCCGTCCCGCCCAGGATGCTGACGCCGCCCACTACCGATGCCGTAATGATGGAGAGCTCAAGCGCCGGCGGCGGCGTCACCTGAATGATTTGGAATTGCGTCGAATACATCACACTGGCGATGCCAACGAAGACGCCGTTGAGCGTGAATACCGTCATGAGCAATCGCCGCTGCGACAAGCCCGAGAGCCGCGCCGCTTCCGCATTGCCGCCCAGGGCGTAAAATGCGCGACCGGTGGCGCTGTAACGCATCCACAGCACCACGACAATGGTCAGAGCAACCATGATGATGATAGGCATGGGGATGCCCAGCGGGCGCATTTGCGAGAGGTGGTAATCGGCTGGCATATCGGTGACGCGCTCGCCCGCTGTCCAGATGATGAGGATGCCTTTGATGATGCTGAGCATGCCCAGGGTGACCACGATCGAGGGGACGCGCAGGTAGGCGACCACAAAGCCGATGATGGCGCCAATGCCCGCGCCGATGAATAGCGGCAGCAGCCAGGCCAGCGGCGAGGGTACGCCGGCGACCACCAGCCGTCCGCTGATCACCGCCAGCAAACCCACCAGCGAGCCCACCGAAATGTCAATATTGCCAGTGACAATCACCATGGTCATGCCCAGGGCCGCCACCGCGATATAGGCGTTGCCTTGCAAAATGTCGGAGATATTCCGTTCCTGCAGGAAGCGCGGATTGGCGATGCCCACCACAAATATCATCAACAGCAAACCGAAGAGGATGACGCTCTCTTGATTGCCGAAGAGCTTGACGATGCGGTAGCGCTCGTCCGGCAGGCCGCGCGGAATCAGAATCTGCAAGACGGCCAGCACACCCGCGACCAGCATGATCCAGAAGGCGATGTCGAGGCTGCTGATGAATGTGGCTTCTTCGGCGGCGTAATCGCGGAAGAAGTTGATGTAATAAACCACGACCAGCAAGCCGGCCACGCTCATCAGCAGCGAGATGGCGCGGCTGGCGGCCGGCGCGATGACATTCCAGATTCCCAGCAGCAAGATGCCCAGCCCGGCCAGCGGGATCACTTCCAGCCCGGTCTTGAACAGGCCCAGTTCGTTGGCGCTTTTGCTCTCGGTCAAGACGGCCACGGTCGAGGGGCCGCGCTCCGGCTGGACGACGAAGGGCAGCAGAAAGTAGGCGCCGATGATGACCAGCGCCAGCGCGATGCCGATGAAATGCAGCGGACTGCGCTTTTCGGGGTCGGCCCCTTTGGTCTTGCTCACGAGCCCGCTCCCGCCGCTTGACGCGCTTCTTCGCTCATCATGGCGTGGGCGATGAGTTCCTGGGTCGCTTCAGCGCGATCGAATTCGCCGACCAGCCGCCCCTCGCGCATGACCAGGATGCGGTCGCTCATGCCCAGGATTTCCGGCAATTCGCTCGAGATCATCAGGATCGCCAGGCCTTGCTCGGCCGCCAGCTGGCTCATCAAGCGGTGAATCTCCGACTTGGCGCCGACATCGACGCCGCGCGTGGGCTCGTCCATAATCAGCAGTTTGGGGCTGCTCGCCAGCCACTTGCTGACTACGACTTTCTGCTGATTGCCGCCCGAGAGTTTGTTGGTGATTTGGTCGGGACCGGTGGCGCGGATGCTGAGCTGCCGAATCGAGTGGTTGGCCAGCACGCGTTCCTTGGCGCGGCTGATGAAGGTGTTCTTCGAGACCAATTCCAGCACGGCCATCGACGTATTCTCGCGGATGGTCATCTCGCGGATCAGCCCTTGATGGCCGCGGTCTTCCGGCACGTAGCCGATGCCGTGATCGACCGCCTCGGAGGGGCGGCTGATCTTGACCGGCTGACCCTCGAGCAAGATCTCGCCCGACTCGGCCGGCAGCACGCCAAAGATCACCTGCGCTGTCTCGCTGCGCCCGGAGCCGACCAGCCCGGCCAAACCGACGATCTCTCCAGCGCGCACGCTGAAGGAGATGTCGCGGGTCAGGGGCGGTCGCTTGAGATTCCTCACTTCCAAAACCACAGCGCCGATTTCTGCCCGCTGCTTGGGAAAGAGATTCGATATGGTGCGCCCGACCATCATGCTGATCAGTTCGGCTTCGCTGGTAGCGCTGACTTCCTGCGTACCGATGTACTCGCCGTCGCGCAGCACGGTCACGCGGTCGGCCAGCTCAAAGACTTCGTTGAGGCGGTGGCTGATGTAAATGATGCTGACGCCGCGCTCGCGCAGCAGCCGCACGATGCTGAAGAGCTGCTCGACATCGCTTTCGCTCAGGGCGGCGGTGGGCTCGTCCATGATCAGAATTCGCGCATCGAGCGACAGCGCCTTGGCGATCTCCACCCGCTGGCGATTGCCGACATTCAGCGTACCTACCTTGGCGCCCACATCAAGATCGTGGATATTCAGCTCCGCCAGCAGCGCTGCCGCCCCCCGCTCCATCGCCTCCCAGTCGATCGCCCGGAAGCCGAAGCGCTGCATGGTGGGCGCGTGACCCATGAAGATATTCTCGGCCACACTAAGCTCGGGGTACAAGCCGAGCTCCTGGTAAATGGTGGCGATGCCGGCGGCGTGGGCTTCGCGCGGGTTGCTGAATGCGACGCGCCGCCCATCCAGCGCGATTTCGCCCGTGTCGGGCTGGTAAACGCCGGAGACGATCTTTATCAGGGTGGATTTGCCGGCGCCGTTCTCGCCGATCAGCGCGTGCACCTCGCCGCGCCGCACATCAAAGCGGGCGTCTTTCAGCGCGTGTACGCCGGGAAAGTGCTTGTCGATCCCGCGCAGTTCCAGCAAGGCGTCGCTCATGGGCTCAATCCAGCAAGGCGCGGAAGCGCTGATAATTGTCGTTCCAGGCAGCGCTGTTCTGCGGCTCGTATGCGGTGTTTTCGTCAGATTCGCTTAGAAACGCGCGGGCTTCCGCCACGCTGCCCAATTCGCCGATGGCGATCAGCTGCGCGATAGCGTTGCCGGCCGCGGTGGCTTCGGCGGGTCCGGCGATCACCGGCCGGCCGATGGCGTTGGCCGTCATTTGATTGAGCAGGGCATTGCGCGAGCCGCCGCCGATAATATGCAGCCGGTCCACCGCGCGCCCGCTTACCTCAAGCAGCTGCTCCAGCACGTAGCGGTATTTGTAGGCCAGGCTGACATAGACGGTCGCCATGATCTGGGCGTCGCTCTCGGGGAGCGGCTGCCCGGTCCGGCGGCAGAAGTCGATGATGCGCGCGGGCATATCACCCGGCGGCAAGAACGAGGGGTCGTCCGGCTCGATCAAGGCTTTGAAGGGCGAAGCGCTGGCCACCATCGCCGTCAGCTGGTCGAAGCTGTAATTGTTGCCCTGCGCGGCCCAGGTCGCCCGGCATTGATCGACAATCCATAGCCCCATGATGTTCTTCAAGAGCCGCCAGGTGTTGCCGTATCCGCCTTCATTGGTGAGGTTCGCCTGATACGCGGCATCACTGATTATCGGCTCGTCCAGTTCCAAACCGAGCAGGCTCCAGGTGCCGCTGCTCAGGTAGGCGTAATTTTCTGTGGTGGACGGCACGGCCACGACCGCGCTGCCGGTGTCGTGGCAGGCGGGCAGGATGACATCAATGCCCTGGTGCTGGCCGATCTTTGCGCCAGGCGCGACGACAGGCGTCAGCAGCTCGGTGGGGATGCCGACGGCGTCCATGATGTCGCGGTCCCAATCGCCCAGCGTCGGATTGTAAAGCTGCATGGTCGTGGCTTCGGTAAATTCGCAGGTCTTCGAGCCGGTCAACCAGTAGTTGAAAAGGTCGGCGATGGTCAGCATGGTCGCGGCGTTGTCCAGCTGCGGGCTGCCGTCGCGGATGCTGGCCGCCAGCTGATACAGCGCGTTGAGGGGCATAAACTGGATGCCCGTGCGCCCGAAGATTTCGCGGCGCGGCATACGCTCGAAGACCCATTCCATGGCGCCCTTGGTGCGCGGGTCGCGATAATGCGCCGGATTGCCCAGCAGCTCGCCGGCGCTGTCGAGCAGGGCGTAGTCGACGCCCCAGCAATCCAGGCCGATGGCGGCGGCCTCGTTAACCCCGCTGATGCCGACGGTGATCTCATGCCAGAGGCGCAGCACATCCCAATGCAGAAGCGTTGGCGTCTGCACCGGGATATTGGGGAAGCGGTGGACTTCGTTTAAGTCGAGCGCAGCGCCGTCAAAGGCGACGTCCATCACGCGGCCGGAAGTGGCGCCGAGGTCAATGGCGATGACGTGGCGCGCGCTCATACGCCGACCTCACGTGCGCAGGTGGCGGCGGAATCTGGCGCGGTTCCAATTGACGGACGAGATGAAGGCATGAACTCGGATTCGAAAATCAGCGTAATCAAAAATGTACCGCAATTATATGCGCGATGACGCGCTTTGTCACATTCTGTTTGCGCAGCGGGCTTCTGACAGTTTTACCACCGAGGAAAACGAGGATACTCAGAGGACACAGAGGGCTTTATATTGCGTCAATACTGCCACAATTGGGGCAATCATCTAGCGCATGGCAACTGTCGCCGCCTTAGAATCACTAATCTGCTTTGCTCGGCGCCCGCGGTGTATCCTCAGCAACACCAAGCGAGTCATGCAACAGATTGATGAGAAATTCATAGCAGTAAAGGGCGGGCCAAGGCTCGCCCCTACACACTTGCGACAAACTGGTGATTATCTCTTTATACTGTAACGATTCTCATCAATTACATGGAACTACTTCGGTGTACTCGGTGGTAAAAGTGTCAGCGGCCGTGTTGCCGCTCAATGTCCCGCACGAGGTCGACCGTGAAGTCTTCCAGCGTGGTAATATGCGCGTCCGCCAGGGCCAGCGCCTCAGCCGGCAGCGGGAAGTCAGGGCTGGGCGCCGCCACGGCAAACATGCCGGCCGCCTTCAGCGAACGCAGCCCGTTAGCCGAGTCTTCAATGCCCAGGCTGGCCGCCGGCGACACGTCCAAAGCCTTCAGCGCTTCCAGGTAGATATCCGGCGCCGGTTTGCCGCGCGGCACCTCGTCGCCATAGATCATGACTTCGAAGATCTGATCCAGGCCGGTGATGCTGAGCACGGCTTTGATGATCTCGGTGGGCGAGCCCGAGGCCAGGCCGACGCGGAAATGCTCTTTCATGTGGCTGACTGACGCCAGCGCGCCGGGGCGGGTGGGCATGCGCGCTTCGTAGTGGGCGATCACCCGCGCTTTCATCTCGGCGATGATCTCGTCAATCGTCTCGTCCAGCGTCAGCTTCTCCTGCATGACGCCGGCCCAGCCGACCGTGCTGCGGCCCATGGCCAGGCGCTGGAAGTCGTCGGTCCAGACTTTGCCGCGGTCGCGCGCGAATTCGACCCGCGATTTGTCCCAATAGACTTCGCTGTCAACCAGCACGCCGTCCATGTCAAATATGATCGCTTCTATGGTCATGAATTGGTTCCTTTTCTGCCCCCACCCCAAACCCCTCCCCCATAAAGA
>CAZWCV010000169.1:0-7701 GCA_964632725.1 uncultured Anaerolineaceae bacterium
CGGTCTCCTCGTCAATGACGTTGAAGGGCATGTAGGCGTTTTCGACGGCCACCGTGACGGTGCGGCCTTCAAGATCAGGCAGCATCATCTCGTCTTCGTCGCCGTCCGCGCCGAACCACTTGTCGTTGATGGCTTGCAGCGAGCCGTCGGCCATCATGCTCTCCAGCGCCGCGTTGATCGGCTCGACCAGGTCCGAGCCCTGCGGGTAGATGAAGCCCAGCTGCTCCTTGGTCAGCTCTTCCGGCAGCAGCTTGATGGCGTCGGCATTCAAGCCGGTATAACCCTGCCCGGCCACATCGTCAATCACGACTGCGTCGACATCGCCGCTGATTAGCGCCTGCACCGCAAAGCCGAACTCGCCGTAAGCCACGATGCGATTCTCGTCCACCAAGCCGGAGGCGGCTTCAAAGTTGGTCGTGGCGACTTGTACGCCGATGATGAAGTCGCCGGCCACGAAGTCCTCAACCGTGGCGAAGCGATCTTCGCCAACGCGCACCATCATCTTCTGCGACAGGTCGATATATCCCATCGAGTAGTCGACGATCTTGGCGCGCTCTTCGGTGATGGTGATGCCATCGGCCGCCATGTCGTACTCGCCGTTGGAGACGGCCACGATCATGCCTTCCCAGCTGGTCTCGATGTACTCGGGCACGCAATTTAGCAGCTCGCAGATCATGCCCAGCGTGTCATAGTCCCAGCCCACCGCTTCGCCGGTCTCCTCGTCAATGACGTTGAAGGGCATGTAGGCGTTTTCGACGGCCACCGTTACCGCACGTCCTTCCAGGTCGGGCAACTCGTCTTGCGCCGTGACCGCCGTAAACGGCAGCGCGAGCAGCATTACCAGAATAAACAAAATCGCTCTCTTCGCGGTATTCATTATTGTCCTCCATCAATCGCGGAAACGGGAATGTGATGCTTTACGAGCGTAGATATTGTAACATCCTAACGCGTCTGATACTACAAAGCCACAAGACAGGCGCAGCCCAAGCTTGAAGCTGCCGGCGTCCACCAGCGCGGATTTGACAAGCGGCCATAGCCGTCTATTATCAAAGCGACGCTTCAATGGCGAGATATTGCGGGAGATTGACGTGACCGTATCCCACTGGCAGTACACGGGGCAGCAAGAGCGCGAGGTAGACTTTCTGGTCGTTGGCGCCGGTCTGGCCGGCTGCAGCGCCGCCTATTTCGCTAAACACCTCCACAATCGCGATGTCGTCATCACCGAAGCGCGCGATGTCGCCCTGGGCGCCAGCGGCCGCAACGCCGGCTTCATGATCAGCGGCCTCGACACCTATTACCACCGCGCCATCGAGAAATACGGCCACGAGGTCGCGCGCGAAGTCTGGGGCATGTCGCTGCGCAGCTTCCGCCACTGGCGCTCGTTCATCGAGAGCGGACCGATAGACGTGCCGCTGGACGAGTGCGGCTCCCTTCTGCTGGCGGAAACGAAAGAAGAGGCGCGGGAGCTGGAACTGGCGGCGCGCGCGCTCGACGCCGACAATATCGACATCCAGTATTACAGCCACGATCCGCTGGAACGGGGATATTACGCCGCTATCGAGCAGCCGCTGGACGCCGGCGTTCAGCCCTACTTGCTGGTGAAGTCGATCATGGCGCAGTGCGGCGCGGAACTCATCACCAGCAATGAGTTGTATCGGCTGGAGCAAGCGGACGATTGCGTCCATGTTTTTACACGCCAGTACATCTTCAAGGCGCAGTATGTTTTGCTATGCACCAACGCCTGGTCGCCGCTGATCGACCCCTGGTTCATCGGCAAAGTCACGCCGACGCGGGCGCAATGCCTGGTCACCGAGCCGATTGATCATGCGCCCGTGCCCTATTGCGGTTACAGCGACTACGGCATGATGTACTATCGCAGCACCTTTGACGGGCGCTTTCTGCTTGGCGGCGGCCGACAGCGCTATCGCGAGGTCGAAGGCGACACCACCGAAGATCGCCTCAATCCCGGTGTGCAGGCCTTTTTGGACGATTACTTGCGGAAGTACTTCCCCGATGTGAAGGCGCCGGTCGCGCACCGCTGGAGCGGCGTCATGGGCTTCAGCTGCGACGGCTTGCCCCTGGTCGGTACGCTGCCCGGCCGTTTGCGCATTGGCTTCGCCGTGGGCTTCACCGGGCATGGCCTGGCGCTGGCCGGCGCCACGGTGGAGCGCGCCGTGGACAAGCTGATAACCGGCCGCCACGCCGGCGCGGTTGACGTCGCTCGATTCGACCGAGGTCCTTGACATCGCTGGCGGCTATTCCTCGCGCAAGACGTATCCAACGCCGCGTACGGTGTGGATCAGGCGATTGCAACCGTCAAGTTCGGTCTTCTGTCGCAGGTAGCGCACGTATACCTCGATAATGTTGCTCTCGCCGCCAAAATCATAACCCCAGACGCGGTCGAATATGATGTCGCGCGTCAGCACCTGTCGCGGATTGCGCATGAATAATTGCAGCAATTCGTATTCCTTGGCCGTCAGGTCGATGGGCGTGTCATGCCGATAGGCTCGGTGGGCGCCGGTGTCCAGCGTGAGATCCTCGAAGCGCAGAATCTCCGGCTGAGAGGCAGGCGACGCCCGCCGCAGCAGCGCGCGAACGCGAGCGATCAGCTCGTCTATGGCGAAGGGTTTGACCAGGTAGTCGTCCGCGCCCGCATCCAGGCCACTGACGCGGTCGCGCACTTCATCCTTGGCCGTCAACATAATAATCGCCACGTCCCCGCCCGCTCTCAAACGGCGGCAGACCTCCAGGCCGTCCAGGCCGGGCAGCATCCAATCGAGGATCACGAGATCCGGTGGAGTGTCACGGGCCATGTTAAGACCTGACGTCCCATCCGCCGCGACGCTGACCAGGAAGCCTTCGTAGATCAAGCCGCGTTCCAGGAATTGGGCGATTCGCGCTTCGTCTTCAATGATAAGAATCCGTTCTCGCGTCATGCTCTCCCCCATGACAGTAAGCTGTTCCACCATGATAGACGGTTAACATGAGTATCCCGTGAGAATAGTTTTAATCGAACCTGTTGAGCGCCTGTTTCGAGGAGTCCAAATCATTCGCGCGTGAAGCCGCGACAGGGCCAAGCCAAGAGATAGCCGAGCGCTGCTGCCGATTGGCGCTCGAATCAAGACTTGTTACCACTCCGCCACCGAGCCGTCCTCGCGGCGCCAGCGCGGATTGCGCCAGCGGGAGCCGTGGTCGGAGGTGGCGCGCACCTTGTCTTCGTCGATCTCGATGCCCAACCCCGGGGCAGTCGGCACGCTGACGTAGCCGTCCTTATAAGCGAAAACCGCGGGGTCAGCCAGGTAATCGAGCAGATCGGCCTGCGTATTGTAATGCAGGCCCAGGCTCTGTTCCTGGATCAGGGCGTTGTAGGCCACAGCGTCAACTTGCAGGCAAGAGGCCAGCGCAATCGGACCCAGAGGGCAGTGCGGCGCCAGGGCCACATCGTAGGCTTCCGCCATCGCGGCAATGCGCAGCACTTCCGAAATCCCGCCTGCATGCGAGACATCGGGCTGAATGATGTCGACGCTGCCTTCAGCCAGGATCGTCTTGAAGTCCCAGCGCGAATACATGCGCTCGCCGGTAGCGATCGGAATCGAAGTCGAGCGCTTGAGGTCCAGCAAGGACTCGTTGTGCATGGGCAGGATCGGCTCTTCGACGAACAGCAGGTGATAGGGCTCCAGCTCGCGAATCAGCATCTTGGCCATGGGTTTGTGCACGCGGCCGTGAAAGTCGACCGCGATGCTGAAGTCGGCGCCGACCTGCTGCCGCACGGACGCGACCCGCGCCACCGCCGCATCAATGTGCGCGAAGGTATCCATGTAATGCACTTCGTTGACCGCGCCCATCTTGACCGCGCGCAGGCCCTCGTCTTTGCGCTGCTGCGCCTGCCGCGCGACATCAGCCGGGCGGTCTCCGCCGATGCCAGCGTAAATCTGCACCTTGTCGCGCACCTTGCCGCCCAGCAATTCATAAGCGGGGACGCCGTGGAACTTGCCCTTGATATCCCATAACGCCTGGTTGACGCCGGCGATGGCGCTCATCATCACCGGGCCGCCGCGATAAAACCGCGCCCGGTAGAGCGTCTGCCAGATATCTTCAATCTGGCGCGGATCCCGCCCCAGCAGGTAGTCAGCCATATCTTCCACTGCGCCGCGCACTGTTCCGGCTTGCCCCTCGACGATGGGTTCTCCCCAGCCAAAGTAGCCACCGTCCGTCGACAGCTTGAGAAACAGCCAGCGCGGCGGCACGGTAAAGAGTTCCAGATGAGTAATCTTCATGGACTCGCCCACCTCCTCAATTCGCCGATTTATGCTTTTGGATTATAATGAGACGGTAGTGACGTTCCAAATTGAAGCTGTATGTCATACAGGCGTACAGGGCAAAGGTAGTTTCACCACAGAGGCGCAGAGGGCACATAGGATATTTCTTTGTGGAGAGAATTCGACAAGTGGGCGAAGTTAAGCGATTCCGTGACAGGCGGCGCTTGTTAAAGCGTATGAATAAACGTGGGAGCGGATCGTGGCGCCGGCGGCTCGTCATTCCGGCCTTGCTTATCGGCTGGCTCCTGATGCAGAGCACGGGACTGGTCTCTGCGGCGACGACGGATGACGGCGCGGGCGCGGTCAATCCCTTTATCCCGCTGATGCTGGCGCTTGGCGTCATCTTGCTGGCGTCGCGGGCCGGCGGCGCCATCGCCCGGCGCTTGGGGCAGCCGCGCGTGTTAGGCCAGCTGATTGTCGGCGTCCTGCTGGGCCCGACCGTGCTGGATATGCTGCATTGGGGCATCCTGCAAGGCGTCGATTTGCAGGGCACTATAAAAGAATTCGCCGAGTTGGGCGTCCTGCTGCTGATGTTCAATATCGGCCTGGAAGTACACCTCAGCGAGCTGGCCAAGGTGGGCAAGGTGGCGGTCTTCGCCGGGGTGCTGGGCGTGGTGGCGCCGGTGGCGTTCACCGCCGCAGTCACGCTGCCGTATGGCTATGACATGATACCCGCCATGTTCGCCGGCGTGACGCTGGCGGCGACATCAGTCAGCATCTCGGCGCAGGTGCTGCTTGAGCTGGGCTATCTGCATACCAAAGAGGGCAATGCGCTGCTGGCGACCGCTCTGATCGACGATGTGCTGGCGATTTTGGCGGTGTCCCTGACCCTGGTGCTGGCCGGCGCGGGCGGCAGCCAGGGCGAAGCCGATTACAGCCAGCTGCTGGTCATCATCATTCAGATGGCCGGCTATATCATTGTGGCCTTCCTGCTGGCATGGTACGGCCTGCCGCGCATCATGAGCTGGATACAGAAGCGCCCGCAGCTTTCTTCCGCATACGGCATTCCCATTTTCGCGCTGATGTTCGCCTTGCTATTTGGCTGGTCGGCGGAGTACATCGGCGGCGTGGCGGCCATCACCGGCGCCTTCATCGCCGGCGTCGGCTTGAGCCAGCTGCCCGCCACCGGCATGAAACACGAGATCGAACAGTCCATGAGCCAACTGGCCTACGTCTTTCTGGTGCCGATATTCTTCGTGGACGTGGGGCTGGAGACTGACCTTAGCGTCTTCCCGCTGGACGCGCTGCCCTTCATGCTGCTGCTGCTGGTGATGGCGGTGCTCAGCAAGGTGCTCGGCTCCGGTTTCGGCGCGCGCATGGGCGGCTTCGACTTGCGCGAGTCGCTGCGCGTTGGCGTCTGCATGGTCTCGCGCGGCGAGGTCGGGCTGATTATCATTTCCATCGGCTTGAGCAGCGGTATCCTTGACGGCGGCAGCGAGCTTTACGCCTCGCTCTTTATGGTCATCCTTCTGACGACTGTACTCACCCCGCCGATGGTCCGCTGGGTCTTCCAGGGCAAGCAACGCGAGAAAAGCAGCCACCCGGCCCTCGCCACCGGCGCGAGAGGAGATACTTGATTATGAAGCTGATTATCCTGATCACATCCAATGCGGAAAACGGCGTCGAAGTCGCCACGCGCTGGCAAGACGCCGGCGCGCCGGGCGTAACGGTGATTAAGAGCGTCGGCTTGTACAGCCTGCAGCGCAAGCTGCAAAGCGACAGCATCGAAGTTCCCCTGCATATGGCCAGTTCTATGGCCGGCGTGATGGCTTACGTATTGCGCGAGATGGAGAATACCAATCACGTCTTGCTATCAGTCGCGCCCAAGGAAATGGTGCCGACGCTGCTGGATGAGGCGCGGGCCGTCATGGGCGACTTGCTGGAGCCGAATCACGGCGTCGCCTTTGTCGTGCCCCTGGACCAAGCCATCGGCGTGCGCGCGCACGATCTGGGCGGCGACGACTAGCAATTGTAGTCCGCGCCCTGATGGTTGTAGAAGTTTTCAAGCACGCGGTAGAATTCGTCATAGCTGTTAATCGTGGCGAAGCAATTGGTCGCCCGCAAGCGCGCGAGTACAAATTCCGGGTCGAAACTGAATCTTATGTAGCGCCCGGCCGGATCCAAAGCCCGGGTTACCGCTTGACTGGGCTTGGAGCACTCCAGTTCCTCTTCCCAAATACCGCCGGCATAGACAACTCCTTCATGCTGGTGACGTCTGTGGCAAGCCTCGTGCGCCAATGTGCCGGCCATGTGAATCGGGCGCCCGCGGTCACCAAGCCCGGGCGGTATAGCCATGCAGGTTTCGACGTATACATTTCTGGCGGGTTCAAAATAGACGAATGCTCTGTATGCGGTGCAGTCCGGATAGGTGTCGGGAACCTCGCGAATCAAGTCCACATTGCCGCTGACGTAGTCATACCAGGCGGGCGCGCTGCGCTGCATCAGATCAAGCGACGCTTCGACCCGGCGGATGAAGCGTGCTGAGCCTTCGACGCGCGGCCGCGACGATACGACGGGCGCTGGCTGCGCTTGTGACGGCGCGCCACATTGTTGGTTCTGATAAGCCCAAAAGCCGTCGATCCAGTCTTGGGCGCTATTACACTGCCTGTCGACGAAGCAGCAGTTGTCTACGACTGCGGGCGCGCTGGCAACCGGCTGGGCGGGCGTTGATGGCTGTACGGGCGCGGCGCATTGCCCGTTCTGATAGGCCCAGTAGCCGTCGATCCATTCATGATCGCTCTGGCATTGTCGATCAACGAAGCAACAGTTGTCGATTTGCGCTGCCGGCTGCTGAGACCCGCTTGGCTCGCCGCTGTCAACGCGGCTGAAGTTCACCCAATCCGCCAGCCAGACTTCCCGGCCATGGCGGTCGATTTTCAGCCAGCCACCGGACTTGCCGACGACCTGCAGAATGGCGCCCGATACAACTGTGTCAGCGATATCGGCATTGAGGCTGGGCGCAACTCTAAAATTCAAGCCCCGGTTCGCGCGAATTGAATAAGGCTGCGCCGACGCATGGGCGATGACCGTACCGAACGCCATGAGGATTGCAACACACTTGGTCTTCACAGGTAATCTTCCGCCGCCCCTGTTTACAATGCGAGCAGCAAACCCCCTCCCCCGGCAGGCTAGGGGAGCTAACCGCAGCGAGACACAAAGTATTTTGCGTGGGCGGCGGCATTGTCGCGCGTGTGCCTACTATAGAGTGGAGTGTACCGCAAAAACGGCGACCTTCAAAACAGTTTTGTAATCGCCAGACTTTGGGACTTGCGAGCGTCGGTTTCGCGCTTGAGCTTCGCGCGCGTTTTGCTACAATACAGGATAGAATTAGGGAAGTAGCTCAATCGGCAGAGCAGGTGCCTTTGGAGCACAAGGTTAAAGG
>CAZWCV010000170.1:0-7691 GCA_964632725.1 uncultured Anaerolineaceae bacterium
GAAGATGGCCGTCGCCAAGCCGTAGATGGCCACGCTCAGCAGCAGGATGAGACCCTGGCGCTTCATCTCCGAACGCAGCGACATGATGAGGCCGACCAGCAGCGCGCCGATGGGCTGGGCGGTGGCCAGCAGGCCGTAACCCGCCGCGCCCACGCCCAGGATGTCCCCGGCCACGATCGGCAGCATGGTGCGGGCCGAGGCGAAAAGCGTGGCGAAGAAATCGAGCAGCATGGTGCCCATGATGATGCGCGTACTGAAGGTGAAGCGGATGCCGTCAATCAGCGCCCGCCAGCCGATGTTGGCGGCCGCCTTGATTTTGCCGCGATGGCGGATCAAGCCGATGGCCACGATGGCGACTACGAAGGTGGCGGTGTTGATGCCGTAGACCAGGCCGATGTTGAATTGCGCCACCAGCAGCCCCGCCAGCGCCGG
This sequence comes from uncultured Anaerolineaceae bacterium, assembly GCA_964632725.1. Lineage (GTDB taxonomy): Bacteria > Chloroflexota > Anaerolineae > Aggregatilineales > Phototrophicaceae > UBA6055. The sequence continues at coordinate 433 of CAZWCV010000170.1, forward strand.
CCCGCAGATGGTGGCGATCTGAAAGATCAGCGTATTCAGGCTGATGGCGTTGGCCAGATGCCGCGGCTTGACCAGGTTGGCCACGATGGATTGCCGCGCCGGGCTGTCGAGCGCGGTGGCGGCTGAACCGAGCGCCGTCAGCAAGTAGATGGAGTTGACATCGATTTGATCGGCCAGGGTGAGATAGGTTAGCACGGCGGCGATCAGCGCCGAGACGACGCGCGTCCAGATCATGACGCGGCGGCGATCCAGCGCGTCAGCCAGCACGCCGCCCAGCAGGGCGAACATTACAATCGGGATGACGCGCACCAGGCCGAGCATGCCCAGGCCGAAGGCTTCCGCCCCCAGGACAATGTCGCTGCCGAAGAGGCTAACCGTGAAGGTCTGCCCGCGCAGCAGCTGGAAAACATGCCAGTTGATGGCGAAGAGCTGCATCTGCGAGCCGGTGGTGGAGACCATCTCGCCGAACCAGAGGAAGCGAAAGTCGCGATAGCGCAAGGCGGCCATTCGCGTCAAGTTGCGAGCCATCAAGTGCCTCCAGAGCCAAGCCGCAACCTTAGCGCAAAGCCCCTGGCGGCGCTAGATTGAATCAGGCTGTCACGCGCCGCATACGCTCTAACAAGGGCGACGTCTCCCGCTCCAGCAAACCGGCCGACCTGGTCATCAACTCGGCAAAGCGCAGGGTCAAGTCGCGGATGGCCAGCGGAGGCGTGTATGTCACTATGCTGGCGCCAGGTCGATGCGCGGCCGCGACTGTGCCTTGGACGCCGCGCAGCACCGTCAGACGGTTGCTGGCGCTGTCGATGGCGGTCAGTCGCAGGTACTCGGCGTCAATACGCAGCAGCTGGCCGACTTGAATACGCGGACTGAGCCCGACTGGGTCGCTGCCGGCTGCGTCGCTGACGGTGATAACTCCGGAATCAGCAGCCAGCGCGGCGTCGCGAAGGGTATCGCCGCTGTCGCGCCAAGCGTCTGTCCAGCGGTCATGCCAGCCCCAGACGCCCTCGATGCTGATGCCGTTTTCGCCGCCATCGCCGAAGGGGAGTGGCGCGTCGTCCGCGAATTGCAGGACTCCGGCCGGCGTGTCGCGGTCATCGGGCAAGGGGCGGACATCGGCGAGGTTGAGCGCGACGCCGGCGATGCTAAGCGCGCGCAACTCAAGCAGGTCATCGGGCAGGATGAGTTCGCGCGGGTTGGCGCGGTCAATGGCAACTCGGTAGGTGTGCAGGCGTGGGCAGAAGCGCCGCTGCGTCAGCGACTCGATGAGCTGGCTGGCGGCTTGCAAGCGCTGCAGCAGGTCGTCGTCTTCTTCTGCGGTGTCGGCCGCCGACAGATTGAGATGCCGGCGCAGGTCGTCGAGAGTGGCAATGGTGTACATAGTTGTCCTTTCTACTGGATCCGGGGATAGATGTGGTACATAACAATGGAGGTGGTCGCGGCCCGGCTCTGACTGTCGCGGATCGCGCGCCCGTGTTACTTTTGAGGGAGAGTCGGAAAAGAAAGCGCAGTCGTCAAGCAATGAAGATGATCGCCATCGCACCGGACGAGTTCGACGCGCGAACGCACCGGCTGCCCATCGCCGGCGAGCTGCTGTTGCCGGGCGTACAAGTCTGCCTGGACGCGGAGGGCTACGCCTACGAGCTCAAGCAGGCGCTGCTGCCGGGCGGGGCCTGCGGCACGGTGGTCGAGTTATGTCGTCAGGGCGAGGGCGTGGAGGTGGCGCTGGAGGCGGAGTTGCAGGAGGACGGCGGCTTTTTCTTCGCGGCGCTCTGGGTGCTGGCGGGGTGAGGGATAACTGATTATCGTGTGCTTTTCTTCACACTTCTTCCTAGATATACTCGACACACGTTTAGTATTCTGTCGCGTGTAACAGAGTAAGGGGAAAGATGAGAGCGTCAAATACGCAAGAGATCATCGAAAATGCGATAAGTACTGTCAGTGAAATGAGTCCAACATCCACTGACGGACAATGGCTCGAAGCCATCACCGTTAAGGCTGCCCCCTATATAAAAGAATGGGACATAGAAGAATGCTATCGCTGGTCAGAGTGGCCTGACCGGGAGTTTTATTTTCTAGGAACTACGAACAAGGACATAGGAATAGATCTAATCGGGATCCGCCGCAGCGACGGCGAACCCATCGCCATCCAATGCAAGTCTCGCCAACTTGACGAGCAAGGCAAAGGCGATTCCATTGCCAAACACGAAACGGATAAGTTTGCCAGCGCGTCGTCTAGTTCATTTTGGGCTGAGCGATGGCTCGTCACCAACGGCGACAACCGCTTGAGTAAGAATGCGCAGCAGGCAAATTCTATGTCGGATAGGCCTATCAGAGTAGTCAACATTGCGATTGATCTACAACAGCAGCACGTAGGCTATACAGACGAATCCTGTCCGCACTGCCTGCCTAACCCTGAAGATGAAACGAGAATCCAGACCAGATCATGTATGCAAAACGAAGCTGTTGCCCAAAGCATCAAAATACTCAGAGAACATGAACTGTCAGAAAGCGGAGGTCTTCCACTAGGCCAAGCGCGGGGAAAGATCATTTTGCCTTGCGGAACGGGCAAGACGCGGATTTCTTTGCGAATCATCGAAAAGTTAACGCCACTTGGCAGACTCTCTATCGTTCTCTGCCCTTCCATTGCGCTGGTAGCACAGATCAGGCGTGAGTACCTGCAGAACACAGAAATGGCAATGCGATTGCTGGCAGTCTGCTCCGACAAAACTGCTGGTTATGACCCCAAGAAAGAAGGAATTCGCAATACTGCCGAAGATCCCACCGCCGACAACAGTAACGTCAGTGCATTGGAAGTGAAAGGCAAGGTAACGACAGACGCGAAGGTCATTGCCCAATGGATAAAGGAGGGTAAGGATAACGACCGGCTCAATATAATCGTTGGGACTTATCAGAGCAGCTATAGAGTCGCTGAAGCGCTGCGGCTGGCTGCTGCCGAAGCTAAAGTGCTCGTAGCAGACGAAGCTCATAGGACAGCTGGTTTGCGCCGGCAACCAAAGCCGGACGCAGACCAAAGAATCCGAGACTTCACTCTCTGCCATCATAACGATGCGTTTCCAGCAACCTATCGCGTATACCAGACAGCCACGCCTCGTACCTACAACACAAAAAAACGGACTCGGAGGAATAACGATGATTGGATAGTCCGATCCATGGACGACGAGGAAACCTTTGGAGTTGAGCTTTATCGAAAGAAGTATGTTGAGGCGGTCCGCAACGGGTGGCTGTCTGACTACCGCATCATTGCACTGGCTATCAATGACCCTGATGCATATGAGGAAGCCGCGCAACTGGCGAAGAACACCAAGAGCAAAGGGAGAAGCCCACTGACAACAGTTCGTTACCTTAATGGTCTCGCCTTCGCCTTGGCCATGGGCGGCGCTACCCAAGACAAAGCGAGCGGCGCGGTTGTAATCAAGTCTTGCATCGCATTTATGAACACCGTTGACAAGTCGAAAAACATGGCTGAGGACCTAAGCACCAAAGCCGTCCATGAATGGGTGGATAAGTGGCTGCATGATAACAGACACGACCGAAAAGCAGCTCGCTACACGTTGGAACATCTTGATGCGACAAGCAATGTGACAACTCGTGAGAACGGAAAACTGCGACTAGCTGAAGGCTCTGCGGAAAGCCCACATGCCATCATCAACGTTGGCATTTTTGGCGAAGGCACTGACTCCCCTACGCTTAACGCAGTGGCTTTTTTGGAGCCGAGAAAGAGCCCTATAGACGTAATCCAGGCAGTGGGGCGGGCGATGCGGATTGCGCCAGGCAAGGAACTGGGTTACATCATCTGCCCAATTCTAGTTCCGCCTAATGTAGACCCGGAAGAATGGTTGAGCGTAAGCGACAAGGACGAAGGGTGGCAAGAGTTGGGCCAGATACTCCTGGCACTCCGCGCGCATGACAATAGGATTGAGGACGAGCTGGAAAGTATACTCCGTTTGTACGTGCCGAAACCTCCAGAAATACAACATACTGTAGTTGCGATTGCCATCAGCGAAGGGAAACGTATTCAATATCGGCAGCATTACGGCGCACCGGGGGAAGCGCAAGCGGCTGTGGAGCGGGTGCTGAAAAGCGAAAGCACGCTCGCAGATGAATTCGACCGTATCACTGAAATACAGCCAGGAAGCCTACGATTTGACGAACCCACGCAAATTGTAACCGGCAAGAACAACATAGATGGAAGTATAGAACTGCGTCTGGGGACAGTCGCTCGAGATAAGCCTCTGTCCGACGGCACACCGGGGAAGGTAGATTTACCGAAGACGAAGAAGAAAGCCAAGAAGATGATTAACGAAGGTGAGGGCCTTCGTCTTAAGCCGGGACGGAAGCGCAAGACACGCGAAGAGAGGGCAGAAGAATCCGCTTTGCGCATGCTCAGTTTAAGCGGACTTGGCGATCACGGAAGCGCAATCAAAATGAACCTGCTGGCAAAGTCGGGCCTAAGCGATAACCGGATATTGCGGGACCTGAACATATTGGAATCCAGCGTAAAAGAAGCCGCATTTCATCTGCGCAGTGACGAGCTTACGGTTGCGCTAAATAAGCACTTTCGTCTTGATAATTTGAAGCAGGCCGCTCTCCAAAAGCAGGCAGACGGCTGCACCATTGCCACACTGCTCATGATGAACGCCGCCATGCTACACCAAAGAATCAGCAGCGGCCGCTGGCTGTCGGGAATCAGCGAGCTTTCGACGATAAAGAACGACACAAATGTTGTACAACGGACAAGTCGAGAGTGGGAACGAATCATGCGACACGACTTTATTCCCGTTTTGGAGCCAGCCCTCGAAGCCGTATATGCGATCGAAAACACAGGCAAGACTGCTGGGCTTGAGCGAGCGCTACGCCATATCACAGCCGAGGCCGAGCGTATCGCAGAAACCTATGCTGACATGGGCGCGGATCACGCCGGTCCCCTGTTCAATCGCGTAATGGGCAACCAAGCCAGCGACGGCGCCTTTTTCACCAGACCTACAGCAGCTTCTATTGCCGCCCGGCTCACATTAGATGTTTGTGGCGACGCAGACTGGTCTAATCCGCAGGTATGGAAAGACCACAAGACAGTGGATTTGGCTTGTGGCAGTGGTACGCTGCTGGCGGCCATGCTTACCGAAATGAAAAGAAGAGCCAGGTCGCATGGCGCTAGTAATGACGACCTTGCAATGCTTCAGAAGTTGGCTGTCGAGGAAACTCTCAAGGGGCTGGACATAAATCCGGTCTCGCTACAACTGGCGGCATCGCAACTGACCACGGGCAATCAGGAAATTCGCTATCGCCGGATGGGTCTGCATCGCATGCCCTACGGGCCTCATCCACATTTCAAAAGCCGCGTCTCAGTTGGCTCGCTTGAACTATTGGGGCAAAGCGCCATCATATCTAGAAAGGATGAGCTTGACTTAGACGACGAAATAGTCTCTCAGCTTACATGGGCACCCTCCGATGATACAGAGTTGGAGGACGCAGTTTCCGCTGTCACGGACGCTCGTATCGTTATTATGAACCCGCCCTTCACCAGTCGATTGAAGATGGGCGAGAAATTTCCGAAAGCAATACAGCAGGCACTCCGCTCTCGTGCCGACGCTATGGAGAACATTCTAGTGAGAGCGGACCCAGATTTGAAAGAATTTGCGGACAAGTATTCCATCCGTCCACTATTTGTTGCTCTGGCGGACCATATACAGAAGCATCCCGATGGGGTGATCTCCATGATTAATCCCACCATTTCTTTGTCAATTACATCTGGACTCGAGGAACGCCAAATACTGGCACAAAGGTTCCATATCCACACCGTGCTGACATGCCACCAGCCCCGCAACATCAACTTGAGCCAGAATACAAACATCAATGAGAGCATCGTCATCATGCGCCGCCATCTCGACGATCCCAAGCCGCCTACGCGTTTCATTCATCTGGACAAGATGCCGATAGACGATGGTGAGGTCGAGGACTTTCACCGCTGCCTACGGGAATGTTCACAAGGCGAGATTTCCGAAGGTTGGGGCGAAATATCGCATTGGCCCGCTGACCGAATGGAAGAGGGTGACTGGTCACCGGCTATCTGGCGGTCGCCCGAACTGGCGGAAGCAGCGCGACAATTCGCCTCCCACTCAGATATGCAATCCATTCGAGAACACGGATTTTCATGCCAAACCACACGCGAGATGTTGAAAAAACAATACTTCATCCCGGCGATTACGAGAAATTCGGGAAGTTTTCCTATCCTCGACTCTAAGGGAGCTGATGGGCAGAAGACAATCCGAAGCTCTCCGGATGCAGAATGGCAGCCAACCAACCCAGACGAAGAACTACGCGTTCTCAACGGCGGAACATATCCGCAGGTAGACAAACTTCTATCTAAGGCCGGTTATTTACTCGTAACATCAGGGCAAGACACAGCCACAGCCCGCTTGACCGCCGTAGCCGATCACAAGAAATATGTCGGACGTGGCTGGCTGCCCATTACAGGACCCAACGCCCAAGAAGCTAAAGCTATTGTCGTATTTCTCAACTCGACTGCAGGACGGCTTCAGTTGCTGCGTAACGCCGGCCGGAAATTAGCGTTTCCCCAGTACAATCCTGAACCCTTGGAAGGTATCCGAATTCCGGACACGAAAGATGTCCGTATTCAACGGATCCTTTGCAATTGCTGGGAACGGACAAAAGATATGATTGTCCCTCAATTCCGCGACGGAGAGTGCGAAGTCCGCATTCTTTGGGACAATGCCGTTGCTGAGGTTATGGGCTGGGATCCAGAAGAACTAGCCCGACTTCGCGAACTACTTCACAACGAACCGCACGTCCGGGGACTCGGCTACAATCAGTATGCAGACGAGGTTGAGGACGGTGACGTCTTGGAGGGCGAGGGTACCCACACCCTCGCCCCGCAACACATCTAAAAGGCGATATTGTACAAGCAGCTCGCCACCTCGTTGTCGAAGCGCACGAAGGCCAGCCGCACCGTCGCCGTCAGCTGGTAGCTGTCGTAATAGGACAGGTAGTCCACGCTGACCGCGATCTTGCGCCGATAGCCCACGTACCAGCCGGGCCGGTAGACGCAGACCGCCTGGCCCTTGGTATTCGAGCCGCCCCCGACCTTGCCGTCGGCTTGCGTCAGCGGCATCTCCGCCGAGACAAAGACCGGGATGCCGTCCACGAAGCCGATCTGGCCCGTCTGCGCGGTCGCCAGCGGACCGGCCTTGTCCACAGTCAGGAACTCGCTCAAGCTAAGC
>CAZWCV010000171.1:0-7673 GCA_964632725.1 uncultured Anaerolineaceae bacterium
GTATTGTCCGCCCAGCTGAATGCGCCATGCGGGTATTTTGTGACTTTGTACATGCAGCTACTCCAGTCAGTGCGGGCGACTTACAAAGTCGCCCCGACGTTTTTGATTGAGCGCGCTTATTCCTGCCAGGGCTCGGCCTGAATCAGCTGGATGATGTAGAAGTAGGCGCCTGCGGGGTCTTGCAGGTAGGCAAAGTGCCCGGCGCCGGGCGCTTCGGTCTTGGGGATGTGGATCGCGCCGCCCAATTCGGCGGCCTTGCTGATCGACTCGTCGATGTCGGCGACGGTGAAGTAGGGCTGCCAGACGGACGGCATCTCGCCCATGCTCTCGTCGATTTGCATCATGGCGCCGTTGTTGCGGCCGCTATTCTGGATCAGGATGTAGCCGTTCTCATCGGCGAAGAATTGCCAATCAAAGAGCGCGCCATAAAAGGCTTTGGCCGCTTCGACGTCGCGCGTGAGCAGTTCGTTCCAGCACATGGCGCCGACGGTGTTGACGAGGCCCGCGCCGATGTGGTTGCGCGCCTGCCACAAGCCCAGGGCCGCGCCGGTCGGGTCCATGATGAAGGCCATGCGGCCGCTGTCAAAGACGTCCATCGGGCCAAAGATGACCTGCGCGCCATTTTCGGTGGCGATGGGCAGAATCGCATCGACATCGTCGACAGTTACATAGCAGGACCAGTGCGAGGGGATATTCTGCTCGATCGCCTCTTGCGTGGCGCCGCTGAGCGCGGCGACGTTCTCGCCGTCGAGCTGGAACATGGTGTAGTTCATACCGTCGCCGATGGGAATATCGGTGTTGCCCCAGCCGAAGAGGCCCATATAAAACTGCTTGGACGCCGCCGAGTCGGTTGAGCTGGTATCAGCCCAGCTGAAGGCGCCGTGGGGGTATTTCGTCACTTTGTACATGGTAGCGCTCCATAGAAAATATGTTCAGGGCAAATATCCTAACCAATTGGATACCGCTTGTCAATGGAGCGTATATGGTCAGTTATTGCTGCGCCATTTCCTTGCGTCGCAGCGCCTCCTGAATCTCGAAGATTGAGCCGGCGTTTTCCGGCTTGGGCAGTGGGATGATGACGGGCGCGACATCCACGCGCGGGCGGATGCTGGGCTGGCCGCGCAGGACCGAGGCGCAGTAGTCGTCATACGAGGCGCCGAGGAGGGGCCAGGAATCCAGCGAGCAGTATTCGAAGAGCAGCAGACGCCGCGGATTGGCCGAGTGATTGGGCGTGGAGGCGTGCAAGGTGCGCGCGTGGTGGATGGTGATGCCGCCGGCTTTGACCAGGCACTTGGCCGTTTCGCCGGGCTCGAAGTCCGGGTCGCTGACCGCGCCGACGAAGACGCCATTCTCGTGGTGGCTGTATAACTCGCCTTTGTGCGAGCCCGGAACCATCAGCATGCAGCCATTTTCTTCGGTCATATCATCGAGGCAGACGCCCACCGCCAGCACATCGTCATTGGTATGGGGATAGAAGGCCCAGTCCTGATGCCACTCGACCGCGCTGCCGTGGTCCGGTTCTTTCATATTCAGCTTGGTGTTCTGCCGGCGGACGCCCGGGCCAATCAGCTGCTCGACGCGGTCGAGAATGCCCGGATGGCGCAGGGTCTGATCGTAGACCTCATGCTGCGCGATGGGGTTCTTGATGCGGCGCAGGCGCGGCCGCTCGGGGCTGTGGTTGGCTTCGAGATCGTAGACGTCGTCGTGCTGGCTGACGCCTCGCGAGCGCTCGACGAAGTCGTCGGTCACTCGCTGCAGCGCGCTAAGCTCGCCCGCGCTGAGCAGGTCTTCAACGACCAGGTAGCCGTTCTCGTGATAGAAGGAAATCTGTTCCGGGCTCAACATGACAGTCGACTCCGCCATTTGCAATTTGGCAGAGTATGGAACATCGGCGCGCGGCTGTCAACGGACGAGCTGGGAATCGATTTTTCGTCGCTAGCACTAATTTTTCACCCTGCTGCTATAATAAGGTCGTTATCGTCTTATCGGAACGCACCATCTCATGGTAGATCAACTCGCCCTATTTCCCAAGCAACGTAGCAAGTTTCCGAAAACCAGGTATCAGGGAAGCAAGTACAAGCTCACAAATTGGATTTGGGACAAGATTTCTGACATATCATTTGAATCCAGCCTTGATGCTTTCGGAGGCACGGGGACGATTGCTTACCGCCTAAAGCAAGAGAATAAACAGGTAACGTATAATGATGCGCTCAAGTTCAACTATTGGATTGGCCAGGCTCTAATAGAGAACTCCGAAACTTATCTTGACGATTGTGATGTCGAATGGATTCTCCAATCCCATGACCAATCGTACCCGACGTTTATTGCCAATACATTTCCCGATATATATTTTCTCGACGAAGAAAATGTTTGGATCGACCGGGTTATCACTAACATTCACCTGCTCGGGAACAAATACAAGAAAGCGCTCGCGTTTTTTGCGCTGGCTCAGTCTTGCATAGTCAAGAGACCGTACAATCTTTTTCATAGAAAAAATCTATATGTACGTACCGCGGATGTTGAACGTTCGTTTGGCAACAAGACAAGTTGGGACCGACCTTTCGAGTCATGGTTTCGACACTTTATCGCTGAAGCAAATGCGGCCGTGTTTTCATCTGGCAAAACATGCCGTGCGACTAATCTGGACGTATACCATATCGACGGCATGTATGACCTAGTGTATTTTGATCCGCCTTACATTTCTGGGAAAGGTGTATCAGTAGATTTCCGTGACTTCTATCACTTCTTGGAAGGACTGGCAAACTATGACGTGTGGCCAGAAATGATCGACATGACATCAAAGCACCGCCGGCTCATCCGGATTCCAAACGACTGGATAGACAAGCAAAGGATTTACAGGGCGTTTGAGAAGGTGTTTGAAAGGCATGCAGACAGCATACTCGTCGTATCTTATCGCAGTGACGGTATCCCATCTGAGTCAGAACTGATTAGACTTCTAGCCCGATTCAAGTCTGATGTCAGGATAGAGAGGTTTCGCAACTATCAGTACGCACTTTCAAAGAACAAGACTTCTAACGAAATCCTCTTGATAGGCCAATAGCTGATGCCAGATTTTGAGCGCCAAATGCGCGGATATCTGCCGAAATTCAAATTGGCGCTTGCAAACGATATCGGGGACTGGGTCGTAAAAGGATTCATAGACACGTACAAGAATATCTACACTATTTCTGCAGATACAAAGGTCATTTCGAAACTGATCGAGCTAATGCTCTTTCCGCTTATTGCAGAGTTTGCGAGACAGAACAACTACGAATTACATCTCGCCGAGCATCAGAATCACTATCCCGACATGTCATTTGTCACACCAAACGGAACCAGGGTCGCGTTTGACCTAAAGTCAACTTATCGGACTAACAGCAGGCGCGTCAATGGCTTTACATTGGGTGCTTTTACAGGATACTTTCGAGACCGAGAATCTGCGAAGAATTCGACGTTCCCATACGGAAGTTATTCCAAGCACTTTGTCTTGGGCATCATCTATTCTCGAAGTTCCAAACAGATTGACGAGAGAAGTGTTTTTGAACTCAAAGATCTCCAAAGCATTGAATCAGTTGCCCACGATTTTGTCTTCCTTCTTCAGGAAAAATGGAGACTAGCTTCGGACAAGACCGGTAGCGGAAACACAAAAAACATCGGCTCAGTGAAGAAGATTGATGATTTAGTGAATGGAAACGGCGTCTTTGCGTCCGAAGGCGAGCACGTGTTTGATGATTATTGGACAAATTACCTAACTAATGACATGGCTCGTGCAATCGACTCCAGTGTACGCTACAGGAATCTAAGCGAATACAAGGCTCTTCAAAGACGATTCTGATTTGCCTTCGCGTCTTGCTTATTACCACATCCAGCCGACGCCGCGTTTGCGCGCTTCGATTTGCTGCCGCAGCCGCCCCATCAAGTCGACGTCCAGCTGCCGGAAGAGGTCGATCATATCGATGGGCACCCAATTCTCGATGAGGAGTTCGCCCTCGCGCTTCCACCAGTCAAAGTCGCGCAGGGTCAGCAGCTTGCCCGTCGCTTCGACGCCCACGTAAGTACCGTTGTGTCGCGAGTAGGCCACATCCCAGATGCCGCCGGCGCAGTAGACGCCTTCGCCGACACGCCCCATGCGCCGTCCGCTGCCCTCGCGGCTGATGTCCCGGTCGCCGAAGCCCTCCAGCCAGGGACGCTGATGAAAGTCCTCGTATTCTTCTTTGCTGTGGCAGGCGCCGATGCCGCTGGGCCCGTACCACTTCATGTCTTGAGACCAGTATTTCTCCTGCTGCATTGAGCGCAGGTCGCCGCCGTCGCGGCTACGCTGGTAGCGGCGCATGCCCTGGCCCATGGCTTGCACCAGCTGCACACTCTTGCGCGATTCCAGCGGATCCTGCTCGGTGAGCAAGATGCCGTCTTTCGCCAGGGGTCCCGGGATCTTGCCGCCTTCCGCGCCCGGCGCCGGCGGCAGCAGTTGATAACCCGCCTGCCGAATGACGGCCAGGACATCCAGCTGCAAATAGGCTTCGGCGATCTTGCCCTCGCGCAGCACATAGAAGACGCCGAACCAGATATTGGTCTTCTTGCCGGTGGCCGGGATGCCCAGCCAGTCCTGGGCGAAGGCGCCGGTCAGGTAGCCGCAGCCGCTGACCCATTCTTCGCCGCCGACGGTCGCGTACATTTCCGAGCTTTCGTCGATGCCGCCCATGAAAACGTAGGGCGCGCGCTTAAGATCGGGGAAGGAACGCAGCAGCGGCAGCCAGAAATCCGCGATGACGGCCTCGACGCCCAGAATCTGGTCGATGGGCGCGGAGACATTCCAGTCGACGTCGGCGTGCAGCGCGGCGCGCAGCAGCTCGGGGACCTGGTCGAGACTGGCGTGGTTGAGCCGCTGCCACAGATCCCAGACGGCTGCTTTGTTGTTTTGGTTCAGTTGGTTGGACATTTGCTAGTCTCCAGGGAATTTCTGGTTGCGGGCGAGCCAAGGCTCGCCCCTACAAGGCTTGGTTGACATTGGGATTTTGGCGTCTAATCTGAGCTCGACTGTTTAAGTCAGATCGGTTTAGCGCGGCGATTCTCCGACTCAGATTGCACGTTATCGCGCAGCTAGCTCCCCCTCTCTAATGATTTGGAGAGGGGGCTGGGGGGTGAGGTAGAATTTTGCCGTTCGGCTATCGCTTCCAGGCCCGCCTCCAGCGTTGCGGTGATCTTGTCCACGTCGTAGACGCTGCCGGCCCAGACGCCGCCGCTGGCCGCCTGCAGCGCCGCCCACAAGCGCGTGTCGGCCGGCAGGTCAGGATGCGGCCGCAAGCCCGGATGCGGCTCGCGCGCTTCCAGCAAGCATTGCGCTTCATCGGCGCTGACTTCGCCCGCGGCCGTACCCACAAGATTCACCGAGCCGCTCAAGCTGACGCGGTCGATTTCGATCTCGATCAGGTCGCCATCGCGCAGCTTGCCGATGGGTCCGCCGGCCAGCGCCTCCGGCCCCACATGCCCGATGCAAGCGCCGGTCGACACGCCGGAAAAACGCGCGTCGGTGATGATCGGCGCCTCTTTGCCCCAGGGGATGAACTTGAGCGCGGATGTCAGCTGATAGGTCTCTTCCATGCCGGTGCCCATGGGTCCGACGCCGGCTAGCACCAGCACATTGCCGGGCTTGATCTTTTCGCCTTCCAGGCCCTTAAGCGCGCGAATCGCCGTCCGCTCCGAGGTGAAGACGCGCGCCGCCCCGCGATGCCGATAGACGCCGTCGGCGCCGACGACCGAGGGATCGATGGCGGTGGCTTTGATGACCGAGCCTTCCGGCGCGATATTGCCGATCGGGAAGACGACCGTGCTGGTCAGGCCGCGGACGCGCGCTAGATCGGGCGACATAATCACATCGTCAGGATTGATGCCATCGCTTTCGCGCAGGCGCTCACGGGCCAGCCGCCGCCGGTCGCTGTCTTCCCACCAATCGAGTACGGTGTCAAGACTGTCGCCGGTCACCGTAAGCGCATCGGTATTGAGCAAGCCCCGCGCACGCAGGTGGAGCATGACTTCGGGTACGCCGCCGGCCATGTACACCTGTACGGTAGGGTGGTTGCGCGGCCCGTTGGGCAGGGCGTCGACCAGGCGAGATGTGCCGCGGTTGATGCGAATCCAGTCGGCGACCGACGGTGGTTTCAGCCCGGCGGCATGGGCGATGGCTGGGATGTGCAGCAGCAAGTTTGTCGAGCCGCCGAAAGCCGAATGCACCAGCATGGCGTTCTCCAGCGCGGCCGGCGTGATGATATCGGCCAGGGTGGTCCCGGCCGCTTTCAAGTTGAGCAGGGCCAGGGCCGAGCGGCGGGCGTTATCCAGCCAGACGGCTTCGCCCGAGGGTACCAGGGCGCAATGTGGCAGGCTCATGCCCAGCGCTTCGGCGACAACTTGCGAAGTCGCCGCCGTGCCCAGGAATTGGCAGCCGCCGCCGGACGAGCCGCAAGCTTTGCAGCCCATTTCCGCGGCGTAATCCAGGCTGATCAGGCCGTGGGCGAAACGCGCGCCGATGGTCTGAACGGTGCCGGCGTCTTCCGCGCCTTCGGCCGGCAGGGTCACGCCGCCGGGCACGATGATGCCGGGCAAATCACCACAGCCGGCCAGCGCGATCATGGCGGCGGGCAGCCCCTTGTCGCAAGTGGCGACGCCCATGACGCCGTCGCGCGTCGGCAGCGAGCGGATCATGCGCCGCATGACTACGGCGGCATCGTTGCGATAAGCCAGGCTGTCCATCATGCCGCTGGTGCCTTGCGAGCGCCCGTCGCAGGGATCGGAGCAGTAAATCGCGAAGGGAATGGCGTCTTGAGCGCGGATGGTCTCGGCCGCTTCCTTGACCAGCAGGCTGATCTCCCAATGCCCGGTGTGATAACCCAGCGCGACCGGGCTGCCGTCTTCGGCGCGCAAGCCGCCTTTGGTGCTGACGATGATGTACTGCTCGCGGTTGACCTCTTCGGGATGCCAGCCCATGGCGACATTCTGCGTCATGGCGAAGAGGTTGCCGCTGGCTTCATTGAGCAGCATGTCCTCGTCCAGGGGCAGCCGCCCGTCCCGGCCTTGACCGCGCGTGCGGGTGGTCGGCAGCAGTTCCGCGCCGCCGTAGATGTCGCTCTGCATGGTGTTGTCTCCTGGTTGTTTTGCCACCGAGTACACCGAGAATTGAGGTGTAACACAAAGTCACAAAGACACAAAGGGCGCGAAGATTTCCATTCTCATAACAATTTTGAGCGCCGACGGTCACATACCACAGCCAAGTCGCATCCTAGTGGCTTTCACCGCTATTCCGTTTTGTACTGGCGGGCGAGCCAAGGCTCGCCCCTACAATTACCTGCGTATAATGGATTCTCTGTGTCCTCTATTACCTCGGTGTACTCGGTGGTAAAAATAGTTGGACTACATGCACCGAAGTGAATGGGATTATGACACAGATGCGATTCTCAAATCAAACCGCCATCGTCACTGGCGCGGGCGAGGGCATCGGCTACGAAGTGGCGCGTCAGTTGTGCGCGGAGGGCGCGAATGTGCTGCTGAACGATATCGTGGCCGGTCGCGCGCGACAGGCCGCCGACGCCATCGCTGCCGAAACCGGCGCAGACTGCCTGGCAACGCCGGGCGATGTCGCCGATGTCGATACCGTGCGCGGACTTGTGGAAGCAGCGGTC
>CAZWCV010000172.1:0-7623 GCA_964632725.1 uncultured Anaerolineaceae bacterium
GCGCCAGCGTGGCTTTGAAGCTCATATTGCAGTGAATGCCGCGGCGCGCCATCTCCTGGATGAAGATGGTGTTGGCCACAGCGCGCAAGCTCTCGTCGGGCAAGTCAAGCTGAATCACTGGATTCCAGAACATTCCGCCGCACGATCCCGCCAAACTCGCGTCGCTCAGCGCTTGATTGATGTGCTCAATTAGCGCCGCTCCTAGCGCCTCGAAGCGCTTGGCGGAATCGCGCCGGTCGAGTTCGCGGATGGTCGTCAAGCTCGCCGCCAGGCCGAGATTGTCGCTCCAATACGAACTCGAAATGAACATGCGGCTGGCCGGTTCCATCCAGGCGCGCGAACCGACCACCGCACCCATCGGATAGCCGTTGGACATGGCCTTGGCCAGCACGGTCATATCCGGCGTCACGCCCAGGTATGCTTGCACGCCACCGATCCGCGGCCGAAACCCACATGAGACTTCGTCAAAGATTAGCGCGGCGCCGTGTCTATGCGCCAGTTGCCGCACCCCTTCCAGGTAGCCCGGCGGCGGCAATTGCGAGCGCATCGGCTCCATCATAATCGCGGCGACCTCGCCCTCATGCGCGCTCAGCAAGTCGCGCAACTCCGACAGATCGCCCCAGACGAATGGAAGCGCCGTGCCCGCCAGCTCCGCCGGTACGCCGACAGGCTCAATGCCAGCGAAAGGGAACTCGCCGCTTTCGGGATCAACCAGATAATTGGCCGACTGATACCAATCGTGCCAGCCGTGATATCCGCTGAAGAGAATCAGGTTGCGGCCGGTCGCGCCGCGGGCGATCCGCGCCGCCACTGCGTTCGCTTCGCCCCCGCCTTTGGTGTAACGCGCCATCTCCGCGCTGGGGATGACCTCGTTGAGCAACTCGGCCAGCTCGATCTCCAGGGCGCTGTTGAGCGTGAAGATGCTGCCGCGGTCAATCTGCGCTTTGACGGCGCTGTCGACGGCTTCGTCGGCATGGCCCAATATAATGGCGCCGACCGCGTTGACCCAGTCAATGTACTCATTTTCGTCCACATCAATGAAGCGCGCGCCCTTGGCTCGGCCCGCATAAACAGGGCTGTGGCCATGCGCGAACTGGCTCGAGCGCCGGCTTATCAGCTGCGTACGGCCGGGGATTAGCGCCTCCGCTCGCCGATAGAGCTCCAGGGATCGCGCCACGCGCGCTTGCTCGGGCATATCGGTCTCCTTGCTTCGCCTATTCATTGACGCGCGCCGAGCGGCTCGCAGCGCCCGCCATTTGCAAGTCCCGCGCAGCCAACTGTCAGCGCTCGCAACAGCATAGCCTATGACAACTTTCGATTCCAGCGCCGCGTGCAAGCGCAGCAGTTCAGCGTGCAAGAACCGTCGGCGCTCTGCAAGGTCTGTTTCATCGCCAGGCTGCCGCTACGGCGCCGAGAGTCCCGGCGATCAACGAAAGCAACGTATCGAATTGCCCTGCGCGCATGCGCTGTCGCATCCAGGACAATTCGCGCTTTTGTTTCTCATATTCGCTTTGTACCAGTCGTCATTTAGACAGTACAATAGGGTCAAGAAAGCGTCTAAATCCTTGATCAAACACCTCGGCCCTGGCGGTCAATTGCTGACATTCAGCGTCGCGGCGCGATTCCCGCTTTACCGGACAAGCCTTACTGGCCTGCGGTATTAGCCGAATGCATGCGATTGCCCTGGCCGGCCGGCTGAACGCTTGGACAAGCGACGTATCGGCATTATAGTAGACGCAAGGCCGAGGCGCGACGGGCATGATGTCACGCCACTTGCAGGGCGGAATTCGATGGCTCGTTTCAAGCTGCTGATATTGATATTTCTTTGCGCTTTTGCCGCCGCCGCACAAGCCCGGCCGCGCGACTACGCTGTCACGGTTGACGGCGTGAGCTATACGGCGGACGCGGCCCTCGTTCGCTTCACGGTGTCCAATCAGGGCGGCGACGCCTTGACGGCAGCCGAGATCATCATCTCCGAATATCAGAGCGGCCGGGTACTTTCCAGCGAAAGCTTGCCGGCGCTGCCCGGCGATTCGTCGCGGAGCTTCGCGCTGCCTTTGCCGCTGGCGGATTTGCCGGAGGACAAGGTCTCGATACAGATCCAGGCGGGCATCGACGAGTTTGAACTGGAAGGCAGCCCCATCGCCCGCAACAATATCCAGCTCTTCATTATCAACCGGGCCGATGCCGGACTGTCTGGCGACGGCAGCGCCAGCGCTCCCGGCGCAAGCGCGCCTCCGCAGCTTTATGATCTGTATATTCCGCTGCTGAACCTGGGCTTGAACTTCCAGGCGGATGGCATCGAAATCAACGGACGGGGATACAGCAGCGGCGATTTGCTGATATTCGCCGGGCTGACGCTGGCGGCGCTGTTCTGCGTGTGGCTGCTGAGCTTGATTCTGCGGCTGATATTCCGGCGGCCGCCCAAGTTTGAACCCTGGCAGCCGCCCTATGCGGTCAATAACTGGCACGACCCCAATTCAGCCCTGGGGCGGCGGCAAGCCTGGCAATTCCACGCGCAGAGCAGCGCCATAAGCGCAGCCGGCGCACCCGATCAAGTGACGGTAATCAAGCGGCTGCTCAGCCATGATGGCGACATTCTGCGCGGCTGGACGATCAAGGCGATTCGCACGGTGCAATACGATATCTACGGGCGCATCAGCCGCACCGAAGTGGTGATGTCGCGCAAGATCAACAAGCAGCTGAATCGCGTCCTGGGCCGGGCGCCGGGGCTGGATTCGGTCGCGCTGCGCAAGGCGCTGGCGCCGGTGTCGAAGCGGCTGTGCAAGTCGGCCCTGGCCGCCATCGAAAAGCAAAACCGCGCCCTGCCGCTGGCGATGGATATGCGCCTGGACGGCCCCTTGGGTGAAGTGCGCGTTCTGTTTGAGCTATATCAATTCGGCAATGGCGCCTGGCATCTGATAGACCATTGGGAGCCGGAAATGGGCCAGATCGGCGCGCGCGTCCCCGAGCACTTTACCTTTACGCTAAACGGTCAGTTGCCGGGCGAGAATTACAAAGAATACAAGGCGCGACTGCGCGATGACATGACGCGATTGCTGGCCGGGATGCTGCATCAGCAACAGAACGGCGGGGCCGCGGCGACTGCGCCGGAAAGGCCAGCGCAATCCGCTGGAATCACATCCGATCCCGATTCGCCGCCAGCCGGAATAGGCGACCTGCTGGCGCCTGATGAAGAGACTGACGCGCATTGACGCTTTCCGCTACAATCGCTGTCCAGAACAAGCAATGAAGGAGTGGGAGTTCATGTCCGTAGCGATACCTGAACGTGTAAGAGACCTGCTGGATCGGCCGATTGTGGTGGCCTTCGCCACCAGCAACCCGGATGGCCAGCCGCAAGTGACGCCGGTCTGGGCCAGCGCGGAAGGCGACCAGGTCTGGATAAACTCGGCGGTCGGGCGGCGCAAAGACCGCAATATCCGCGCCAACCCCAAAGTCACTGTGATGGTGCTGGACCCGGATAACGACTTCAACTGGGCGGAGATCCGCGGCGAAGTGGTGGAATTCGACGAATCCGACGCGGCCGTGGCGCATATCAACAAGCTCTCGGGCGTTTATTCCGGGAATGACGATTACTACGCCTTTAATCCCGAAGGCAAGGGCAAGGAGCAACGCGTCATCTACAAGATTCAGCCCAGCAAAATCAACGGCTGATCGCTCAGACGCGCCCGGCGCGCCCGGTGTAATCGCGTAAATACAAGAAGTCGTGCCCGATGCTGCGCTGGCTGAGCTTGGCGATATTGGGCATCGTGCGTTTGTAGTGGTTGGCTTTGACGCGCTCCCAAATCTGCGCCACAAAGTCGCGGTCGAAACCTTCCTGCGCCACCTCATCCACCGTATAGCGTTCGTCGACCAGCAGGAACAAGACCTGGTCGGCCTGGTCATAGGTGAAGCCGAGTTCGTCCTCGTCAGTCTGCCCAATCCACAGATCAGCCGAGGGCGGCTTGTCGATGACCGAGCGCGGAACGCCCAGATAACGCGCCATCTGGCGAATCTGATATTTGTACAGGTCGGCGATCGGATGCAGGGCGACGCCGCTGTCGCCGTAAATGGTGCTGTAACCCAGCAGGAATTCGGTTTTGTTGCTGGTGCCCATCACCAGGCCGCCCCAGGCCATGGATTGGTCATAAAGCGCGATCATACGCAGGCGCGCCATGATATTGCCCTGGCGCAATTTGCTCATCTCAGGGAAGCGGCTGATCAGCGCGTCCGCCATGTCGCTGATGGGCACGGTCAAATGCGGGAGACCCAGGTCTTCGATCACGGCTTCGGCATCGCTGAGGCTCTCCGCCGACGAGCTGCGGTAAGGCATACGCAGCGCCAGCAGCCGACACCGCCGAATCGATGCCGCCGGACAAGCCGATGACGGCGCGCGACATGCCGGCTTTGGTCATACTGTCGCGGATGAAGCCGGTCAGGATGCGGGTCGCCAGTTCGGAGTTGATGTTTAGCCGGGGCAGAATCGCTGTCGAACGCTCTAGGGTCATATCGGTGGCCTAGTTGTCATCTTCCAAGGGAAGCAGCGAATAATGCGTGACCTGATGCGGGTAGCTCTCGTTGACCTTCAGTTGCAGGCGCAGGCGCGCCCCGCCCTTCTCGCCCCTCAGGATGAGTTGGATGGCGTAATCTTCAGCCGCTTCCACCCGGTCAACCTTCAGGCGGCCATGCAAGCGGCGCGTGGCTTTCAAATCCAGCAAACGCCGCTCGACCGGGTTCTCCATCAGAATCAAGTCGTAGTAGCCGCTGCGCATAAAGCCGCGCAACTTGGCGAACTCGCCGGCATTATAATAGCGCATCTGCGCGATGAAGCGACGCCCGGCTTTGCTGGCGCCCACTTGTTGGCGAATGTCACTCATACCGCGCGCGTCTCTCCCTTTGCGACTGGTCAAAGCGCAAGCGGTATCATAACACAGGCGGCGCAAAATCAGGTAAGATAGCGGTCAATTGCGAGACGCGCGACGGGGGAGGCGCATGGGCGACAGAATGGCGGAAATTCAGCGGGCGCTCGACGGCTTTCGTATGGAAGAGGCGCGGGAGTTGGTCAAGCGCGAGCTTAAGGAAAACCCAAGCGCCGACGCCTACTTCCTGGCGGCGCAGGCGGCGCTGAATCACGGGCAGCGCGTCGACTATCTGGAAAGGGCGCTGGAGCTGGACCCAGCGTACAAACCCGCGCTCGAGGAGTTGGCCGATATCAAGCAGCCGGACAAGATTTCGCCCGAGCCGCCGCCCGCGTCCGCCGAACCGATCGACGAGCCGCCAAGGCAGATCAAACTGGCGCCGCTGAGCAAGCGCTTTATCGCCATTGTCATCGACGGCTTCATCGTGGGCATATTTTCCTTCGCGGTCTTATTCGCGGGTGGCCCTTTCGCCGCCTTGAACGACGCCATGGCCGGCGCCGACCTGGATGCCATCAACGCGGCCATGGCGCAATTCCAGTCGGACGCGCTGCCGGTCAATCTGGCGGTCAGCGCCGTCTACAATGTCGTGCTGATGACGCTCTTCAACGGCCAGACCCTGGGCAAGATGGTCTTCGGAATGCGCGTCGTCAAGAAGAACGGCAGGCGCATCAGCGTATTGGACGCGCTGCTGCGCAATGTGCTCGGTTACATGATCAGCCAGATTTTCTTGCTGGGCTATATCTGGGCGTTCGCCGATAGGGAAAAGCAGGCCTGGCATGACAAGATGGCGGGCACGGTCGTGGTGGATGAGCGGAAGACAGTAACGCTCTAACTGTATCGATATTTCATTTGCATGAATTGCTCGACATGATTACGGAGCGGAGGCAGAGACCGACAACCAGTCGTTAAATCGCGCTATGAAGGGTTAAATAGTTGAAGACTTCGCGTCGGAAAAAGCAACTCGAATGAAATGATCGCCATAACAGACGCTTTGTAGAAACTCATTTATTCCAGCAAGTGAAACATGTGTGCGCAATCGCGCTGCGTTCATCGTGTAAGCAATACACTACTTGACAATCACGACGCATTGTTCCAAGCCTGGAGCAATCGAGATTTGCTCCAGGCTCTTCGCGATAACTTAAACCCCGCAAGCAAGGCTTTCGACAAAGGCCGCATCAATGGCGCGACGCTCTTCAATGTCGAAGCCAGTCAGCGACGACGTGACGAGTTTCTCCGTGCTTTCGCCATTCATCACCACCCAGTCCGCCCGGTTGAGCAGATTCATAGATATCGTGATGCCAGCCGCTTTTATCGTATCAAGATTCAACGCTACACCAGTAGATTGCAGCGCGTGGATGCGAGTATTGGCGGCATCAAGCCTGCCTTCCAGCGCGGCGATCAGCAGTTGCCCTTGAACCACGCCTTCTCGATATTGCGCGTCAAAGCCAGCGCCGACATGAGAGCCGAGCGACGCATAGGCTGGAACAAGCGACATCACCGGAATACTAGACTCCTCGGCCGCTTGCATAATCACCGGCATATTGTCAGCCATCTCGTCGCACTCGGCGCTGACGATCAGCGCGTCTGCTCCTTTGTCCAGCAGAATGTTCGTAGCGATAGCGATATCAGTCATTTCGACAATCGACTGGATGTCGGTTGCGTATCCGAGATTCGCGCCATAGCTGCTGATTTGATCAGCAGCATGTACGCTGTTGGGCAGGGTGTTGTTCACAAATGAGCCGACGCGCTCAATATCCATGTCCAGCAAGGACAGCAGCCCCATAATCTCTTCGTAGTCTCGAAGCGAGTAGGTGCCGACCACATGATCGGGCTTGTCGCAGGGCGAATCGGCGATATCCGAAGCGAAGGGCGCCGACACCAGCGAGAAGATGACCAAGGGCGTCGGTTCAATGCCGGACTCTGCGGTGATCTTGACCGCCAGTTCGGTCACGGCGGTCATCATCGTGACTAGTATCTCAGCGCCTTCGTCTAACACCTCTTCAATCATCGCGTTCGCCAAAGTGAGATCGCTACCTGCGTTGCGCCAGAGTATAGTGATATGCTCGCCGTGAAAGTCTTCACCGGGTACAGACTTCATCAATTCTTGCTCGCCGATCAGACCATAATCCATCATCAGATCAAACAAACCGTCAGTTACCTGACTCTGCATGCCGCCGTCGGACCAGTGCAAAAGAGCGATTACAGGATTGTCGTCCGCCTGCGCCGACAGACTCGCGCCAGCGAGCAGAAAAATCAGCACGAGACGACGAAAGAGGGAGTTTACCATGATGCCAACCTGTCTGGGTTTGTGGGCCCACTAACTGTAACGGTAGTGCAATCATAAATAATTCGATAAGACTTTACTAGTATTAGGTTGAAGATGTCATAGATTTCTAGCGCTCAAATGTATCTTTTGCCGCAATCTATTCTGTCGTCTTAAATGAGACTTGATGCTGACGAATTTAATGAGACTCAGATTCTTCAGGCTGCTTCATGGCATCTACCAAGTTGAAAAGATGTTGCGCCGTATGGAGTATTTGTTTGATGGAGCGAAGTGGTCACGCCTTGGTTTCATTGATGAAGAAAGTTCAGCCCGCGCCCCCATACCGCCGCAGGCGCAGATCACACTGCTCCTTGTGACCCATGAATCCTTCCAGATCACAGAGTCGGCTGCCGTATTCGCCGATGACGACGCTGGCTTCTT
>CAZWCV010000173.1:0-7581 GCA_964632725.1 uncultured Anaerolineaceae bacterium
ATGTGCTGCGCGTCAAGCTGGACGAGACGACCGAGCGCTGGGGCATGAAGATCACCACGGTCGAAATCCGCGAGATTGAGCCGCCGCGCGCCATCCAGGAATCCATGAACAGACAGATGAGCGCCGAGCGCGAACGCCGCGCCGAAGTTACGCTGGCGGAAGGCGAGCGCGAAGCCGCCATCGCCCGCGCCGAAGGCAGCAAGCAATCCGCCATCCTGGAAGCCGAAGGCCAGAAACAATCGCAGATTCTCAAAGCCGAGGGCGAGCGCGAGGCGCAGCTGCTGACGGCAGAGGGTTACGCCAGGGCGCTGCGAGCCATCCACGAGCAAGCCCGCGATATCGACAGCAAGACCATGGCCCTGCAATACATGGAAATGCTCGAAAAAGTCGGCAGCAGCCCCTCGACCAAATTCGTTTTGCCGATGGAGCTGACCGCGATGGTGCAGAACTTCGTCAGCACCATGGGCGTTGGCGCGGCGATGTCGGCCGAGAACGGCAGCAACGGCGCTGCGGTCAGGGCGCCGGACGCCATCGCCGAAGCGGTCGAATAAACGCGGACCACAACCGGATCGCCGTCTAGTCGCCAGCCTCCTGGTAGGCGGCGATCTGGGCGTAAATGGCGGTTTCGTCCACCACCATCCATTCGCTGGCGATCAAGCCGTCATGCAATTCAAATTGGGAGATGCCCAGGATGGTTACGGGGACCTTCGTCGGCGCGCCATAACGACCGATACCGCTGTGGGCGCCGCAGTAGGTCCAACGCAAGGCCACCCTTACCGCCCGATCTTGCTGCTGGCGCACGATGAGATGATGCGGCTCGAAGCGTCCCGCGGGCAGCGCTGCCGTGATGCTGGCCAGTATATTGCTTATCGGTTCGCGACCATAGCTGAGATGGCCGCTCGGCCCTTCAAAGCGCGCCGCCGCCGTATATTGTTCGGCCACAGCGTTTAGGTGATTCCCGTTCCAGAGCGCGTCGCATGTGTCGATAATGCGATTGGCGATAAGCTGGTCGCCCAGGATGGTCAGTCCGTTTTCGTCGGCCCAGCGCGCGCGCATGGCGTCGTTGCCGATGGCGTAGGCTTGGGGATTGTTCTTGCCCAGAGCATTGCCATGCGCCACCGGATCCATGCCGAGCTGCCGCACAAATGAAGCGTGGTCGCGCAGTTTCCATTCCTCGACGACCTGGTTGTCGCGGCAAAGGCAGTCGGCGATGCCCAGCCCCTGGTAAGCGCGTCCGGTCGCCGGGCCCAGTTCGCTGTCCCCCATGTGCCGGCCCACTGAACGCACGCGATGCGACGAGTAGAATCCGCTGGGCTTGTCGCCAATGATCACATCATCGGCCAGTGGTTTCCTGTTGGCGAAAATGTGCATCTGCTCCAGCGTCTCGTTGAGTATTTCTTCGGCCGTGTTCATGACGCCGTGCGGGGACCGAATCGGGCAGACGGGCGCGTACCAGTCACGGATGCGCCCTACATTTTCCTCTTCCCAGATGATGTAGGTGATGTCGATGATATATTGCTCCGGCGTTTGAAACTCCGGCGCAAAGTTCTGCATACCCATGCCGTACTCCTGTTCAGATCAAGGTTAGCGATACTGTCCGGGCTTAACGACGCTGTCGGCGGTGAGCGCAGGAAGCGTTCACGGCTGCCGCGCTCTGGCGGCCCGCGCCTATCCGTCCGCCGGCGGGTGAACTGGCGTGCTCTGCTCGCCGCTCTCGAGCAGCTCCGTATAGCGTTGATTCAGCAATTGCGTTATGGGGCCCGGCTTGCCGCCGCCAATCTGCCGCCCGTCCAGCTCCCTGACGGCGAAGATGCCGCCCGCCGTGCTGGTCAGGAAAATCTCGTCAGCGTTATAGAGATCAAAAGCGGTCAATCTGCCCACGACGGTCTCCATGCCCGCCGCCGCCGCCAGCTCCATGACCGTCTGCCGGGTCACGCCCACCAGGATGTTCTCGCCTGGCGTGTACAATACGCCTTGCTTGGCGATGAAGACATTGTAGCCGGGCGCCTCGGCAACGTAGCCGCCAATGTCGAGCTCGATTGCCTCGTCCAGCCCGGCTTCGTTTGCCTCCATGCGCATCAGGATGTGATTCAGGTAATTGCAGCACTTGATCTTGGCATCCAGGGACTCGGAAGGAATCCGGCGCATGGACGATATGCCCGCCCTGATGCCCTCCTGCTGTACGCCGCTGTCGATGAGGCTGAGGTAAGGGATGGCGAAGGCGATCAGGTTGGGCTCGCAATTGTAGGGACTCATCAGCGGCATGCGTCCCACCCCGCGCGTGACAATGATTTTGATGTAAGCGCTGTCAAGCTTGTTGCGCCGCATAATCTCGAGAACGACCTCCCTGACGCCCGCTTTGTCGAGCGGGATCTCGATTTTCAGGGCGTGTGCGGATTCGAATAGCCGGTCGATATGTTCGTCGAGTTTGAATAGCTGGCCGCCCCAGGCGCAGGCCGTATCGAAAACGGCGTCGCCATAGAGCACGGCATGGTCAAAGATTGAGACCCGGGCCTCGTTTTCAGGGACATATTCCCCGCCAATGTAGACCTGGCGCTCCGCACTGCCTGTTCCAATGTTCATCCCTTACGCCTCCCTGCGCGCAA
Source organism: uncultured Anaerolineaceae bacterium (assembly GCA_964632725.1). GTDB lineage: Bacteria > Chloroflexota > Anaerolineae > Aggregatilineales > Phototrophicaceae > UBA6055. The sequence continues at coordinate 2,607 of CAZWCV010000173.1, forward strand.
ATGTCTCGTCCCGTTTGACAGGTTGCCCGACGGCCAGACTGCCCGGACCACAGTCTGCTGGTCCGACGCCGGATTATGCGGCGTGCGCGTCATTTGCGCCGCAATACGTCTGTCCGAATACTGGATACAGTAGTATTGTAATCCAGAATCGAACAATTGGCGTTGCGCCTGCGAGGCATTAGACGCCCATTGGACGCGGAAGGCATTTGTCAGGCTATTGGCCGAGGAGATGAAAGTATGTCCACTGAAAAAAGCCGTGAAGAACAGAACAAGGAGCTGATTGAGCGCTTGTACGTAGCGCTGAACAAGAGCGTACTCGGGATTATGGAGGAGTTTTGGACCGAGGACATGGCCTGGTACGGCCCGGCGGGCATCGGTACCCTGCGCGGCGTCAAGGAATTTGAGGAGGTCTTGCGCCGGCCCGCCATCAATGCTATTCCTGACAAGGTGGCGCGCGACGAAATCCGCATCGCTGAGGGCGACTACGTCGCCGCGCACGGTTTTCAGCACGCCACGCATACCGGCGAATGGTTCGGCATTCCCGCCAGCGGAAAGCCCATCAAGTTGCGCTACATGGACTTCTGGCGCGTCGAGGGGGATAAGCTGGCGGAGAACTGGGTGCTCATCGACATCCTGGGTTTCCTCGAGCAAGTGGGCTACGACATCGACAAGGTACTCGCTTTCATCGGCTCCAAACCGCCCGAGTTCTTTGACAGCGTCGAGACGGACTGATCTGCGGGTCAGGCGTTGAAGTCTTTGGCGGCGGGACAGTTCACGCTGCATTTGGGCAAGGCGCCGGCCGTCGCATTCAGCCGCCCGTTCGCGCTATTCCAGCGTCACATCCCAGGCCGACACGCCGATGACCACGCCGCCATCCTTGACGAAGATGACCGGCAGCGCGCCCGCATCCGCCGGCGTGAATGGCATCGGCTCGCCCACCGGCGCGTCGTTGAAGTAGGCGCTGACCGCCCCGCTCGTAGCGTCGCGCTCCAGCCGCAGCCGCGCGATGACGTTATTCACCGAGCGCTGGCTGACGAAATCGGCCTCGCCGTCTTGATACAGCGCCAGGCTGATGACTTGCGGGCCGACTTGCTGGACTTGAATGCCGGCTGTTTCATCGCCGTCGGCGCTGCGAAGGGCGATGCCGAAGTAGACCGCTTCTTCATCGGGATTCATGCTCTGCAGCGTTATCTCGGCTTGCGCCCGGCTGATGCGGCGGGCCGCGTCGTTGCCGTAGTGGCTCTCCAGCAGCTGCGCCGGCGGGTAAAGGAACAGGGTCTCGCCTGCGGTAGCGCTGGCGCCGCCCAAACGCCAGGAGCCGTTCTGCCGCCGGAAGCTGCCCGCAGACGGCAGTGACTGCGCCTCCGCGCTGCCGAAGAGTTCCAGCAGATTCTGCCCGCCCGTCAGGCCTTCGGCAGGCAGGTCCCGGGTTGGCGCCGCGGTCGCGCTCGCTTTTGTCGGCGCATCGGCAGGCGCGTCAGTCGCCATAGCGGTAGGCTCGGGCAGGCTTGTGGGCGCCTGGGTCGCCGCGACTGCCTCGTTTTCTTCGCTTGCTTCGCGCTTGTCAAGGACCGGCGCTAGTTTCCGCGCCGTCTCCGCTGCCGGCTTTTCGACCTCGCTGGCTGCGGTCGGCGCGATTTCTGTCGCCTCGGCTTCGGGCAATAGAGCCGCCATCATGTCATCAAGCCGGCCGCTGCCCGCCAGGGAAAGCAAGCCGCCGACCACCAGCACCAGTCCCGCCGCCAGCGCCAGGTTGAAGAGCCAGCGGTTGCCCCCGCCGGAGCGCTCGGTCACTTCCGCTTCCAGGTCCAGCGGCAGCGGCTCGGGCGGCCGCGCATGCTCGACCGGCTCGGGCGCCTTGATTGCCGCCTCGGCTTCTGCTTCCGCTTCGGGTTCTTCCGGCTCTTCAGGCATGGCTTCGACAGCTCGGTACCAATGCCGGAAGAGCGGGTAGGCCGGGTTGCGATCGATGAACATGGCTTTGAAGAGTTCGTCCATCGCCCCCAGCTTCTGGCTGCGGCGTTTGTCGCCCTGGTAGGCGCTCAGGAAGGCTTCGTAGGTATCGCGCCAGCCCAGCATCATCTGCGCGTGTTTGAAGCCCAGCAAGTCCTCTGTCACATCGGCTTGAAAGTGGATGGCTTCGCGCACGACTTCTTGCGGCTCGTCCACGTGGCGGTCAATCTCCTGCATCAAGCTGCGCCGCTTGACGCTTAGCTCGGCCAGGGCCGCGTTGAGTTCTTCCATCCAGGCGCGGTAGGCTGTCAGGTCGATGCCGGCGTTCGACTCGGCTTCGGTGATGCCGCGCAGCGCCTGGTCGATTTTGTTGCCGGCGGCGCGAAATTCGGCATCGGCCCAATCTTGCAAGGCCGAATCCAGGGCGCGCAGGCTCTGAATGCCCGGCGCCAGCAGCCGCGCTTCCGCGTTGCCCTCCAGCTGACGCGCCAACTCAGAGATGCTGTCGCTGATATGCGCGCCCGTTACCTGATTGAAGATGGCTTGCGCGCCCAGCAGACTGTCGCGCCGGGCGATGTATTCGTCCAGCTTGCGCAGGGCAACGTGCGTTTCGGCTGAGTCGGCCAGCGCGCGCAGCGCCGCCGCCTGCCAGAAGCGCGCGTCGTCGATGGCGCCGTCATGGGCGTCCAGCACGCCGGACAATATGTACTGGGCGAAGAGGATGCGCAGCGCCGCCGTATTGGAGTTGGCGAAGCCTTGCACCAAACCTTGCCCCATGGCCTTGAGGTAGGTTTCCGTGCTGGGCATCTGCGTGGCGAAGCCGTTGATGGCGCGGTTCTCCCCGTCGGTGAAGAGGTCTTCGATATCCAGCAGCGCCTTGCTCGTGCGCTCTTCGCTCTCGACGCCGTTGCGCTCGACCCAGTCCCGAAGCGCGCGCGACAGCTTCCAAAGCCGCTCGGCGATGAATTGCTCGCTCTCGCTGCGGGCGATCTCCAGCGCTTGCTGCCCCAGCCGCTGGGCATCGGCCAGTTGTCCCTGGTCGAAAGCCGCCCAGCCATCAGCCATTGTCCGGCCCAAATGCCCGGGCACCGAATGGCGCTCGACATAGCCCGCTTTGTCCACGACCGTCCGCAGTTCATTGAACCAACTGGCCAGGGTGGGGCTGATGGTGCTGACGGTATTGGCCGCGGCTTCCAGCGTCCCGGTGGCTTCGGCGCGGTCGCCCGCCACGATGACATCGCGATAACGCTTCCAGGCCAGCTGCGCCGTCTCAATGCCCTCCAGCATTTCGCTGAGCATCTCGTCGAATAACTGCCCGGCGAAGGGCGTCAATTCCTCATGTTTCGCCATCAGCCACTTTTCCAGGTCGGAGCCGTCGGCCGCCGGCACATAAGTCTGGCTGTTTTGCAAAATCTCGTAGAGCAGGCCGAGGTAGTCCTCTATCTTGTCCCAGACCGGATTGGGCGGGTCGATGGCGCGGCTGGCGTCCAGCGCCGTCAGGGCGTCGCGCGGGTTATTGGCCGCTTGCTTGCCGATGACGTGCATATTGTCCGCCAGCGCCATGGCGGCGTTCAGCGCCCGCGTCAAGGCGTTCAGCGGCAGACGGCGCTCGGAAAATTCGTGCTGCAAGCTGAGCGTCTGCAAGTTGGCGTTGAGCTGCGACAAGTTATCGACCATCTCGCGATAGCTGTCGCGCAGGTTCCCGGCGCCGGGGTCGTCCATCCCCGCTATCTGCCGCTGCGCGCGCTGGATGCCGCGCAGGATGCCTTGCGCCTCGTCCACCGGAATGCCATCGGCTTCCAGCTGCTCTATGGCGCCATCAAGCCGAAAGAGATTGGGCTGCAGCAGCAATACGTCCGGGAAATGCGATGTCACGCGCTCGGCCAGGCGCCATTGCAAGACGCGCGCGGCCTCGTCGTAGCCTTCGCCGGCCAGCAGCAGGTTGGCGACTTTGTCGGCGCGATAGTCGAAGAGCAGCGCGATCGACTGCGCGAGGGGAGGCGGCATTGGCGCGGGCTGGCTCTCCATCAGGATCAGGCACCAGTCCAGCAGCAAGTGCACCAGAGCGCCGGTTTTGCTGCCCGCGCGCTCGCGCAGCTCCGTGAGCAGCTCGGCTGCGCTGGCCCAGTGCTCGCCCTGCATGTAGATTTTCACGGCGTCCAGATCGGCCGAGACTTCCAGATCGCGCAGGCGGTCGATGATTTCCTGGTTGGTGTTGCGCGCGGCCGGATAAGCCGGGTTCTGCCGCAGCGCCGTCCCCAGATTGGCCTGCAGAGCCAGCAGATCGTTGCGGCTCAGGTCTTGCGTTTTGAGCTTGTCGATGGCGCGCGTGACGATGGCGTTGCGGTCGCGCTCCAGCGGACTGCGATAGCGCAGCAAATCGGCGCTCATCTCCGACAGCGAGGCGTAGCGATAGCGCAAATTGGGATGCACCGCCCGCGTGACGATGGCGCGCAGGCTCATGTCGATGGCGTCGCTGTCCTGGTGAAAATCGACTTCGAATTCGGCGTCGGCGTCGCGCGGGACCTCGACGCGGCGACCGCCCGACAAAATGAAATACAGCAGCTCGCCCAGCTGGAAGACGTCGGTCTGCCGGCTGATGCCCTGCGGCGTGGCTTCATCGCCTTCCATGAAAACGGCGTTGCCCCAGTCGATCACCTTGAGCTGGTATTTGTCGCGATTCCAAAACAGGTGTTTGGCGTCCACATCGTTGTAAACGATGTCGTTGTCATGCGCCGAGCGCAGCAGGTTGATAAGGCGGTCCATGATTTCCAGCATTTCCAGCACCGGCAAGCGTTGATGCTGGCCGGCCAGGCTGACGACCTCGTCGGCGATGATGACGCCCTCGGCGCGCTCCATCACGATGTATTGATGCGGGATGCCGCCCACGAAAAACTGGCCGCTGCCCAGCAGCTCGGTCAAGACCGGGTGCCCGGCCAGCCGCGTCAAGGCGTCGCGCTCGTTGATAATGCTGACTTCCTGGCCAGCGCGGATTGGCGGGGCGTCGTTGGGGTTGGGGCGC
>CAZWCV010000174.1:0-764 GCA_964632725.1 uncultured Anaerolineaceae bacterium
AAGCGCTCTTGCTTCCAGAAGTCGCCGTCGTTGTGATAGCCCCCTTGCTCCCAGAAGCCGGGTTTATCCACCGGGCTGAACTCGAGGGCGCGCAGGAATTTGGCGCTCTTCCAGAAGTAGCGCTTGGGCACCACCGTGCGCAGCGGGCCGCCGTGCTCCATCAGCTCGGGCTCGTGCAGGAAGCGGCCCTCGTATTTGTAGGCCAGCATGACATCGTCGTCGTCCATGATCTCGAGCGGCAAATTGGTGGTATAGCCGTATTCGCAGTGGGCGATGACGAAACGCGCCTCGTCGGTCAGGTCGAGCAGGCGCAGGAAATCGCCGAACATGACGCCTTCCCAGGTGGTATCGAATTTGCTCCAGCGCGTCACGCAGTGGATGTCGACTGTCATCTTGCCGGTGGGCAGCTGCTGGAATTCGTCCCAGGTCCAGCGCTTTTCCGCTGAGACCGCGCCGAAAACGCGCAGGTCCCAGCTGGCGGGATCGAATGAAGGCGTGGGCCCATAGGTGAGGACGGGGAACTTTTCGGTCAGGGATTGGCCGTCGGGCAAGCGGCCGGCGGCGCGCATATCGCGTTCTTTTTGGCGGCGGGAGAGGTGGGACATGGATGGAACCCTTCGTTTTTGCGGACGAGTCAAGGCTCGCCCCTACAAACATTCGCTGAATTTCGGGCGAGCCAGCTGCGCGGGCGGGCGAGCCAAGGCTCGCCCCTGCACTACTCCCGCTTCCAAACATCTCCCCCTCCCTGACTCGTCGGGGAGGGG
>CAZWCV010000174.1:774-7578 GCA_964632725.1 uncultured Anaerolineaceae bacterium
CCCCTCAAACAACACCCCCCCCCTCCTTTTTGTGGGGGGGGGGGGGGGGGGGGGGGGGCCCCGCGCCCTCTAAACCGTCAGCTGCAAGATCGTCCGCAGCAAGATATTGGCGCCGATTTCGACGTGGCGCCACTCGGTATGTTCGCGGGGATTATGGCTGATGCCGTCCACCGATGGCAAGAAGATCATTCCGGCGGGCACCATCTGGTTCATGATTTGGGCGTTGTGCCCGCTGTAGCTGGCGATGGCGGTGCAGCGCGCGCCTTCCGCCTGGCAGGCGGTTTCGATTTGGCGGAAGAGGTAGCCCGACATGCGCTCGGCGGCGCGGTGCAAGGCGCGCACGGTGGTGACGGTCAGCCGATACTGGCGCGCGCAATCTTGCGCCAGAGCGATGAGCTGCGTTTCCATGTCCTTGAGCGTGGCGGTGTCGGGGTGGCGGAACTCGATGCGCAGCGAGGCCTCGGCCGGCACGACATTGAAGCTGTCGGGCTCGACCGCCACATGGCCGCAATTGACGACGCCTTCCGGGTAACCGTCGGTGACGAGATTGTGGGCGGCGATAATATAAGCGGCGGCGCCTTGCAGGGCATCGCGGCGTTCATCGGCGGTGGTCGTGCCGGCGTGGGCGGCTTCGCCATAGAAGACGACATTATAAGTCGTGCGCCCCACGATCCGGTCGACGATGCCGATGTCGAGATTCTGCTCGTGCAGTCGTTTGCCTTGCTCAATATGCAATTCCAGATAGCCGAGAATGGATTCGGGTTCACGCTTGGCGCGATGCAGTTCGTCGAGCAGGATGCCGGCGCGGTAGAGCGCGGCGCGGAAAGCCATATTGTCGTGCAGGGAATCGCTGATGTCGTCCGCGGAGATTTTGCCGATCAAACCGTTGCTGCCGAAGAGCGATTTCCAGGCGCCTTCTTCATCGGTGAAGTTAATAGCTTCCAGGTGGCAGCGTGGTTTCACGCCGGCTTCCTTGATACGGCGCAGGCATTCCAGCGCGGCCAACACGCCGATAGCGCCGTCGAAGCGGCCGCCGTTGGGGACGGTATCCAGGTGCGAGCCGATCATGAGCGTCTGGGCGGCGGGGTCCGCGGCGGGCAGCCGGCCGCTCAAATTGCCGACTTCGTCGTCCTTGACTTGCAGGCCGGCTTCTTCGATGCGGTCGGCGAACCAGGCGCGCGCGGCCAGATCCTCGTTGGAGAGCGCCAGGCGGGAGACGCCGCCGCCTATGGTCGCGCCGATATCGGCCAGCGCGTCGAAATCCGCGCGCAGGCGCCGGCTGTTAACGCTTAATTTGCAGGAAGAGTGGGCCAAGGAGTCATCCCGTCACGACGTGGCTAATTGTGAATCGATTATAGTTACAAAACGCAATCTCACAAGCAGACGCGCGCTTCGGTCAGGGAAGGGGGCGCCAGCCTGTACCTTGTTATCGGCTTGCTTTCAGATACGATGACTTGGTTACTCGTGCACCAGGTCAGCAACATGCTCGGTTTCGCCCCGTCGATTAAACCAGGCGAGCGCCATAATTCATCTTATCGCTGGGTGATCCTGGCGATGGTGACGCTGTCCGGCTTTCTGATGATGGGATTCCCGACAACCGGCTTGTCGGCGATGTTCAGCGAAGTCGCGGATTCGCTCGAGCTCAGCCTGGTGCAAATCGGCGTGATCTGGGGCCTGGGCTCGGCCATGGCGATCTTCACCGCGCCCCTGGGCGGCGCTTTTATTGACGCCTTTGGGACGCGGCGCACCCTGGTTTTGCTGAGTCTGGCGACTGGCCTGGCCGGCGCTTCACGCGGCTTCGCGGTCAATTACGAGTCGCTGCTCTTATCCTCGCTGTTCTTTGGCATGGTGCAGCCGATTCTGCCGATGAGCTTCGTCAAGCTGAATCGGGAGTGGTTCGCATCGCGGCAGCTGGGCTTCGCTCAAGGCGTGATGTCGGCCGGTTTCGCCACGGGCCTGATGCTGGGCTCGCGCTTGAGCGCCACAGTGCTCTCGCCGCTGCTGGGCGGTTGGCGGCCGGTGTTAATTCTGCTTGGGCTTTGCGCCATCGCGCTCGGGCTGCTCTGGGCGCTGGCGCACCCGCCGGTGGAGCGGCGGCGCGAAACCGGCTTCGATGTCGGGCAGATTCTGCGCAGCCTGCGCTACGCATCGAGTTTCCGCGAATTGTGGGTGCTGGCGTTGGCGGTCTTCGGCGTGCTGGGTCTGATGCGCGGCCTGGTGGGATACGTGCCGACATACCTGCGCGAGATCGGCTGGGGCGTGATCGAGGCCGATAGCGCCATCACGGTATTCTTCTTTTGCAGCTTGATCGGGGTCGTCCCGCTGTCGCATCTGTCGGACAGGCTGGGCAATCGGCGCATTGTGCTGGCCTTTGGCGCGTCAATGATGACGACAGGCACGCTATTGATGTTTTTGGTGGGCGGCAACTTCTGGGGCGTCATGCTGGCGATGGCGCTGGCCGGCTTCACCTTCGACAGTTTCATGGCGTTGAAGGGCGCGGCGATGACTGAGATCGACGGATTGGAGATCGCATTTGTGGGCAGCGCTTTGGGTTTCGGCAACGTCTTGCAGAATGCGGGCTCGACGCTCATCCCGCCGCTGGGCAATGCGCTGTCGACCGTGGCGCTGAATACACCCTTTTTGCTCTGGGCGGCTTCGGGCGTCTTCGCCACGCTGATGCTGCTCAGCTACCGCAAGCGCAAGAAACGTTCGCCGCAGCGATAAGCAGCGCCATGCTCCCGTACCGATGTCAAACCGCGACCTCACGTCGGCGCCCTGACGCGCTTGGCGCTCGCTGAAGCCGGCCGATGTCTCCTCCCGCAGAACTGCTTGACCGACAGCATTCCCCCTATCGCTGGGTGATGCTGGCGATGGTGAGCTTGTCGGGCTTCGTCACCATGGGCTTTCCCATCGCCGGCTTGTCGGCGCTGTTCAGCGAGATCGGCGCCTCGCTGGAGCTGGACCTGATACAGATCGGCGTAATTTGGGGCGTGACCATGGCGATGGGCATATTCACGGCCTTCGTTGGCGGCTCGCTGATCGACTACTTTGGAACGCGCCGCGCCCTGGTGTTTATGTGCCTGGCGGCCGGCGTCTGCAGCGCGCTGCGCGGCCTGGCTGTCGACTTCTGGTCACTTTTTCTGTTCTCGTTTCTGTACGGTACGCTGCAGCCGGTGCTGCCTTTGAATTTCATCAAGCTGAATCGCGAGTGGTTTGCCTCGCGCCAGTTGGGTTTCGCGGCCGGGGTCATGTCGCTGGGTTTCGCCCTGGGCGCGATGTTGGGCTCGCGTTACAGCGCCACGCTGCTGTCGCCGCTGCTGGGCGGCTGGCGCGCGGTGCTGATCGCATTCGGGCTAAGCTCCATCGTTCTGGCAATCTTGTGGGCGGTTTTGCATCCGCCGGTGGAGCGAAAATCACGCCCGCGCCTGGACCTGCGGCAGCTGCTATCCAAGGCGCGCCGTGTGGCCGGTTTCCGCGAGCTGCGCGCCATCGCATTGGCGGTCTTCGGCGCGGTCGGGCTGGCGCAAGGCCTGGTGGGTTACGTGCCGACGTATCTGCGCGAGATCGGCTGGGCGGCGGTCGACGCCGACAGCGCTATTCCACTGTTTTTCCTGGCCAGCTTGATCGGCGTGGCGCCGATATCGCATCTGTCCGACCGTTTGGGAAGCCGGCGGCCGGTGATGATATTCGGCGCGAGCATGATGACCCTGGGCGCGCTGCTGATGTATTTCGCCGGCGACAACTATTGGGCGGTATTGCTGGCGATGGCGGTGGGCGGCCTGTGTTTCGACAGCTTCATGGCGATGATGGGCGCCTCTATCACCGAAGTGCGGGGGCTGGATATGGCGCTGGTGGGCAGCGCGCTGGGCTTCGGCGGCATGCTGCAGAATCTGGGCGGGTCGCTGCTGCCGCCGCTGGGCAATACCTTGAGCGCGATCAGCTTGAACGCGCCTTTTCTGCTCTGGGCGGCGGCCGGTCTGTTCGCGACGCTGGTGCTGCTGAGCTATCGCGGGCGCGGGGAGAGGTGAGCCCAGTCACCTTGGCCTGCGTACCGAATTATCTTTAGAACTGGCCACTACAACCCCACCCCCCAGCCCCTCCCCGACGAGTCAGGGAGGGGGAGCCTGGCCAGCGCGAGCTAACGTCGAAGCCAGCTTCCCCCATTGATTTTGGGGATGCCCGCCATAGAGATGGCGGGATAAAGGGGGCTAGGCCTGGAGCGGAAGCGAGCCGGCGACTCACAGGGGCGCGTAGACACCGCCCGTCAGTCGCCCCTGTTTACTTTGCGAGCGTCAAACCCTGATCTTGACCCGTTTAGGTGGACAAGCCTTTTAGGGGCGATTCTGTGAATCGCCCGCACTATCTTGGCTATTTACATGGGCGACACACAGAGTCGCCCGTACATTCTGCCAGTTCTACCTGGCTAACGACGCATAGTGATTTTGATGCGATTGCCCTGCTTGGCTCGCGGCGGCGCTTTGGATTCTGCTACTTCCGACGTTAGAATAGCGGCATACTGGACGTTTCAATCGAAAGGCGCATTGATGAACTACCAAGCTAGCGAAGCCCTGCCGAAGACCATGCCCGCTATCGTCTGTCACGGGCCGGAGGACTACCGCCTGGACGAGTGGCGCGTGCCGCGGCCGGGCGCCGGCGAGGTGGTCATCCGCGTGCAGTCAGTCGGCATCTGCGCCAGCGACCTCAAATGCTATCAGGGCGCGCCGCTGTTCTGGGGCGATGAGACGCGCGAGGGCTATTGCCAGCCGCCGGTCATCCCGGGTCACGAATTTGTGGGCGAGGTGGTCGCGCTGGGCGAGGAGGCGGGCGAGAAATACGGCTTGCAGCTGGGCGATATGGCCGTGTCGGAGCAGATCGTGCCCTGTTGGGGCTGCCGCTTTTGCAAGCGCGGGCAGTACTGGATGTGCCAGGACAAACACGATGTCTACGGCTTCCGCCAAGCCACCGTCGGCGCCATGGCCGAGTACATGCTCTTCCCGGCGGGCGCGCTCAATTACAAAGTGCCGGATTCCCTGCCCGCGCGTCACGCCGCTTTCATCGAGCCGCTGGGCTGCTCCATCCACGCTGTGCAGCGCGGCGAGATCAAGCTGGACGATGTGGTGGTTATCGCCGGCTGCGGCCCGCTGGGGCTGGGCATGGTGGCGGCGGCCCGCCTCAAGAATCCGCGCCTGCTGATCGCCATCGACCTGAACGACGAGCGGCTGGAGATCGCCGAACTCTGCGGCGCGGACATGAGCCTGAATCCGCTGAAGATTGATGTCATCGACGAAGTGCTGAAGCTGACCGACGGTTACGGCTGCGATGTCTATATCGAGGCGACCGGCTACCCGGCCGCCGTGCTGCAGGGCCTGCAGATGATCCGCAAGCTGGGCACCTTCGTCGAATTCAGCGTCATGCGCGAGCCGGTAACGGCCGACTGGACCATCATCGGCGATACCAAAGAACTCAATATCCACGGCTCGCATTTGAGTCCCTACACCTACCCCATCGCCATTGATATGCTGGTCAAGGGCCTGCTGCCGATGGAGCGCATCATGACGCACGACTTGCCGCTGAGCGAGTTCCAGGCCGGCATGGACATGGTGGCGGCTGGCGCGGAGTCGGTGAAGGTCACGCTGACGCCGTGAGGCCCCTCACCCCCCGACCCCCTCTCCCACAAGGGGAGAGGGGGAGCCGCGTTGGGCGGATTCCGCGGTTGGTCTACCCCCCTCAGTCCCCCCATATCAATGGGGGGAAGCTGGTGTCGCTAGAGGCGGAATTGGACATTGCAATGCCGTTACCAATGACAAATGGAATCTCCAGCTCGGCTTGCGCAGTCGTAGCTCCCCTTCCCTGTTGATACGGGGCAAGGGGCTGGGGGATGGGGTAGAATGAGCCGATGATCGCAAAGGAATACCAATATGTCAGAATCGCTCAAAGGCAAAGTCGTCATCATCACCGGCGCCAGCTCGGGCATCGGCGCCGCCTGCGCGCGTCTGCTGGCCCAGCAGGGCTGCAAGCTGACCCTGGCCGCCCGCCGCGTCGACGCTATGCAGGCCCTCGCGGAGCAACTGGACGCCGAGAGCCTGGTCGTACAAGCCGACATGACGTCGCCGGCAGACATCAGCCGCATGGTCGAGGCGACGCTGGCGCGCTTCGGTCGCGTCGATGTCTTGCTGGCCAACGCCGGCGTCTACGTCAAGGGCCAATTCGCCGAGGGCGACATCGAGGCGCTGACGCGCATGTTCAGGCTCAATGTGGATGGCGTGCTGCGCTGCGCCCACGCCCTCATCCCGAGCATGAAAGCCCAGGGCGGCGGCGACATCATCGTCACCAGCTCCATCGCCGGCACGGCCGATATCGTGGGCGAGCCGGTCTACAGCGCCAGCAAAAACGCCGTGCAGACTTTCGTGCATACCGTGCGCCGTCAGCTGGCCGGCGACGGCGTCCGCGTGATGTCCCTGGCGCCGGGTCCCGTGGCCAACCCCATGCAGAACCTGTACGAGCCGGAGGAGATTCGGCGCGCGGTCGAAGAGCGGCAATCGCACCTGTCATCGGAGGACTGCGCCGAGGCGATCGTCTTTATGCTGACGCGCCCGCGCCACGTCACGATCCGCGACCTGGTGATGCTGCCGCAGATCGACCGCGTGTAAGGGCAGTGTTGTTATTCGCGGGCAAATCAAGAAATCGGGGTTAGACACAGAGAAATTCACCATAGAGACACACAAGCATAACAGAGTAATTCATGCAAATCTCATCTCAAGAAACGTTTCTTTTACCACAGAGGAAAATGAGGATACACAGAGG
>CAZWCV010000175.1:0-7500 GCA_964632725.1 uncultured Anaerolineaceae bacterium
GCCGGGGGATGGGGGCAATGCGCGGCATTTTTTCAATTACTTACTTTCGCTTACGGAGAACACAGAGAAACATCCAAGGGCCGTACGACTTGTTGACCGCAGTTCTCTCGACGGTCAGAGGATTTCCTCCGCCATGAAGCGGACGGCATCCACCGAGAAGGCAGTGATATTCAGCGTCGTGACGGGGCAGTCGCGCCAGAGCTGCAGTCGGTCGCGGATGCGCGCCTTCGAGCCGACCAGCGCCACCGCGTCCACCAGCGCGTCGGGCACGGCCTTCATGGCTTCGCCTTTGCGCCCCTGCAAATAGAGGTCTTGAATCGCGTCAGCCGCCTCAGCAAAACCGAAACGACAAGCCAGATCGTAGTAGAAGTTCTTGCCTTTGGCGCCCATGCCGCCGATATAAAGCGCCAGGACCGGTTTCAGCTGATTGTAAGCCAGCTCGATTTCGTCTTCGATGACGACTGTGACCGAGGGCGCGATATCAAAGCTGTCGAGACTTTTGTCGCCGCCCGCCCGCGCCAGCCCCGCCGCCACCGCAGCCGCGTAAGCTGATTCGTAATGAGCGGGCGAGAAGAAGATTGGCAGCCAGCCATCGGCGATCTCGGCGGTCAGCGCCACATTCCTGGGGCCGATGGCGGCCAGGTAGATCGGCATATCGGCCCGGCCATGAATGATGCTCTTCAAGGGGATGCCCAGGCCGGTGGCGTCTTCGCCGCGATAGGGAATCTGATAATGGTCGCCTTGGTGGACCAGCGGCGCCTCGCGCGCCAGGATTTGCCGCAGGATGCTCACGTATTCGCGGGTTTTGCCCAGCGGTTTGCCATAGGGCCGGCCGTGCCAGCCTTCGACGACTTGCGGGCCCGACAGCCCCAGCCCGAGCAAGAAACGCCCGCCGGAGAGCTGATCCAGCGTAATAGCCGTCATGGCGGTCATGGCCGGGCTGCGCGCCGGCATCTGCATGATGGACGAGCCCAGCTTGATGTTTTCGGTCAAGGCGCCAATCCAGGCCAGCGGACTAATGCAATCCGAGCCGTAGGCTTCCGCGGCCCAGACGGCATAATAGCCCAGCCGATCAGCCTCCTGTATCAGGTCCAGCGGCAGGTCAATCCGCGCGCCGGAGTAGCCGATGTTCAGTCCCAATCTCACGACACGCCTCCTGACTTCCGCTTGGCCTGTATCAACGAGTAGGTCATGCAACAGGCAGACTGGAAGTTCATTGCAGTATAGGGCGAGCCAAGGCTCGCCCCTACACACTTACGTATATTTTGTCGGTTTTCTTTGCTAATGTACCGATTCTCATTACCTTCTTGGAACTAGTTCTCTCCGTTGTCATGAGGCTTTCAGTCATTCAGTCCGCCGGAGACGGTGTAGCCAACGCTGCAGCAGCCTGAGTAACCATCTGGCCGCGATTATCGTGCAGGCGGCTAGCGAATTAAAGGCGACATCAACCGGGTCAAAGACGCGGTTGGGCAACAGAAATTGGATGCCCTCATCAAGCAAGCCCAGCAGCAGCGAGATGAGCAGCGCCAGCAGGGTCGGCATGGGAACGCGGCGGCCGTTGTCGCGCCGTTCCAGCAGCGCCTCATGCGCCAGCGCCGCGACCAACGCGTACTCGAAGAGATGCGTACGCTCTTCCCAGGAGCCGAGCCGCAGCCAGGTCAGCAGAAAAACGGCCAGGATGCCGATGCCGACCGCGATCTCATGGCGGGCGAGCCGCTTGTCGACGAAGAAGACGGGAATCACGACGAGCAGAATCAGCAGGGCGAAGACGAGGTTGGCTTCCGCGCTTTCGATGATGTCCGCGCCTAATGCCGCCACGATAGCCGGCGTCTGGCCCAGGGTGGCGTAAATGGCGACCAGGACGATGAGGAGCGCAATCCAGAGCCGGCGCTCGCGTTTTGAGCTGAAGAAAGCCATCGTAGAACCGCCAATCGACTTAGCAATTTTTGTGCGCGTATATCTAACGAATACGTCAAACCGCGCGGGCTGTTGCTCGACCCGGTGGCAGCACGTCTGCTTCCTGTTGGTTGAAGAGGATTGCAGGGGCGGCCAGTTGGGTCGCCCTAAACCAAATACAAAGGCATCGACGGGCGAGCCAAGGCTCGCCCCTGCAGTTTCGCGTCTTTTGCGTCAGCCAGGTCCTTTGCTGGCGAAGCCCGCTTTGACTTATCGCGCCGCTAAAGATAATATCCCTGACTGACTGACAAGCCGAAGCGACAAGAGAAGACAGGATGCATGGACAAGAGTTGATACAAGCTTTGCGCGCCGGAGAGCGCGTTTATGGCACCGCGATCTATTCGCCCTCGCCGATCTGGCCGCGCGTGGTGCGGAACCTCGACCTCGACATGGTCTTCATCGACACCGAGCACACGCCGCAAGACCGCAACATGATCTCCTGGATGTGCCATACCTTCGCCGCGCTGGGCCTGGCGCCGGTGGTGCGCATCCCCGAGCCCGACCCCTATCTGGCGCAGATGACGCTGGACGGCGGCGCGCACGGCATCATCGCGCCCTATATCGAATCGCCGCAGCAAGTCAAGGAGTTGGGCGGCGCGGTCAAGTTCGGCCCGCTGAAGGGCGATAAACTGCGCGCGGCGCTGGACGGCAAAGCCGAGCTGGAGCCGGAGCTGGCCGACTATCTGGCGCAGCGCAACGCCAATAAAGCGCTCTTCATCAATATCGAAAGCGTGCCGGCGCTGAACGCGCTGGACGACATCCTGAAGCTGCCTTATATCGACTGCGTACTTGTCGGCCCGCACGACCTCTCGTGCAGCCTGGGCGTTCCCGAGCAATACGACGACCCGACCTTTGACGCGGCCATTCGCGCGATCATCAGCAAGTCGCGCGCGGCCGGCGTCGGCATCGGCATCCACCACAACTTCGCCCATCACGAAATCGCCTGGATCAAGGCCGGCGCCAACCTGGTCATGCATAGCTCCGACATTTCGGCTTTCAACCGCGCGCTGACGGCGGAGTTCAAGCAGATCCGCGCCGAGACCGACGACCTGGGACAAATTGTCGACGAGAACGTACATTTCTAACCCCCATCCCCCGACCCCTCTCGCCATCTCTATGGCGAGCATCCCCAAAATGAGGGCAGGGGAGCTATCCTAAGCGGATTCTTATTCATGGAGGCGGGATTCCAGCTGTTACTGCGCAAGCAATAACGCATCCGACAAGCCTTAAACAAGGACAAGGTCAAATGCCCAATATCTGGTTTGAAGCGAAAGTCCCGGACGAGTTTCGGCCGCTGTTTGAAGATGTCGCCTGTGGCATCGCCCCGGGCGAGCAAGTCGCGAGCGATCCATTCTACCGGCTGGAAGAAGCCGATGGCGTCATGGCGGGCGGGCGCACCTATGACGGCGCCGCCATGGACCGCGCGCCGCGCCTGCTGATCATCGCTCGCACCGGCGTCGGTTACGACAAAGTGGATGTGGACGCCGCCAGCGCGCGCGATATCGCCGTGGTCAACGCGCCCGACGCGCCGACAGTCTCCACAGCCGAGCAAGCCGTCACCCTGATGATGATGGTGGCGCGCAATATCAAGCGCGTTACCAACGAGCTCGACCGCATGTTGCAGGGCGGCGGCGGCAAGAACCTGTGGGGCGAATACGTCGCGCTGGAAATGGATCAGAAACAGCTGGGTCTGGTCGGCCTGGGGCGCATCGGCGGGCGCGTCAGCCGCATCGCCCGCGCCATCGGCATGAAGTTGGTCGCCTATGACCCCTATATCAGCGACGATCGCTTCCGCCAGCTAGGCGTCGACAAGGCGGGCTCCCTGGCTGCGCTGCTGGGCGGCTCGGATTTTGTCTCGCTGCATCTGCCCCTGAATGACGAGACCTACCGCATCATGAATGCCGAGCGTTTCGCGCAGATGAAGCCGGACGCGGTCTTCATCAATGTCTCGCGCGGCGGGCATGTGGACGAAGCGGCGCTGGCTGCCGCCCTTGACCGCGGTCAGCTCTTCGGCGCTGGCCTGGATGTGACCGATATTGAGCCTCCCACAGCGGACAACCCGCTGCTGGGCCGCGACAATGTCGTCATCACGCCGCATGTGGCCAGCGCGACCGTGGTCGGCAAACGGCGCCTGGTGGTTCATGCGCTGGAACAGGTGCTGCAAGTCTTGCGTGGCGAACGCCCGCCGCATCTGATCAATCCGGAAGTGTGGGATGCGGTGCGGGCGCGCTGGGAGAACGACCAGTAGTATAGTCTACCGCTCCCCCAGCCCGCTCCCGCCATCTCTATGGCGGGCATCCGACGAGTCAGGGAGGGGGAGCGCGTTGACATAATTTGATAATATTTTATGTTTTCTGTAATTTTGCGGGATAAATTCTGGTCTTCTTTGTAAAGTCACCCTTCCCTATTACATTGGGGAAGGGCCGGGGATGGGGTAGAAAAAACTGTCCTGTCCTCAGCGAAGCATCAGGGAAGGTGGCGAGACGGCTGCTATGACCAAACTAGATGAAGAGGGACGCTCGAAATGCAAGCGTTTGAAAGCGGTATAGTTCGGCAAGCTTACGATGCGCTGGCGCCGGACGGCTCGGAGATTCGCCTGCTGCACAGCCTGCCCGGCGCGAGCGTCGTGCACTGCGCGCTGCCGGCGGGCGCGGTCTCCGTCCCGGTGCGGCACCGCACGGTAGAGGAAGTCTGGTTCTTTCTGAGCGGAGCCGGGCAGGTCTGGCGCAGGCAAGGCGAGCGGGAGCAAGTGCTGGATGTGGAACCGGGCATCAGCCTGACCATCCCGCTGGGTACGGTTTTCCAGTTTCGGAACACGGGCGAGGTCCCGCTGGAGTTCATCATCGCTACGACTCCGCCCTGGCCGGGCGAGGACGAGGCGGTCATCGTAGACGCCGGGCGCTGGCGCAGGCCGGATTGAGCGTGGACGCCCGCAACGCAAAGCACGCAAGACGCGCCCCCACTGGATCATAACGGGAAAACTTGAAAGGATAAGGGAATGGTGCTGCCGGCGAAGGCGGTTTTCGGCGCTACTGTACTCTCCTTGTATTGCCTCGCCGGCTACATTGTCTATCGCAATCTCGTTCCGCGCCTTCCACTAACAGCTCGCCGTCTTGCTAGCGCGATGCTGCTGGCGCAGTCATTTGCCATCGGCGGGGCATTCCTGGTCAATCCAATGTCAAGTTTCGACCAGTGGCTCTGGAGCCTGAACGAGGAATGGAATATCCAGGCCACGCTCGCCTCGACACAGTGGGCGCTGGTCGGGGCAATCGCTATCGCGGCGGCCTGGCTGGCCCGGGAGCGGCGCCCCTGGCAGCGTGTCTATTTGCTGGCGGTCGGGCTGGTATTCCTGTCGCTGGCCCGCGATGAGTACTTTGTCGAGCATGAATTTGTCATCGGCTGGGTGCGCAACATCGCGCTGCTAGGCATAGCGATGGTTGTGGCGACGCTGCTCGTGGCCTGGCGCTCCCCGCGGCGGCGGCGGATCTGGCACTTCTGCTTGCTGGCCGGCCTGGCGACGGCCGCGGCCGGTGGCCTGCTGATTGAAACGCAGTGCGGCGACGCCAGCTTCATCTCGATTATCAGCTGTACCGATCACTTCTTGCTGGAAGAGCCGCTCGAATTTCTGGGTGTCTGGCTGGCGCTCGTCGCCATGTTGGGGCATCTTTCGCAGCTTTCGCCATCGCTGCGCGTTCAGCGCGGAATATATGTCGTCCCGGCCTTATGGCTCGCCCTGCTCATTCAAGGCAATGCGGTCCATTCGGTTGCCCGATATGCCGGCGGCTCCGACCTGGCGGCGGTAGAATTCGAGTCGGGCGCGCGCTTGCTTGGCTATCGCCTGGAACACGAGCAACGCCACATCAGCTTGTTTCTATCGCCGGGGCGCTGGGATTATCAAGGGCGAAACTTGGCGGGACTGGGATACAGCATCCACCTGGTGGACCAGGTCACCGGCGAATCCAGCGTCGGCCGCGATCGCTTCACAAATCGGCGCTACTTTTTGCTGGCGCCCGGATACGCGCCCGTGTATCGGCAGTGGGCCGAGATTGAGCGGCCCGCCTCAGCGGAAATCAACCGCGCCTACTGGATCGTTCTGACGCTATGGCGCGATGCGGACGGCGCATTCAGGCCGCTAAAAGTACTCGCCAGCGACCTTCAGCGGCTTGATGCAACGCAAGTTATCCTGGGCGAGAAAGTCTGGCGCGACAAGTCGACGCCAGCCAATCCCGATTCCTTGGCCATATTCGACAATGGCTTTGCGCTTGACGCCTGGGAGGCGCCCGAAACTGCGCGAGCCGGCGAACCGCTAAGGCTCACATTTGCCTGGCGCAGCCACGCCGATGGGGTGGAAGACCAGGCGCAATTTTTGCATTTGGGTCACGCCGCAAGCGGCGACTGGTGGGTCTACGATCAAGCGCCGCTGGGCGCCCGTTTGCCGACGCGGCTATGGTACAAGGGCCTCGCGGACAGCGAAACCTGGCAAGTCCCGCTGCCGGCTGATTTGGCGCCCGGGCGCTATGCCGTCTTCAGCGGGCTTTATCGTACGCGCGACAAGCAGCGAATCCCGGCACGGGACCCTGAGGGCGACTACTTCCTGGATGCGCGCGCGCCACTGGGCAGCATAGTCATTGAGTGACAGCGCGAAAACACAAGCGCGAGGATCCACCCCGCGCTCGCGTTTACAAGCTAGTCCAATGATGTACCGCGATCAGGCGGACGGTTTCTCCACTGCCGGCGCGCCGTACTCGCCCCGGAAGCCGAAGAAGAAGCGGGGTCTCATGCGCCCGCGCCGTCCGCGGCGCCAGCGCTCGGACAAGTCTTCGTCGAACAGCTCGCCCAGACGCGCCTCCAGGCCCGCGATACGCTCGGCCGCCGCTGCATTGACTTCATCCGTGATCGTCGCCACGACCTCGGCCGCTAAATCAGTCGCGTCGCCGTCATTCGCTTCGATCAGTTCAGCCAGGGTCGACCCCTCGGCCAGCGCCGCGCGCAAACCGGCCGCGTCCAGCCCGGTCGCCTCGAATATGACGTCGCTCACGCCGGCGTAGCCGAAGATGCGCGGATGCCGCAGCCAGCGCCGGCCCCAGGGTCCGCGCCGGGAGTGGACCGCGTCCAATTCGTCGCCGACGCGTTCGTCAAGGCCTTCCAGGTGGGCGGCAAGCTGATCATTGATTTCGTCCGCCATCTGCGCGGCCATATCGGCGATCACGGACTCGACATCGCCGTCGTTGGCTTCGATCAGCTCGGCAATGGTCGCGCTTTCCGCCAGCGCCGTCCGCAGCGCTTCGGCCTCCAGCCCGGTCGCTTCCAGCACGAACTCATTCGATAGCGCGAACCCGAATCCAGCGAAGGTCGCTGGCTTGGATCGATCCGAGTCGGCGTCATGGGCGCTGACGGCGGCGGTCAGCAGGGCGAGCAAGGCGATGACCACAACAAATCGTTTGACCTTCATCTTGGCAATTCTCCTTTGCCTTGTGTACAGAGGGCGAGAGATTTCGTCCTCAGTTGCAAGGCATTGTGCAGGAGGCGCGTTGCCAGAGTTTT
>CAZWCV010000176.1:0-7338 GCA_964632725.1 uncultured Anaerolineaceae bacterium
TAAAGGAAGGATCGGCTGCTTTCTCCCCTTCCCTCCTTGTGGGGGAAGGGGCCGGGGGATGGGGGGAACAAGCCACCACCCTCATGCGCGTCAGCGACCTGAAGAAACACTTTCCCGTTTCGGCGACTGTCAGCGAGGCGCTGCGGCGCGTCACGCCCACGCCGATTCGGGCGGTCGACGGCGTCGACCTGCAGCTGCGCGCCGGGCAAACGCTGGGCCTGGTCGGCGAGAGCGGCAGCGGCAAAACCACCCTGGCCCGCGTCATCATCGGCCTGGAGCAGCGCAGCGGCGGCAAACTCGAGCTGCTGGGCCTGGACGTGCGGGACAGCGTGCGCGCGCGCAGCCCCGATGTGCTCTCGCGCCTGCAGATGGTCTTCCAGAATCCGCAGAACTCGCTCAATCCCTATCTCTCGGCGCGCCAAACCATACGCCGCCCCCTGATCAAGCTGCGCGGCCTGGCGCCAGAGGCTGCCGACGCCGAAGCGCTGGCGCTGCTGGAGCGGGTCAATTTGCGCGCCGAATACGCTGACCGCTACCCGGATGAACTCAGCGGCGGCGAGAAACAGCGCGTCGCCATCGCCCGCGCCTTCGCCAGCGACCCGGCGCTGATCATCTGCGACGAACCGGTCTCCGCCCTGGATGTCTCGGTGCAGTCCGCCGTCCTCAACCTGTTGGCGCAATTGCAGGAAGAGCAGGGCAGCGCTTACCTATTCATCTCGCACAATTTGTCGGTCGTCGGCTACCTGGCCGATACGCTGGCGGTGATGTATCTGGGCCAGCTCTGCGAAGTGGGTGAAGCGCGCGAGTTGTTCCAGCCGCCTTATCATCCCTACACCGAAGCGCTGGTCTCGGCCATTCCCGTGCCCGATCCCGGGCATAAAACCGAGCGCATCCTGCTCAGCGACAACCTGCCCAGCGCGCAGAATTTGCCCAGCGGCTGCCGCTTTCATACGCGCTGCCCGCGCAAAATCGGCGACGTCTGCGAGCGCGAGGAACCGCCCTGGCGCGAAGGCGGCGCCGGCCACCGCATCCGCTGCCATATCCCGCTGGATGAGCTGGCAACGCTGCAATCCGATCTGGTTCCGGCGGAAAGGGACGGTTAGCCGCTATGCTGCATTTTCTGCGCCGCCGCTTCGTCTTCTTTTTCTTCACCTACTTGTTAAGTTCGCTGATGATCTTTCTGCTGCTGCGTGTGCTGCCGGGCGATCCGGCGCGGGTGATTGCCGGCGGGCGCGAAGCCACCGAGGCGCAAGTGGAAGAAATCCGCGAGCAGTTGGGCTTAAACGCCCCCATGCCGCAGCAGTACCTGACCTGGCTGGGCGACTTTTTGCGCGGCGAATGGGGCGAGACGATCGCCTTCCGCGGCGCGCGCAACCGCCAGCTTATCACTGAGCGCACGGTCAATTCCGCGCGGCTGGCCGCCGTAGCGCTGCTGCTCTCCGTGCCGATATCGCTCGTCCTGGGGGTCATCGCCGGGCTCAGCGAGAACAAGCTGCCCGATATCCTCATCTCGCTGCTGACGCTGTCGGTGGTCAGCCTGCCCGAGTTTGTCACCGGTTTGTTCCTGATTAACATCGTGGCGCTGCGCTGGGGACGCGGCCCACTGGCGGAGGCGCTCGGCTGGTGGTTCCCGGCCAGCTCCGCCGTGCCCGCCAACGCGTCATTCAGCCAGATGCTGCCGTCGCTCTGGCTGCCCGCTTTCGCCGCGACCCTGGTGCTGCTGGCGTATATTTCGCGCTTGACCCGCGCCGGCGTCATCGAAGAGTTGAAACGCGATTACGTGCGCGCGGCCGCGCTCAAGGGCATCGCCTGGCGCGCGGTCATCTGGCGGCATGTCCTGCGCAACGCCCTGCTGCCCACGGTCACCGTCATCGCCCTCAGCTTCACCTGGCTGATCAGCGGGCTGGTGGTGATAGAAGTGGTATTCGGCTTTCCCGGGCTGGGCAGCCTGCTGATCGCCGCCATCGAACGCCGCGACTTGCTGCTGGTGCAGGCCATCGTCATGGTCACGGTGACCATCATCCTCTTCGCCAACCTCTTCGCTGACATGGCCTACGCGCTGCTGAACCCGCGCGTCCGGCTCGAGTGACAGGTATGTTTACCGGCAGGTGGCGAAACATTGCTTTTAGGACGCGGCGCAATTGACTAGGGCAAGAGTTCGAGAAATTCGCAGTGGCGCGGTCGATACATACTGAAATCGCGCCGGTTAAAAGTGGCTACGCGCGTCAGATTCAGGCGCTCGGCAATTGCCATGATGCAACAGTCGACGATGTCGAATTCAGCGTCAGCGTAGGCATTTACGATGTCGAGTATTCTGTCCAGATCGCCCCACACGATTGGCTCAAACGAAGCGCCTAGCTGCGCGAAATGCTCCAGAATTATCGCTATACCACGATATCCAAAGTCCCGCGTGATTAAGTAGCAGACTTCGGGCAAGACTACGTTTGGAACCAGAAATGATTCAGTATTTTGCGACACAAAGCGCTCAGCGGCTTGATGCCAGGGGTCTTGAGAATTGACAAGCGCGTAAACAAAACTGCTGTCGGCGATAAAAGTCAATGGTCAGCGCGCGCTTTATGTTTTTCAGCATAAATCTCGCTAAGAATCTCTCGGCTGTTTGCTGCCGTATTCGCTGGCTGCAAGCTCTCGCCGTTTTCCTGGCGGAGGGCATCTAGCTCAAGAGCGGCTTTTTTGGCAATGCGTCCCAAGTCTGCGGCAGTTGCTCGCCTTGTCTCTTCAACGAATGCTTCGGCGTTGCGCCCCAGGTCGGCGGCTGTCACCACCTTCTTCTGTTTGGCGCCGCATTCGGCTTCATGGCGACCAAGCATCTCACGCAGCAAATCGGCGATATCGACGTCCTGCTGTTCCGCCAGCGCTTTGAGCCGCTCCGCGACATCTTCCGGTATATCGACCAACATAATCGTATCCTCCGCTTGACGTTATTCTACCATCAAACGCGGGGGCTGAGACTGGCAGCTGACTGGCGCTAATCCGCCATCGCGACGAACTGGCGCTCGTAAAGCTCGAAGTAGAGCCCGCGCCGCTGCAGCAATTCGGCGTGCGTACCCGTCTCGTGGATGCGGCCGTCGTCCACCACGCAGATCATGTCGGCTTTGACGATAGTGCTGAGCCGGTGCGCGATCACAATGGCGCTGCGCTCCGAAAGCAGCTTCTTCAGCGCGTCCTGGATCAGCGCTTCGGTGACCATGTCCACGCTCGAGGTCGCCTCGTCCATGATCAGGATGCGCGGGTCAGCCAGGATGGCGCGGGCGATCGAGATCAACTGCCGCTGCCCGACTGACAGGTTGGCGCCGTCTTCGTAGATTTCCGTCTCGTATCCCAGCGGCAAATCGCGCGCGAACTCGCCGACATTTGCCAGCTCGCCGGCGGCTACCACTTCGTCGAGGCTGGCCTCGGGTTTGCCGAAGCGGATGTTATCGGCGATGCTGCCGGCAAAGATAAAGGGGTCTTGAGACACCAGGCCCATCTGCCGCCGCATTGAGCGCTGCTTTACATCGCGAACATCGACGCCGTCGATCAGCAGCGCGCCTTCGCTGACGTCATAGAAGCGCGCGATGAGATTGGCGATCGACGTTTTGCCGGCGCCGGTGGGCCCCACCAGCGCCACCATCGCGCCCGCGGGAATCTCCAGATTGATGTCGCGCAGGACCGGCAGCCCTTCGCGATAGCCGAAATGCACATCGCGAAACTCGATCTGGCCCGCGATGGGAGGCATGTCTTGCGCGTCTTCGCGGTCTTTGATGGCCGGCTCGGTATTCAGCAGGTTGATCACCCGCTCGCCGCCCGCCATCGCGGTCTGCATGGTGGCGTAGAGCTGGCTGAGCTCTTGCACCGGCAGGAAGAAGCGATTGACGTAAGCCAGGAAGGCGATCACCGTGCCCAGCGTCAGATTGCCCTGCGCCACGCTGAGGCCGCCGAAAAGCAGCACGATGCCGGTCGCTGTCATGCTGAGAAACTCGACCGTGGGCAAGAAGATAAACGAGAGCGACATGGCGTCGATATGGGCGTCGCGATTGGCTTGATTCACCTGGTTGAAGCGCTCGGAGGTGCTGTTTTCGTTGGCGAAAGCCTGGATCACGCGAATGCCGCTGAGGTTCTCGGCCAGGTCGCCGATCATGGTCGCGTTGCGGGCGCGGGTATTGCGGAACGCCACCTTGGCGCGCCGCGCGAAAATCATGGTCGCGATCACGATAACCGGAATGATAGAAAAGGTAACCAACGCCAGCTGCGCGTTCAGCGAGAGCATGACGATGATGATGCCGCCCAGCAGGAGGCTGTCGCCCGTCAGCGTAATCAAACCTTGCGACAGCAACTGATTGATGACGCCAACATCGCTGATCACCCGCGAAATCGTGACCCCGATGATGTGACTGTCGTGATAAGACAGCGGGAGTTCCTGCAGATGGCGAAACAGCTCCGAGCGCAGATCGGCCAGCACCTTTTGCCCCACCCAGCTGAGCAGGTAGCGCTGCGCCATCGACGCCAGGTAGAGGCCGACGAAAGCCAGCAGCATCAGCAGGGCAATCCGATTCAAGCCGGGGATATCGCCGCCGGCGATGGGGCCGTCGATCGCCTCTTTGACCAGGAAGGGCGTGTACAGCGTCAAGCCGGTGACGGCCAGCATGGCGCAGAAGGCGCCGATCATACGCAGGGCGTAGGGGCGGACGAAGACCAGCAGGTACCAGAGCACGCGCAAATTGAAACTGCGCCCGTCGACCTTTTCGGCGTAGCCTTCCAGTGTGCTGCGCGGCCCGCCCGAGCGCAGGCCGGCGCTTCCGATTGAGAAGCCGATAATTGCCTCCGTTAATGTGGCGGCTATGCCAGACGATTATTCGTCTTGCTTGTCGTCCTGCTTGGGCTGCGGCGGCCTCTGCTTCGGCCGCTTGGGCGCGAGTCGCTTTAGCAGGGGCGAGCCCTCGTCTTCGGGCCAGGTGACGCGATCTGGTGATGGGTAGAACACAACCGTTTTCGCGTCATGAACAATCTCTGCTCTCAATTTAGCCACAATTGCGCTTCTCCTCTATATCTAGCTGACATAAAGACAAGCTCGTCCCCATTCATTGACGACGCCATTTTCTTCCAATAGTACATGAAATTCGTATGTTCCAATTCCAACAAACTTCAAATTCTGAATGATGTACACCATTCGGAAAGTTGTCTCATGCCGCAGATCAAACGCTAACCTGTCAGACCATAAGATTCGTTCACCGTCCGGCGCCAGCAACTGCACGATTGCATTATGTATCCGACGGTCGGTATAGAATTCGACTGTCCAGTGGGACACAAGTATGATCGGCGGATCCAAGACAACTGTATCAACGCGCGTAAAGAGACCATAGGGATCGGAAATGTGTAGAGATGCAAATACGTTTCCCAGATCAAGATTCCCGGAATCGTGAACTTGCGCTTCATTGCACAGCAGTGTCCAGTCATGGCGCATTGGCATTCGACCAGGTTGGTTTCGTCTCTGTTACTGTTTAGTTTAGCGCAGGACGGTAGTCACGGGTATTGCAGATAGACGCTTCCCGCAGCAGCCGCTTCACTCGCGCAAGTTGCGATAATAGATCTCGGCGTAGAGCCCGGAGGATTGCAGCAGCTCTTCGTGCGTGCCGGCGGCGGCGATGCGCCCGCCCTGCAGCACCAGCACCTTGTCCGCCATGCGCACTGTGCTCAGGCGCTGCGCGATGATGAACGACGTCCGCCCCACCATCAGCCGTTCCAGCGCCAGCTGAATCAGCCGCTCGGTTTCAGTATCGACGCTCGAGGTGGCGTCATCCAGCAGCAGGACGCGCGGGTCTTTCAGCAGCGCGCGGGCGATAGCGATGCGCTGCTTCTGCCCGCCGGACAACGTGACGCAGCGCTCGCCCACTTCGGTCTCGTAACCCTTTTCCATGGCCATGATGAAGTCGTGCGCTTGCGCTGCTTTGGCCGCCTCGACCACATCATCATCGGAAACATCGTCCAAACCAAAGGCGATATTCTCGCGGATGCTGGCCGCGAAGAGCACCGTCTCCTGCAAGACAATCCCGATCTGATCGCGCAGCGAATTCATCGTCACATCGCGCACATCGTAGCCGTCAACGCAGATGCGCCCTTCGCTGACATCGTAGAAACGCGGAATCAAGTTGATGATGGTCGATTTTCCCGAGCCGGTCGCGCCCAGCAAGGCGACCACCTCGCCCACCTCCGCTTGAAAATCGAGCCGGTCCAGGACCTTGCGTCCGTCGAAATAGGCAAAGGACACGCCGTCAAAGCGGACGCGCCCTTCGATTGGCGGCAAGGTACGGGCCTTGGGCGCGTCCACGACTTCCGACTGCGCGTCCAGGATGGTGTAGATGCGCTCGCCGGCAGCCGAGGCCATGGCCACAGCCGGCACGATCACACCCAGCCGCCGCACCGGCGAAATCAACTGGCCGATATAGGTGGTGAAAGCCACCAGCTCGCCCAGCGTCAAGTGATTCTCGATCACCAGCCGGCCGCCCAGCCAGATTATCGCGACTGTGCTGAGGCTGGCCAGAAAGTCGAGCAGCGGGATATGCTGCGTCGTCACCTTGACTTGCTGCTGCGCCAGCCGGAACCACTTGCTGTTTTCCGCCTCGAAGCGCTCGACCTCGGCGTCTTCCTGCGCGAAGGCCTTGACGATTTTGGCGCCGCGCAAGTTCTGCTCCAGCACCGTCGTCATCTCCGCCAGTTGATGCTGTAATTCCAGCGACAGCGGGCGATAGATGCTGCCCAGACGATAGGCCACGTAAGCCAGCACGGGAATCAGCAGCATCGACAGCAGCGCCAGCTGGGCGTTCATCATCAGCAGCGCGATAAAGGTCATCAGCATCAGCGTCGAATGCTGGAACAGGCGCACAAAGGCCCGCCCGGTCAGGAAGCGAATCCGCTCCACATCGGAGATTGAGCGCGCCAGCAGCTGGCCCGTCTGCGCGCGGTCGTGATAGGCGAATGAGAGCGAGCTCAGCTTGTCGAAGATGGCGTTGCGAATATCGTAAGCCACGCCCTGGGACGCCACTTCCGTCCCGCGGCCCAACAAAAAGTCGACCGTGCCTTTGACCACCGTCAGCAGCAGCAAACCCAGCAGCGAAGACAGAAGAATGTCCATATTCTGCTGGATAACGCCGGCGTCGATGATCCAGCGGATAGTCTGCGGGATGATGACGGCGAAACCATTAGTCAACATGGCCAGCAGGTAAACGCCGAGGGCGATGCTGCGGTATTTTTTGAGGAATGTAATACTGCGCAGAAGGGAACTGGCCGGCGCGGATTTCTTGGAAAGAGGACTATCTAGTGCGACTTTTGCCATAAGCGAGG
>CAZWCV010000177.1:0-7332 GCA_964632725.1 uncultured Anaerolineaceae bacterium
GCGCTGGGCTTGAACGCCTTGCAGGGCTTTGAAGGCGACGACAACAGCCTCAACCTGATCATGGTCTTCTCGATGCTGATGATCATACCGATGCTTATCGTCTTCTACTTCGGGCAGAAGCATCTGATAAGCGGCGTGACCGCACAGGGCAGCCTCAAGGGATAATGCCTAGCCTTCCCCCTCATTCCAATCCCGCGGCGCCGCGCGGAGGCGCTGCTCTTCCGCCTGATGCTTCGGGGGGACCGAGGGGGGTTCCCAACATCGTCTATATCGTCCTTGACCAGTGGCGCGGGGATTGCCTCGGCATCGCCGACAGCGCCCACCCGGTGATGACACCGCATTTCGACCAGATTGCGTACGAAGGCGCGTGGTACAGGCGCGCCTACGCCGACTGCCCCGTCTGCATGCCGCAGCGCGCGACCATGCTCACCGGCTTCACCGCCAGCCAGCACGGATTTACGCATAACAACATGAATGGCCCGCGCTCGCCCATCGCCGCCGAGCACAGCTTGCCCGCTCGCTTGACGCGCGAGGCCGGCTACCAGACCAAGGCGGTCGGCAAAATGCACTTCTGGCCAGAGCGCGCTCGCTTCGGCTTCGAGCATATCAGCTTGCACCCGGACGATTATGTCAACTTCCTGGAAGACCAGGGCTACGGCGGTTTCTATCGCGGGCATGGTCTGGGCGGCAATGAAGTGTATCCGGCTGTAAGCGCCGCGCCCGAACATTTGACGCATACGCGCTGGATCGTCGACGAGAGCATTCGCTTTCTGTCTCAGCGCGATCCGGAGCATCCCTTTATGCTGTGGATGGTCTTTGAAGCGCCGCACAGCCCCTTTGATCCGCCCGAACCCTTCGACCGAATGTACGACGACTTTGATATTCCCGAAGCAGTGATCGGCGATTGGGTGGGCAAGGGCGACGAACCGGCGTCGCTGGTGGCGGACCGCATCGCCCGAAAAGCCGACCGCATCTCGCCGCAGGTAAGGGAGCGCGCGCGCCGGCACTACTATGGGCAGATCACGCATATCGATTATCAATTGGGGCGCTTCTTCGGCGAGCTCAAGAGCAAGGGACTGTACGATGACAGCGTGATTGTCATCACCTCCGACCATGGCGAGCATCTGGGCGATCATCAGCTTTACGCCAAATACACCTACCTGGAATCCGCCGCGCGCGTACCGATAATCTTGCGTTTGCCGCAAGCGCAGGGCGGCGCAACCCCCCTCGGTCCCCCCGAAGCATCAGGGGGAAGGCTGCACAATCGGCGGGTCGATACGCCGGCGCTGACGGCTGACATCGCGCCGACCCTCCTTGAGTTGGCCGGTTTGACGCCGAGCCCGGCCATGGACGGAATGTCGCTGCTGCGGCTGCCGGAGGAGCGTGTGATCTTTGGCGAGACGCGGCATTCAGTCTTTGCGACCGACGGGGCTCTCAAGTACATCTACTATTTTGCCGGTGGAGTCGAGCAACTGTTTGACTTGGGCAGCGATGCCGATGACCTTCACAACCTCGCCGGCAAGCCCGAGTATGCTGCCGAGCAGGCGCGCTTGAAACGCGACCTTATTGCCTACTTGCGCGCGAATGAACGGCCGGCGGTGGTGGACGGGGCGCTGCTGGTTACCGAGGCGTCGCTGGACTATGACGCCTTGAGAGCGCGGAATACGGCCGCCTGGCGCGGTCCGCTGCGTTACGGCGACGGTTACGGTTAGCCGCCGCGCGCGGGCTTATTGCATGGCCAGATAGTCGCCCTGGATGGTGGTGAATTCGATGATGTTGCCGAAGGGATCGCGACAGAAAAAGCGCGGCCGCCCGGGAATCGGCTCGACGTCATAGGGCGCGTAACCCGCCCCGGTCAGCTTGCCGCGCAAACCCGCCAAGTCCTCCACGACCAGGCAAAAGTGGCGAATGGAAGGGTCATTGAGCGGCTGCTCGCGGAAGCAATGCAATTCGGCATCTTCGCTGATTCGGAACCAAATGACTTCCAAATCTGAAATGCTGTCCGGCGCCGGGATCTCCGGCAGGCCCAGTAGATCGCCGTAAAAGGCGCGCGTCTGCGCCTCGCTGCCCGGCGGCCGCGGGATGCTGACGTGCTGCAATCGAAAACTCATGGCTGCCCCCTGTTGGCGCTCAACTGCAAATGGCGTCATTGTACCAGAGTAGCCCGATTCCTTGACAAACTCGCCGCGCCGGTCTAGTCTATGTGTAATTGAACGGCATACGTGCAAATGCACAGCGGCGAGCGGCTAATGGCCAAAGCGGTCGTCATGCCCAAATTGGGCAATACGGTGGAGAGCGCCATCATCGTGGGCTGGCATGTGTCTGTCGGTGACCGGGTCGAGGCCGGCGACCTGCTGTGCGAGATTGAAACGGACAAAGCCACGCTCGAGATCGAAAGCACCGCCGGCGGCGTCTTGCTTGCGCAGCTTTGCGCGGTGGGCGAGGAAGTTCCCGTGATGAGCCATATCGCTGTGGTGGGCCGCGAGGGCGAGTCCATCGCTGAGTTTGCTCCGGAGTCCGAGAGTCAACCTGCAGCAAGTGGAAATGGTAACGAATCGCGTCCGAAGCCTGACGACGAAAAGTCTGTCAAGATTTCGCCGCGCGCCCGAAATCTGGCCCAGCGCAAAGGCATTGACTACGCAGGCATTGCCGGCAGCGGGCCCGGCGGCCGCGTCATCGAGCGCGATATCGAAGCGGCGCTGCGTGTTGGCGCCGGGAAGGCAACACCGGTGGCGCAAGCCATGTTGGACAGCGGTGACTTCCAATTGGCCGGCGATCCTCCGCGTGGCCGGCGTGTTTCCAAAACGGACCTGGCGCCGGTAGCGGGCGAGAGCGCCGCGACAGCGATCCCGCTCACGGGCCTGCGCAAGACCATCGCCCGGCGCATGCGCGAGTCACTGCAGACCACGGCGCAACTGACGCTGAATGCTATCGCCGACGCGCGGGCCTTGCAGGCTTATCGCCGTCGGCTCAAAGCCAGCGACGAGAGTCTGGGCTTGGGCGCGGTCAGCATCAACGACTTGCTGCTGTTTGCCGTCTCGCGCACATTGCTTGACTATCCGTCGCTCAACGCGCTGTTCGAGGATGACCTTATCAACCTCCAAGGTGCGGTTCATCTGGGCCTGGCTGTCGACACCGACCGCGGCTTGCTGGTACCGGTCATCCGCAGCGCCGAGTCCTTGACGCTGAAGCAGCTGTCGGAAGAAGCGCGGCGTCTGGCCACGGCTTGCCGCGCCGGCGATATCAAGCCCGATGAATTGACAGGCGGCAGCTTCACCGTCAGCAACCTGGGCGCGCTGGGCATCGAGAGTTTCACGCCGATTCTGAATCCGCCCCAGGTTGGCATTCTGGGCGTCGGCAGTATCAACTTGAAGCCAGTGCAGCAGGACGGCGAGGTGGCCTTCATCCCCCATATCGGCTTGTCGCTGACTATCAGCCACGAAGCAGTCGATGGCGCGCCGGCGGCCCGCTTCCTGCAGCGGCTCAGCGCAAATCTGGCGCAGATAGATCTGCTGGTCGCAACTTGAAACGAGAGCGGAGAAGGACTTTTACCACCGAGTACACCGGGTACACCGAGTACACCGAGAAATGATAATTGCGGCGAGGAAGTCATAAACAGAGGTGGATTACGCATATGCGACAGCCAAATCAGATATTCTCTTTGAACCTTTTTTCTCGGAGTCCTCGGTGGTAAGTAAAAAACCAGGAGCGTCATCGTGCCCAAGTCACTGACCATTGACCCGGCCGAGGCGCGTCAACCGGCGGTCATCCGCGCGCCGGAAATCCCCGTCAACGCCTACTCCCCCGATCCCGCTGCCGAAGCCGCCAGCTACACGCGCCATCAGCTGGTGGATGTCTACCGCGACATGCGGCTCATTCGCGAATTTGAGACGGCGCTGGATAATTTCAAGAAGCAGGGCGCCTATCGCGGCATCGAATACAATCACGCCGGCCCGGCTCACTTGTCCATCGGGCAGGAAGCGGCCGCGGTCGGGCAGTGCCTGGCGCTGATGCCGGGCGACTTCATCCTGGGCTCGCACCGCAGTCACGGCGAGATCCTGGCCAAGGGGCTGGCCGCCATCCGCCAGCTGGACGAGGCGCGCCTGCTGGAAATCATGGAGGACTACAACGGCGGCGCGGCGCTGCGCGTAGTCGAGACGCTGGACGACTATGCCGATGCGCGCGCGCTGGCGCAGGCCTGGCTGATCTATGGCGCCTATGCCGAGATCTTCGCCCGCGAAACCGGCTTCAATAAAGGCATGGGCGGCTCAATGCACACTTTCTTCCCGCCCTTCGGCATCATGCCCAATAACGCCATCGTGGGCGGCTCGGCCGATATCGCTCTGGGCATGGCCCTCTTCAAGCGCATCAATCGCAAGCCGGGCATCGTCATCGCCAATATCGGCGACTCGTCGATCGCCAGCGGACCGGTCTGGGAGGCGATGAACTTCGCCGCGATGGACCAGTATCACACGCTCTGGGACGCTGACCTGGGCGGGGCGCCGCCCATCCTCTTCAACTTCGTGAATAACTTCTACGGCATGGGCGGGCAGCCGCAAGGGGAGACGCTGGGCTTCGGCATGCTGGCGCGGGCGGGGCTGGCGGTCAACGCCGCCGCCATGCACAGCGAGCGGGTCGATGGCTACAATCCGCTGGCGGTCGCAGAGGCCACGCGGCGAAAGAAGGCGCTGCTGCTGGCAGGCGAGGGCCCGGCGATGCTGGATGTCATCACCTATCGCTACAGCGGCCATTCGCCCAGCGACGCCTCATCCTATCGCGGGCGCGACGAAGTCGACTTGTGGCGCGCGCAGGACTCCATCGGCGCTTTCGGCGACTATCTCTGCGCCCATGGCCACGCCGATGCCTCGGCGCTGGAGGGCATCGAGGCGAGCAGTGTCGAATTGATTGAACGCGTCCTTCGCGCCGCTGTCGACCTGGCCGCCTCGCCTCGTCTGGACGCCAGCGGCGACGCCATCGGCGCCATGATGTTCTCGAACGAGCGGGCGGACGCGCTGGACGAGCGCCAGCCGGAGGTCCTGCTAGCGCTGGACGAGAGCCGCCTCCAGGTCACGAGCGGCAAACATCGCTTCGGCCTGGACGAGGCGGGCATGCCGCTGCCCAAGCTGCGGACCTTGACCTATGCCGAAGCGATATTCGAAGCCATGATACATCGCTTCTACCAAGACCCGACCATGATCGCTTTTGGCGAGGAGAATCGCGATTGGGGTGGCGCATTCGGCGCCTACCGCGGCTTGACCGAGGCCCTGCCTTATCATCGCCTCTTCAATACGCCGATTTCGGAAGCGGCCATCGTCGGCGTCGCGGTCGGTTATGCCCTGGCCGGCGGCCGCGCCGCGCCCGAGCTGATGTACTGCGACTTTATGGGCCGGGCCGGCGACGAAATTTTCAATCAGATGGCCAAGTGGCAAGCCATGTCGGCCAACGTACTGCGCATGCCGCTGGTGCTGCGTGTGTCGGTGGGCATGAAATACGGCGCCCAGCATTCGCAAGACTGGAGCTCCATCGTCGCGCATATCCCCGGCTTGAAGGTCTACTTCCCGGCCACGCCCTACGACGCCAAAGGCATGCTAAACCTGGCCTTGCGCGGCACAGACCCGGTGGTCTTCTTCGAGAGCCAGCGTCTCTACAGCCAGCCCGAGACGCTTTTCGCCGGCGGGGTGCCCATTGACTATTACGAGGTGGAGGAGGGCGAACCTTACGTACACCGGCCGGGCAGCGACCTCACTGTCATCACAATCGGCGCGACGCTCTACCGCGCGCTGGAAGCGGCCGAGCGGCTGCAAGCCGAGCACGGCCTCAGCGCCGAGGTCATCGACGCGCGCTTCCTCAACCCCTTGAATTACGCGCCCCTGGTCGCATCGGCGCGCAAAACCGGCATGGTCCTGCTGGCCTCTGACGCGACCGAACGCGGCTCATTCCTGCATACCATGGCTTCCAATATCAGCCAGCTGGCTTTCGACTACCTGGACGGGCCGGTGGCCGTGCTGGGCGCGCGCAACTGGATCACGCCGCCGGCTGAACTGGACGAGCATTTCTTTCCGAGCGCCGACTGGATGATCGACATAATTCATCAGCGCTTGCTGCCCTTGCCGGGCTATGAGCCGCGCAGCGAACAGGGCGCCGCCGTCATCGGTCATCGCGCCCGCGCCGGAGTCTAAACATGCTTGACGTTGCCCATCACGAATTGCTGGCGCGGGTGTCCGCGATGTATTACCAGCAGGAGCTGACGCAGAACGAGATCGCCGCCGCGCTGGATTTGTCGCGCGTCAAGATTTACCGTTTGCTGAAAGAGGCGCGCGACGCGCAGGTGGTGCGCATCCTGATCGACTGGCCCATCAAACGCGCGCTCGACCTGGAGGCGCGGCTGCTTGAGCGATTTAAGCTCGATCGCGCCTTGGTGCTGCATACGAGCGCCACCAACCCGGCGCTGCTGCGGCGGCAGATCGCGCAGTTAGCGGCCCGCTATCTCGAAGGCGAACTGGTTGATCACGACACCATGTCGATCTGCTTTGGCAGCACGACCTACGAGGTCATCAGCGCCATCCGCATCGACTTTCAGGCTGATGTCCATGTGGTGCAAGCCACCGGCAGTTTGCCACACGCGCTTAAGGAATTCGACAGCTCGGCTTTGACGCGCCAGCTGGCGCAGAAGCTGGGCGGGCAGGCGCACTACTTGTCATCGCCGCTGCTGGCCGATAGCGCCGCGGCCGCCGCTGTCATACGCGAGCAAGCCGTGGTCGGGCGCACGCTGGAGCGGGTGCGGCGCGCTGATATCGCGCTGGTGGGCATCGGCGATCTGGATCCGGCGACTTCAGGTTTTGTGCGGGCGGGCGTGGCCGATTCGCAGCAGTTGCGCGCCTACCGCGAGGCGGGCGCCATCGGCGATATGGCCTGGCAGATATTCGACAGCGCCGGACAACTCTTCCCATGCGAGCTGAATCAGCGCATTATTGGCGTCCGGCTGGAGGAGCTGCGCGCCCTGCCGCAGACGGTGGCGGTCGCCGTCGGCGTCGACAAAGCCGCCGCCATTACCGGCGCCCTGCGCAGCGGCGCCATCAACGCGCTCTGCACCGACGAAGCCACCGCGGCGACTGTTCTGCAAGAAAAATTGTAGGGGCGAGCCTTGGCTCGCCCGTGACGCCGGCAAACGAGGATACGGTAGGGGCGACCTATCAGGTCGCCCGCGCTAGAAAGGTTTCACTCTATGCCAATTGGTCAAGTCACCCAGCAGGTCAAAATCGCCGCCGGTCTGTTCTGGGCCGATTACGCCGTCCTGGGCGCGCAAGTCCGCGAGCTGGAAGCGGCCGGCGT
>CAZWCV010000178.1:0-7214 GCA_964632725.1 uncultured Anaerolineaceae bacterium
GGACTGCGACTTCGGGCCCATCGCGGCCGGGTCAGCGATGGGCCCGAAGTCACAGTCCAGGATGATATTACCCTGGTCGGTGCGGAAGGGTTGCTCGCCGTCCAGGCGCAGCGCCGGCTTCGCGCCCAGCGACTTCAAGTAAGCCGCTTGCGACTCCCAGTTGAAGGGGATGACCTCGACCGGCACAGGCCAGTTGACGCCGAGCTGCTGCGACAGCTTTGACTCATCGACCACAATGACCAGGCGCTCGGTTGCTTGCGCCACAATTTTCTCGCGCAAATGGGCGCCGCCTCCGCCTTTGATAAGGTTGAAATCGGGATCGACTTCATCGGCGCCGTCGATCGTGATGTCGACGCGCGGATGAGCGGCCAGGCTCGTCAGCGGGATGCCCAGCTCGATGGCGGTGGCTTCGGTGGCCAGCGAGGTAGGCACGGCGAAGACATCGCGCAGGTCGCCTTTGTCCATGCGCTGGGCGATGCGGCGTGTGGCGAAGATGGCGGTGCTGCCCGTGCCCAGTCCAATGACCATGCCCGATTTGACGAAGTCCGCGGCGTATTCACCCGCCTGCTGCTTCAGCGCGTCAATCTCCATGCCGGACATTGTACGACGAATGCCTGCCTGTTTCACGACAGAGACTCAGAAGCAATCCCGGGAAAGTGTTGACAATGACTGCGCTATGAATGAATCAGGCGGAATCAGCGAAAGGCTGTAGGGCTTGTCCGGTACTGGGTTATGTAGATGCGCTTTTTCTACCCCACCCCCCGGCCCCTACCCCGCCATCTCTATGGCGGGCATCCGACGGGTCAGGGAGGGGGAGCGCGTTGAAAGAACATGATGATATTTTATGTTTTCTGTGATTGTTCGGGATAAATTCTGGTCTTCTTTGTAAAGTCACCTTTCCCTAATGCATTGGGGAAGGGTCGGGGATGGGGTAGAAAAACTGTCCTGTCGTCAGGACGAGTCAGGGAGGGGGAGCCTCATTGGGCGGATTCCGTAGAAATCAACAGCGTTTCTCATTGATTGACGCCTAGATCGGTAGAGTTTCGGTACATTTTCAGCCACTATAACGTTAGATTTGCAGTACCGGACAAGCCATGTAGGGGCGAGCCTTGGCGCGCCCACAAAATGAGGGAAGGGGAGCAAAACCGCGAATATGCTGAGTTTAAGCCCCCTCCCTCTTTATGGGACATAGAGATGGCGGGATTAGGGTTTGGGGGTGGGCGTAAAGTGGTGCAAGCGCCCAACGAATACGTTATAGTTTGCGGGTTGCTTCAAAATTGGCAGATCCTAGTGCAGTAGAGGAGTTGAGATGTACAAGACTTTGAGTCCGGGCGCGATCGGCATCCGCGGTTTGTCCTTGAGCGAGAGCCTAAAGCTGGCGAGCGAGACCGGCTTTGCTGGTTTGGATTTCAGCATACAGGAGGCGGCGGCGCTGGGCGCGGCGGAAGCACAGGCGCTTTTCGACGACGCCGGTATTAAGTATGGCGCCTGGGGCATGCCGGTGCGCTGGCTGAGTGACGACTGGCGCGATGACCTGGCTGAGCTGCCGCGTTACGCCGAGGTGGGCGCGGAGATGGGCGCAGTGAGGGCGTCGACCTGGTGCCCGCCGTCGTCAGCCGAGCGCGAATTCGATGACAACTTCGCCTGGCATCTGGAGCGCTTCGCCGCCATCGCCGAGGTGCTGAACGAATACGGCATCCGCTTCGGCATCGAGTTCATCGGCCCGCAGAGCCTGCGCCCGCCCGGTAAACACGCCTTCATCTATACCATGGAGGGCATGCTGGAAATGGCCGCGGCCATTGGCGCGGGCAATGTCGGCCTGCTGCTGGACGCCTGGCACTTGTACACCTCGGGCGGATCGCTGGACGACCTGGATAAAATCAGCAACGCCGACATCGTCAACGTGCATGTCAACGACGCGCCCGCGGGCTTGACGATGGCGGAGTACAACGATCATGATCGCCGTCTGCCTTGCGAGACCGGCGTGATTGACCTGGCCGGCTTCATGGGCAAGCTCAGCGCCCTGGGTTATGACGGGCCGGTAACGCCGGAGCCATTCAGCGCGCGCGTCAACGCCATCGACGACCCGCAAGAGGCGGCGGCGGAGACAGCTGCGAGCATGAACGAGTTATGGGCGGTGGCGGGCCTGGCATGAGTCAGCAGAACATCCTCAGTTGGTGCAAGTAAGTCATGCAAATGCTTACCACAAAGAACACAGAGGATACACAGAGGACACCGAGTAAAGCAATGAAGTGATTGTATGCCAGGGAGAGTTTTCACTTGTAGGATGGCTGCCTGAATTGCGGCAGTATCGAACCATATAAAATTCTCTGCGCCGGCGGGCAGTGTCTATGCGCCCCTCTGTGTATCCTCATTTTCCTCCTTTTTATCAGACCGCCAATTGCGGTAGCCGAGGGCGTTTGATGTTTTGTGTGAGCGCGGTAGCCATTCTCGCTGCCGCCGAGCGGCTGTGGTAAATGGAAAGTTTCTTGAGATGACATTTGCATGACTTTCTTTGTTCTACTTCTGTCACGGTCGCGCTGGCGCCCTTTGTCCTGCTGACGCGTTTCGAGACTAAGCGCCGCAGGACTGCCGTACGACCAGTGAAGTCGGCGTCGTGATGCGCAGGTGGACTTCGTCCGGATTCTCGATTCGCTGCGCCAGACGCTCGGCCGCCAATTTGCCCAGCAGCACTTTATGCACGTGCACCGTGGTTAGCGGCGGAAAGGTAAAGTCGGAATCGGGGATGTTGTCGAAGCCGGTGACGGCGATATCGTCGGGGATACGGTAGCCCGTTCGTTGCAGCCAGGCCATGGCGCCGATGGCCAGCCGGTCGGAGGCGCAAACGATGGCGTCAGGCTTCCGCGAGCGCGACATCAGGATTTCGGCGCCGCGCTCGCCGAGATCGGGCGTCCAGCCGGAGGGGCCGGGCTGGATGATTTGATGCAGCGCCGGGTCCTGCGGCAGGTCATTGTCGGCGAGGCCCTGGCGGAAGCCCTCATAACGGATATCGGCATAGCCGGAAATGAAGGCCAGCCGGCGATGCCCGAGATGCGTCAGGTGTTCCACCATCCGCCGCATGCCGTTCAAACCGTCGAAGAGAACCAGATCGTCGTCGAGGTCGTGCATGTCCGTCAAGGTGACGATGGGGGAAACATGCTTGCGCAGGAAGTTGATGCTTTCTGTATCCGATGTGCCCAGCAAGATCAGGCCTGACAGGGTGTTGTTTTCGAGCAGCCGTCTGGCCTGCGCCCGCGTGTCGATTTCGTGCAGCGTCTTGATGAAAGCGATGTGATAGCCGCGCTCTTCCAGTTCGCGGTCGACGCCTTCCAGCACCAGGTTGTAGAAAGGGTCGCGAAATTTGTCGATGCGGGATACCAGCAGGATGCCGACTTGCCGGAGACGGTCTTGTGTTGATCTTGCCGCCAACCGGGCGCCGCCGTATTGTCGCTGGAGCAAGCCGGCGGCGGCCAGCTGCTGAAAGTCGCGGCGGATAGTCGTTTCGGAGACGTCGAATTGGCGCGCCAGCTCGTGCGTCGAGAGCAACTGCTGCGGCTCTGCGCCCTGCGCCTGCCGCACGATCAGGCCTTGTCGTTCTGACTTATTCATAGCGCGAACCATCAGTTTCCTGCATAGGCGTCACTCATTACCATACACGATTTCGCTCGCTTTGCGCACAGTTTTGAATGATTTCCTTGACATCATGCAGAGCGCTTGGTTAAATATGCAAGCAGCAATGTGTGAATATGCAGTATTCTGCGTCAGAGAATATCGAATGCAGGGGAGGGGTACTTTATGCGAGTGCTTTATTTGTGCCGCTCTTCGCGCCATGACCCTTGTAAGTTTCTACAATTGACCTATCCTCAAAACCCTTGTGTGAAACGAGCGGAAGGGCGAAGGGATTGATGCCGCTGAAAATCGCCATGATCGGCGCTGGCTCCGTCGGTTTTACCCGGCGGCTGATGACCGATCTGCTGACCGTGCCCGAGTTTGCCGATACCCATTTTGCGCTGATGGACATATCCGCGCGCAATCTGGAGATGGTGGCGCAGCTGTGCGAGCGCGACATCCGCGCCAACGGGCTGCCGGCAACAGTCAGCTCGACGCTTGATCGGCGGGAAGCGGTCGCCGACGCCGACTATGTAATCTGCATGATCCGGCAGGGCGGCCTGGACGCCTTCCGCCTGGACATCGACATCCCCTTGAAATACGGCGTGGATCAGTGCGTCGGCGACACAATTTGCGCCGGCGGCATCATGTATGGCCAGCGGACGATTCCGGCCCTGCTGGATATCTGCCGCGACATC
Organism: uncultured Anaerolineaceae bacterium; assembly: GCA_964632725.1. Taxonomy (GTDB): domain Bacteria; phylum Chloroflexota; class Anaerolineae; order Aggregatilineales; family Phototrophicaceae; genus UBA6055. Next base: position 4,308 of record CAZWCV010000178.1, read on the forward strand.
CGCGAGGTCGCCAAACCGGGGGCGGTTTTCCTCAACTACTCCAATCCGATGGCGATGAATACCTGGGCCTGCAGCAAATATGGCGGCGTGCAGACCATCGGTTTATGCCACGGCGTACAGGGCGGCCACCGTCAGATCGCCGAGTGCATTGAGCTGTGGGCGCGGCGCGAGGGTCTGATTGCCGCTGACGAGCGCGTGACGCGCGACGATGTCGACATCATCTGCGCCGGTATCAATCATCAGACCTGGTATGTGCAGGTGCAATGGCGGGGCATGGACATGACGCCGCGGCTGCTGGAACTCTTCGAGGCGCATCCCGACTTCCGCGAAGAGGAGAAAGTGCGCATTGATATGCTGCGGCGCTTCGGCTACTACTCGACCGAGTCCAACGGACATCTCAGCGAGTATGTGCCCTGGTATCGCAAGCGGCCCGATGAGATCAAGGACTGGATCAGCTTGAGTCGCTGGATTCATGGCGAGACCGGCGGTTACCTGCGCGTCTGCACCGAGGGGCGCAATTGGTTCGAGACCGACTTCCCCAACTGGCTGGAGGAAGAGCCGCCGCGGATCAGCGCCGCCGACCGCAGCCATGAGCATGGCTCGTACATCATCGAGGGCCTGGAAACGGGTCGAGTCTATCGCGGGCATTTTAACGTGCCCAACCGCGGCTATATCACCAATTTGCCCGATGGCTGCGTAGTTGAGCTGCCCGGTTATGTCGACCGCAACGGCGTCAGCATTCCCGTCGTTGGCGATCTGCCGCTGGCTTGCGCCGCCACTTGTTCGGCGAGCGTGCGCGTGCAGCAGATGGCGATGGAGGCGGCGGTCCACGGCGATGTGACCCTGCTCAAGCAGGCGATGTTACACGATCCGCTGGTTGGCGCGGTCTGCAATCCGGAAGAAGTCTGGCAGATGACAGACGAATTGCTGGTGGCGCAGGCCGAGTGGCTGCCCAATTACGACACGACCGACATAGCAGCGGCGCGCGAACGCCTGGCCGAGCAGGAACGCTCCGGCACGCGTGTGACCCTGCTTGATACGGCAGGCGCGGCGCGCTTGCATACACGCTCGGTCGAGGAGCTGGCGGCGGACAAGCTGGCGCAGGCGACAGCGCGGACTTCGGATAAAGGTTAAACCGGCCACAAAGTAGATCTGTAGGGGCGACCCTTGGGTCGCCCGCGTGAAAAAGCGAAATGGTAGATTAATGAATAGCAACAACGGCAGCGAGCCGATTTTAGAAGTCCGCAATCTAAAGACGCATTTCTTCACCGACAAAGGGGTGGTGCAGGCGGTGAAGGGCGTTGACTTTGCCTTGGCCAACGGCCAGACCCTGGGCATCGTGGGCGAGAGCGGCTGCGGCAAGAGCGTCACGGCCAGCTCCATCATGCAATTAATCAAGTCGCCGCCGGGCAAAATCGTCGATGGCGAAATCATATTCAGGCGGCAGAAGCGCCGGGCGGAAACGATTGACATCGCAAAGCTTGACCCCAAGGGCGTTGAAATGCGCAGCATTCGCGGGGGCGAGATCTCGATGATCTTTCAGGAGCCGATGACCTCGCTGAATCCGCTGCACCCGGTCGGCCGGCAAATCGCCGAAGTGGTGGAACTTCATCAGGGCTTGGGGCGCAAAGAGTCGCTAAAAGTGGCGATTGAGATGCTGGATCGCGTGCGCATTGCTGATCCGCAGGAGCGCGTGAAGCAATACCCCCATCAGCTCAGCGGCGGCATGCGCCAGCGCGTGATGATCGCTCTGGCGCTTTCCTGCAACCCGTCGATCTTGATCGCCGATGAGCCGACCACGGCCCTCGATGTCACGATTCAGGCGCAGATTATCGATCTGATGGAAAAGCTGCAGGACGACTTCGGTTCGTCCATCATCATCATCACGCACAATCTGGGCGTGGTTTCGCAGATGGCCGATTACGTGGCCGTGATGTATTTCGGGCGCATCGTCGAATATGGCACGGCGACCGATATTTTCCGGAATCCGCAGCATCCGTATACCGTGGGCTTGCTGCAGTCGATCCCGGTATTGGGGCGGCGCAAGGAAATCCTGGTGCCGATTGAAGGCATCGTGCCCAACGCCACCAGCGAGATCCCGGGCTGCGCTTTTGCCGACCGCTGCCCGCATGTGATGGCGAAATGCCGGACGCACCTGCCGCCGACCACGACGGTGGACGGCGATCATCAGGTGGCTTGCTGGCTGCATGTGGGCGATGTGGTCGCAGCGGAGGTCGCGTGATGTGGGCTATTTCTACCCCTCCCCCGGCCCCCTATCCCGCCATCTCTATGGCGGGCATGAAGCATCAGAGAGGGGGAGCGCACAGGGCGGATGGAACTTAGTATCGTGGAAAAGTCGGCAAAGCGAGGTCTTGTGCGGGAATTGCGTGTTTCTTTGGTGAATTATCCTGTTGGCGATAAGCGCTAACGGGTTAATTTTTGTCAATCAAATTTGGAGGAGTTCCAATGAAGCGTTCAAGTTTTCTTCGTATGCTGCTGGTGACGGCAGTGCTTTTTGCGGCGGTCGGCGCCGGTTTCGCCCAGATGGGCGAGGTCGCTGATCCCGTGCCTTATCCGGAAGGCGTGATGATCGGCGACAACCCGATTGTCAAGTTCAACCTGGATGAGATGTTGGTTTACAAGGCGCTCGATTCTTACAGCGAGCCGGCCTATATGACGGCCATGGTGGAAGCTGGCGAATTGCCGCCGGTTGAGGAACGCCTGCCGGATAACCCGCAGGTCATTCTGAATTCGGGCATGTCGGTTGGCCCCGGCGTTTATGGCGGCGTCTGGCGCGACTTCTCGGCTGTGCCGACGGCTGGCTGGAATCTCTGCGCGCGTCAAACGCAGGGTTGGTTCGGCATCAACTACATCTATGGCGAGTCGCTGGTAAAGTCCGGCCCCATG
>CAZWCV010000179.1:0-7011 GCA_964632725.1 uncultured Anaerolineaceae bacterium
CTACAGATGTGACATAGAATGTCTGTAGACTCTTCTGGCGCTGCGCCCGCCGAGGAAAATGTCCTAGGCCCGCAGCGCGCGCATACGCTCAGCGGCTTGCTCCAGCGTTTCGTCGCTCTTGCAGAAGGCGAAGCGCACATGATTTTCGGCGTGATGCCGGTGTTTGTCGCTGAAGAAAGCCGAGGGCGGGATGGTGGCCACGCCGATCTCCTCGATCAGGTGGCGGCAGAATTCGACATCGTTGCCGTCGAAAACATTGGAGAAATCGCCCATGATGAAGTAGGTGCCCTCCGGCTGAATCGCCGACATGCCGGCGGCGTCAATCACCTGCATGACCAAATCGCGCTTGTGCGAGTAGAGCGCCTGGTATTCTTCGTAGTAGCTGCTGCCCAGCGAGAAGGCGTAGGCGACCGCCGCCTGCGCCGGGTGGTTGGTGGCGAAGGTGATGAACTGATGCGAGCGCCAGACGCCCGTGATCAGTTCCGGCGGTCCGTAGACCCAGCCGATTTTCCAGCCGGTCATGCCAAACGTTTTGCCGGCGCTGCCGATGGTGACCGTGCGCTCAAACATGCCCGGCAGGGAGGCGATGGCGATATGCTGATGCCCCTCGAAGAAAAGATGCTCATAGACCTCGTCAGAAATCACAATGACATCGTGTTTGATGCAAAGTTCGGCGAAGAGCCGCAGCTCGGCGCGGGTATAGACGCGACCCGAAGGATTGTTAGGTGTATTCAGCAGGATGGCGCGGGTCTTGTCGCTGAAGGCGGCGCGCAGCTCGTCTTCCACAAAGGTCCAGTTGGGCGGATGCATGGGTACGTAGACCGGTACCCCGCCGGCCATAATCACGCCAGGCACATAGCTGTCGTAGTAGGGCTCGATGATGATGACTTCGTCGCCGGGGTCGATTAGACCCATGATGGCGCTGTAGACACCCTGCGTCGCGCCGGCGGTGACGATGACGCCGGCTTCCGGATCGACATCCAGTCCGTAGAATACGCCGGCATGACGCGCCACGCCTTCGCGCAGGGCGGGCAGGCCCGGGCTGGGCGCGTATTGATTGGCCGTGTCGCTTTTAAGCGCCGCGACGGCCGCGTCGATGATTTCCGGAGGGCCGTCAAAGTCGGGCTTTCCCTGGCCCAGATTGACCGCGTTATGCTGCGCCGCCAGTTGGTTGATCTCGGTAAATATGGTCGTTCCAAAGGGCGCAACCCGCTTCGCGTATGATGGCATGTTCTGATTCCCGCTTCCCAGAAAGTTCAATCACGTATGGCAAATTCTGACGGCATCACTGACATTTTACCACCGAGAACACCGAGTAATCTTGAGCGCGCAGAGATTTCTATATCGAGAGGAGGCCCTCGCAATTGCTGCCGCCGGCCTTAATGTGAAATCTGCCGCCGCCTAAAGGACCCCAAACAGCTTTGCTCAACGTCCTCACGCTTTCTCGGTGTACTCGGTGGTTGATTTGTTGCATGACATACTCAGTGATTCTCTCGTCGTATTGCAATCCGCCAAATATACCACAGGCGCGGGTATCAAGCGTGCTGCAAGCGCTCGGCAGCCAGCTCCTTGCCGCGCTGAAAATAAGGATTGCCGCCGCGCTGCTTCACGAATCGAAACTCGATCCGCCGCAAGCCAGCCAGAGCTTGCAGCGCTCGCCAATGACCTTTGTATTTCACCGGCTCGCCGCCGCGGGTTTTCCAGCCCCGGGCTTGCCAGCCGGCCAGCCAAAGGTTCATGCCCTTGGACAAGTATTCTTGCGCCGTGAACAAGGTCGCGCTTTTATCTGGCGGCAAGCTCTCCAGGCTGCGTATGGCGCCAATCAGCGTCGCCTCCAATTCGCTAACGCGCTCAAGCCGTCCGCTGACTTCGCGATCAAGGTCGCCCTCGGAAATCACAGCCGCCCAGGCGGTAACTTTGCTTTTGCGGTTCAGTTGCGTCGACAAGTAGACCTGTATGGCGCTGTCGGTCGCTGTAGCGGCGCCCGGCTCCGGCGCGGCGAGTTTGCGCCGCTCGGCCACCGCCAGCTTGTCACAGCGCTCGTTCAGCGCATCGCCGGAATGGCCGGCGACGTACTTCCAGTCGATCATGTGGCGGGCGGCCAGCTCGAAATAGGCGCCCCACAACTTGCGATTCTTGACCGGCTTTTTGGCGCCGCGAGCGATGTCGATGACGTAGCGCGAATCGCTGTAGACAGTGAGCGCGGCGGGCCGCGACAGCAACTGCAGACCTTCAACAACGGCGGTCAGCTCCATCTGATTGTTGGTCGTGCGCTCGGCGCCGCCGCTGGCGACCGACTCTTTGACCAACTCGCCGGCTTCATCAGTCGCCTGCAGTATGGCCGCCCAGCCGCCCGGTTGGTTCGCTGCGTGAATGTCGCAGGCGCCGTCAGTGTATAGCCTGATTTGCATCTCGCCTTCCAATTGCAATATGATAGGGGCGAAGTCTAGCACAGTCGTCAATACGTGAGACAGGGTAATGCGGCATGGCTGAGGAACTCGATCTGCAAAAGATGCGTTACGATTCGCTGATAAAGATCACGCGCACGATGGGCGGCGCGGCCCTTTCCGGCGCCGTGCCGACGCCGACGCTGGAGCTGGCCAAGCAGCTGGGCATATCCATCGCTGACGCCTGGATGTGTTTTGATATCTACAAGACCTATTTTGGCAAGGACCTGTCCAAGCAGGAACTGGCGCGCATGCTGCAGACGACGGGAGTTATCGTGCTGGGCGGCGGCATCGCCGGCTACGTGGGCATCCGCCTGGCGCAGGCCGTGCTCAGCGAAATACTGGAGCAAGTGCCCATCGCCAATTCGCTGATCACTGGCATCGCCTTCGGCAGCTCGACGCTAATTGTGGGCTTGGCCTGGCTGGCGATCGTCGAGCAGAGCTTCTTTGAGCGGAACCGCGACGAATCCTAGGGCGCGCCTGCTGCGATGGTCATCAAACCGCTGGCGAATGCCGAACAACATAATTCATCACGGAGACACAGAAGTAAGCGCGAGTAAGTGATGCGAAAAATGCCACACTTTACCCCCACCCCCAAAATGAGGGAGGGGGCTTAAATGCGGCGTATTCACGGCTTTGCTCCCCTTCCCCCTTTATGGGGGCAAGGGGCCGGGGGATGGGGGTGTAGTTCCAACCTCGCCGGCAGTTTCGCGTCCTCGCAACGGTGTGCTTGCCAAACCGAGCGCGCATGGGTAAAGTACCATGAGATTCATTCTGCAAATTCATCAGCATCCTCGTCGTGTCCGTCATCTTGTCGAACGGGTTTTGATGAAGTCCTGCGGCTGCCGCGCAAAAGATCGCCGATCTTGGCTCAGGCGCGGCCAGCCTGCGACAGGATGGCCGGGAAACGACATTGATACTCGCCCCCGTCATTAACCGCAGCAGCTTCCGCGTACCGGTGTATCGCTGGTATTGGGCCGGCAACGTGCTGGTGCATATCACCTACCTGCTGCAAGCGGTGGCTCTGGGCTGGCACATGCTCGAGGTCACGGGCTCGCCCCTGCAGGTCGGCCTGGTCGCCTCGGCCTATGGGTTGCCCCTGCTGATTGCGACTCCGCTATCGGGCCCACTGGCGGACCGGCTCAAGCGGCAATGGGTGGTGCAAGCGGCGCTATGGATTGCGGTTCTGGCGTCGGCGGGACTGGCGCTGGTGGCCGCGAGCGGCGTTACCACCCCGACGCAAATCCTTATTACCTCGTTCATCCTGGGCGCGACCTTCGCCTTTTACGCGCCGGCGCGGATGGCGCTGCTGCCCAACCTCGTGCCGCAGGACATGGTTTTCAACGCCACCACGCTCAGCTATTCCGGCACGCGACTGATGGGTTTCTTCGGACCCGTGCTGGCCGGCGCCCTGCTGGACCGGGCTGATATCGCGGCAACGCTCATGGTGCAGACGGCCCTCTTCGGCATCGGCGCCTTCATCTATTTCAAGGCCACCCACTTCCTGCCGCCGCCCAAACGCAAACGGAAAGCGCAAGGCAATATGCTCAGCGGCTACGGCGATGTGATCGCCTTTCTGCGTAAAGATCGCGCCCTTTTTTCGCTGACCTTGCTGGCGCTGGTTTTTGTGCCCATCGGCATGCCCTACCAGAAGCTGATGCCCATCTTTGTCGATCAGGTGCTGAGCGAAGGGCCGGCGCTGCTGGGCTTGCTGGTCGGCAGCGCCAGCCTCGGCTCGGCGCTATCCGGCTTCGCGGTGGCGCTGGTCGGCGATGTTTACCCCAAAGGCAAAGCCATCCTGATATTTTCGATGTTCTTCGGCGCCTGTATGGTCATCTTTTCCCTTACAAACCATCCGCTGGTCGCCTGGGGAATCATCTTTATCATCGGCGTCTTTTCCGGTATGTTCCTGACGCTAATCAACGCCTTGCTCTTGACGCAGCTGCCGGATGACCTGCGCGGACGAATGATGAGCCTCTGGGGCATGGTCTGGGGCTTGATCCCCTTTACGACGCTGGTCGCCGGCTCGGTGGCCGAGCATCACGGCATCGCCATTGTGCTGGCTGCCGCTGGCTGCTGCGTGACGCTGACCTGCGTCGCTATGCTGGCGGCGCGCTCGCCCTTGCTGGACTTGTAGGAGTGGCCATTCATGGTCTTGCTGCTGCATAATCATGAAATCCGCGGGCTGATGGACCTGCGCGAATATATCGACGCGGTCGAGGATGGCTACCGCGAATACGGCCGCGGGGACGGGGCCGCCTTCCCACGCGAAAACCTCTGGATCCAGGGCGACAAGCGCGACAGCCACAAGGGCGGACATCTGCCCGCCGGCAGCAAAGCCTCGTTCAAATTCAAAGCCGGCCTGCTGCCCGGCTTAAGTGGCGCTGGCGTCAACGCCTACACGGCCGGATTGCCCGGCGGGCTTGAGACATTCATGTTCCTCTTCGACACGGACAGCGGCGCGCTGGCCGCGATCCTGGAAGTGATGGTTCTAAGCTGGCTCAAAACTGCAGCCGTAGCGGCGCTGGCGTCGCGTCATCTGGCGCCGCCGGATAGTGCCGTGCTGGCGCTCTTCGGCACGGGACGCCACGCCCGCTCGCAGCTCTACGGCGTCACGAAAGTAGCGGAAATTCAGCGCGTGCAAGCCTACAGCCGCGACCAGGAGAAGCGGCAAGCCTTCTGCCAGCGTATGTCCGCCGAGCTGGGCATCGATGTGATCCCGGCTGATTCACCAGCCGTCGCCATGCGCGACGCCGATATCGTCACGGCCATCACCAATTCGCCGACACCCGTTTTCGCCGCCGCTGATCTGCCCGACAAGCCCCTGCATATCAATGGGCTGGGCGCCCACTATCCCTGGGTGCGGGAGATCGACTCGCAGACGGTGATGCGAAGCCGAGTCTTCGTCGATGTCTTGCGGCAAGGCGTCAGCGAAAATGGCGAGCTTGTCATTCCTATAGAAGAAGGGCTAATCGACGAGGATTATGTTGCCGGCGATCTCGGCGATTTGGCGGCGGGCAAAATCGCCGGGCGCGAAAGCGATACCAGGTGGACGCTCTTCCTCTCCGGCGGAACCGGCATTGACGATGTCGCCGTGGCCACAAGTCTATATCGCAAGGCAAGACAGCTTGGGATAGGGACGGAATTCCATTTCAATCAACCATATGAATTTGAGATTTGAGACTTTCGCCTAATGGTCTTGCTACTGCGTAACCACGAACTGCGCGGGCTGATGGACATCAGCGAGTACATTGACGCTGTGGAAGCCGGCTACCGCGAGCTCGGCAGCGGCGCGGGCGTCGCCTTCCCGCGCAAGAACTTGTGGATTGAAGGCGAAAAGCAGGACGATCACCGCGGCGGCCACTTGCGGCCCGGCAGCAAAGCCTCCTTCAAGTTCAAAGGCGCGCTGCTGCCCGGGCTGGGTGGCGCCGGCCTAAACGCCTACACCGCCGGCCTGCCGAGTGGCCTGGAAACTTTCATGTTCCTCTTCGACACGGACACCGGCGCTCTGGCGGCCCTGATGGAGGTGCTCTACTTCGACTGGCTGAAGACCGCCGCCGTTTCGGCCCTGGCCACGCGGTTCCTGGCGCCGCCCGGCAGCGCGACCCTGGCGCTGATTGGCGCGGGCCGCCACGCCCGCTCCCAACTCTACGCGCTGACGCAAGTAGCATCGATAGAACGCGTACAAGCTTACAGCCGCGACGAGAGCAAGCGGCGCGCCTTCTGCGACAGAATGTCCGCCGAGCTCGGCGTCGACGTGATCCCGGTCGACTCGCCCGCCGGCGCCCTCCGCGACGCCGACATCGTCACCACGATCACGACTTCGCCCACGCCCGTGTTCGACGGCGCCGATTTGCCGGATAGACCCTTGCATATTAACGCCATGGGCGCGCATTATCCCTGGGTGCGCGAGATCGACGAATACACCGTCGTCAACAGCCGTGTCTTCGTCGACGAAATGGCGCAGGGCTGGGCCGAGGAAGGCGAGATCATCATGCCGCTTGAGGCCGGCGCCATCGACAAGTCGCATGTCGTCGGCGATCTGGCTATGCTGGCGGCGGGAAAAGTAACGGGTCGTCTGCCCGACAGCCGCTGGACGCTCTTTCTATCCGGCGGAACCGGCGTCGAAGATGTCGCCGTGGCGACCCGGCTCTATCAGAAGGCGCTGCAAAAGGGCGTCGGCACGGAATTTGAGTTCAACCAACCCTATTTATACGAATTGTAAAAAGGAGAAATTGATGTTAACCCACGATGCGCTGAAACGAGACACCACCCGGCGCGTAAAGCGCCTGCAAGCCATGATGAAAGAACAGGACCTGGACGCCCTGATCATCACCGGGCAAGCCGCGCCCGGCGGCCTCGGCGCCATCCGCTATATCACCCACGCCCATCTCTGGGGCGGCGGCGCATTCGCCATCCTGGGCGCCGATGACCCCTGGCCCTGGCTGCAAGTCTGGAGTTCGTATCAAGCGGTCTGGAGCCGCAACGAGACCACCACCCTGCCCGAGCGCGTGCTTTCGCCTTACGAAGACATCGTGCAAGCCACCGCCGATACCGCCAAAGG
>CAZWCV010000180.1:0-6965 GCA_964632725.1 uncultured Anaerolineaceae bacterium
CAGCCTCGTCCGCGGTGAACCCGGCGCGCAGTCTCGTCAACTTTCCAGCAGTCCGGTCGAGAAGTTTTGGTGGTCTTTTATGCGCGTCAGTGGCATCGCCATTGTGCCGCTGGTTTTTGGCCATCTGGCGGTCATGCATGTGGTGCAGGGCGTATTCGATATCACAGCCGCGCAGAATGTGACCGGCACACTGGCCGTCAATGGCGAGATCGGCGGCGTGCCCAGCGCGGTCGAATTTGTCTTCCACCGCTGGAGCTATGCGGCGGGCGGCGTTTTCATCTGGCGCGTCTATGATCTGTTTTTGCTGGTGCTGGTGGTGCTGCACGGCTTCAATGGCTTACGCTATGTATTGACGGACTACACCAGCGGGCACGACTTTGCGCGGCGCACAGCCGTGGCCTTTTGCACAGTGACGGCGGCGGTCTTGCTGGCTTTGGGCGCGGCGGCGCTCTTTGTGCCACTGGAGAAAAAGATCATCGAAGAAGCCATGTTTGCCACAGCCGAAGTCTACGAGCTGCGCGGCGAAGAATTGCCAGCTGAACTGCAAGCCTATTTGGATGAACACGACGGGTAAAGACGATACGTTGAATCGTCCACATTGGGGGTGGAATGCAAATACACAAGCATGATGCGATCATCATCGGCGCGGGTGGGGCAGGTCTCATGGCGGCGCTCTATGCCAGCAAAGGCGGCGCAGATGTCGCTGTGGTCAGCAAATTATACCCGACTCGCAGCCACACCGGCACGGCACAAGGCGGCATCGGCGCGGCGCTGGGCAATCTGGATGACGACAAGCCTATTTATCACACCTATGACACGATCAAAGGCGGCGACTACCTGACCGACCAGCACGCTGCCAAGATCCTCGCTGAAAACGCAGTCGATGCCGTGATCGAGCTGGAGCACATGGGCTTGCCATTCGATCGCACATCAGCCATGCGCATCAGCCAGCGCCGCTTCGGTGGACACACGCGCGAATTTGGCAAAGAACTGGTGCGCCGCGCCTGTCATGCCGCCGACCGCACCGGGCACATGATCTTGCAAACCCTTTATCAACAGTGCATCAAAAACGAAGTTACCTTCTTCGACGAATTCCAGGTGGTTGATATGATCGTCGTGGATGGCGTCTGCGCTGGCGTTGTGGCTATTGAGCTGGGCACGGGCGAATTCCACATCTTTCATGGCAAAGCCAATTTCTTTGCCACCGGCGGCTGGGGCCGTTGCTGGTCGGTGACGAGCAATGCGCATGCCCTGACCGGCGATGGAGCGGCAATCGCCCTGCGGCGCGGCGTGCCCCTGCAGGATATGGAGTTCTTCCAGTTTCATCCTACTGGCATCTATCGCATGGGCATCTTGATTACGGAAGGCGTGCGCGGAGAGGGTGGTGTGCTGATCAACAGCCAGGGCGAACGTTTCATGGAGCGGTACGCGCCCAGCGCCAAAGACCTGGCCAGCCGCGATGTCGTCAGCCGCGCCATTTACCTCGAGACCCGCGCCGGCCGCAGCATCAAGAATCGCGGCTACGTGCATTTGGATGTGCGGCCGCAGACGGTCAACCGCTACTTCGCCGAAGAAGGGCGCGACCGCGCCGACTTCATTGATGACGCTACGGTGGAGCGCAAGCTGCCGGACATCCTCGATTTCTGCCGCACCTATCTGGGCGTCGATCCGGTGCATGAGCCGATGCCGGTGCAGCCCACGGCGCATTACGCCATGGGCGGCATCCCGACCAATGTCGAGGCCGAGGTGATCCTTGACGCCGCCGGCACAGTCATGCCCGGCGCTTACGCGGCCGGCGAAACCGCCTGCGTCAGCGTGCACGGCGCCAACCGGCTGGGCACCAATTCCCTGGTCGACCTCGTCGTCTTCGGGCGGCGCGGCGGCATGCGCATCGCTGAGTTCGTCAAAGGCGCTGACTGGGCCAAATTACCCGGCGACGCCGGCGCTGAGATCCGGGCCGAGTTCGAGCGCATTCGCGGCGGCTCCGGCAAGTCGCGCCCCGGCGAGCTGCGCGCCAAAATGCAGGGGACGATGATGGACAATGTCGGCGTCTTCCGCACCGAGACGACCATGCAGCGGGGCATAGACGATTTGGCGGAATTGCGCGACCGCTTCTACAAGGACCTGCACATCGACGACAAGTCGCGCGTGTTTAATACCGACCTGATGGAAGCCTGGGAACTGGGCTGCCTTCTGGACCTGGCCGATGTGACCGCGCGAACTGCGCTCGAGCGCAAGGAGAGCCGCGGCGCGCACAGCCGCGAAGATTTCAAGGCGCGCGATGACGAGAACTACCTGGCGCATTCACTGATTGGCCATGACGGCAACCTGGCCGAGCCGACCTACGACGTCAATTTCGACAAGAAAGTCGATCTGTCGCTTTGGGAAGAGGAGAAAGCGCAGGGCGTGCCGGAAGATCAGCAGAAATTCCGCCCGAAGGAGCGTGTCTACTAATGGCCGCGCCGGACATCTGTAGGGGCCGGCCCCGGCTCGCCCGCAACGACAGAACCAGCAGGGCAATGCGAATATGAAAGACAATTCGGGATTGCGCGTCATTCTGGATGTTCTGCGCTTTTATGGCTTGCTCATTCGTTACTGCTACTTGCGCGTTGTTTACGTGTATCTGTTGATTAAGTACCATCTCGTCAAAGCCGGGGGTGCGGCGCTGATTGAAGCCGTGGAAATATGGTACATGATCAAGACGATGTCCAATGAGAACCGCGTCATTTTCGCGGCCTGCATCGCCGTGTCAATTTATGCCCTGGCGCTCATCACGCTTATCCGCCTGTAGACTGGACGTGAACGCATGGATGTGACTTTCAAAATCAGACGGCAGAACCCCGATGCGCCTGGCCAGGAGAAACCCTATTGGCAGGAATTTGTCCTGGCTGAGGTCGATCCCACCGATCGCGTGCTGGAGATGCTGCATCGCATCAAGTGGGAGCAGGACGGCTCGCTGTCGCTGCGGCGGTCTTGCGCGCACGGCGTCTGCGGTTCCGACGCCATGCGCATCAACGGCGTCAACCGCCTGGCTTGCAAGATGCTGATCCGCGATGTGGGCGAAAAGGTCCAGATCGAGCCGATTTTGGGCATGCCCGTCATCAAAGACCTGATCGTCGATATGGAGCCCTTCTTCGACCATTACAAACAGGTCATGCCCTTCTTCGTCAACGATGACCCGGTTCCGGCTGACGGCCGCGAACGTCTGCAGACGCAAGCCGACCGCGAGCTTTTCGACGACTCCACCAAGTGCATCCTTTGTGCATGTTGTACGACTTCATGCCCCAGCTTCTGGGCCAACGGGCATTATGTCGGCCCGGCGGCCATCGTGCAAGCGCACCGCTTTATCTTCGACACCCGCGACCAAGCCGGCCAGGAACGCCTGAATATCCTCAGTGAGCCCAACGGCGTCTGGCGCTGCCGCACGATTTTCAACTGCACGCCGGCCTGCCCGCGCGATATTGAAGTCACCAAAGCCATCGGCGAAGTCAAACTCGCCATCAGAAAAGGCGAAACTGCGGGCATAATCCAGCCAAGTGAGGTACACTGATGTCAAGCCGGTATTTGCATTCTGGCGAGGTCATGGGTTACAATACGCCGCGTACTAAATGAAACGTTATTGGGAGATCGACATGAAGCAAAGACCGTTGGTGGAAAGAAAGTCCTTGTTTTGGTCACGGATGCTTGGTCTGTTGATCGCGTTCGCCATCGTCGCCGTATTGGTGGCTGGCGGTGTGAAGAGCTTGACGGGCGAATTATCCGCGGCCTACGAAGCGCTGGCGGCCAGCCAGTACCAGCTCGGGAAGACGCAGAACGCGCTCGACAACGCTCGTACGCAAATTGTTGCCCGCGACAATGCGCTTGCCAGCGCTGCGACTGAGGTCGACCGGATTGGGCGCAAGCTGGAGGCGAGCCAGCAGCAGCTTGCGGCGGCCAACAGCGCCGGCCAGGCGCTAATGCGCGAACGCGACAACTTGAAGCGTGGCTTGCAGGATGCCGTCTACGTAATCTCGGAAGCTGACCGGGCGTTGCAGGCGCGTTCTGCCGCTTTGCAAGCTGCTCAAGCCGAATTGCGCGACGCTGAAGCCGAGCTGGAACGGCAGTTGAGCCTGCCGCAATACAGCATGATCGTGACGACAGAGCGTGTGATGGAGGCCAGCTACTACGAACGCATGGCGGCGTCTCAAGTGAAGATGTTCGCCCAAGGCGATGGCGGCATGGTCTACTACAAAGGCGCGGAAGCCTTTCACGAAATCGAGGAATACGTCGCCTACGCCGAGCGTACGCAGGTCGTGCTGACGACCACAGCGCCGGGGCAGGATGTGCTGGAATGCCTCGACGAGGCCGACAGACGGAAACGGCGTGGGCGCAGAGGCAGAGGTTGCGGCGAGATCGTTCCGGTGCAGGCCAGCGCCATGCAGATGGAAGCCTATTCCTACCAGATGCAGTACAGCAGTGTGGAATCGCTGCTCTGGATGGAGTAAGCGCCGCCGACTGACGAGAACCGGCAGCTTTGTTGCTTGATCGGTTCGCCCGAGTGTCAGAATTACGAAACTGAGCGGCAGTGTCCAGTGATGGGCGCTGCCGTTTTTGCTTCAGATTCGCATTGTTGGTTATACTGGTTGACTCGCAGCGAACAGAGGGGAAGCGGCGACATCATTGAACAGACGTGACCTCCTGATGATAACGGGCATTGCCGTCGCGCTGCTGGCCGCAGTGTCCGTATTCGAGATGGCCCTGAAGGGCGTGCCGGAAACCTTGCTGGACCTTGGTATTCTCTCCGGCGGGCCCTCGCTCTCCGTTCGCAGCCGCAGCAATGTGCGCGCCGGCGATTCAACCAGCTATCCGATCGTGGGCAAGTTGCAAGCTGGCGAGTCAGCGCCGATCCTCGGCGTCAGTCCGCGCAGGGCCGGCTGGTATTACATCGAATTGTCCGACGGGGCGCGCGGCTTCATTTCGCCCGACATCGTAATCACGGAGGGCGACCTGACAAATCTGGCGAAGATCAACCCCGCCAGCTTGTCTGCATCCGCGACGCCGCGCCCGGCAACCGCCGTTCCAACTCAACCGGCGCCAACCGCCGACCCTACCCAACCGCAGGCCAACACGCAATCCGCCACGCCGACGGCTCGCGGCTGATCCGGGCGGAAAGAGGCCGAAAAGCAACTTCAAGGCTCGACGGGCGCCCTCATCCGACTCCGGGAGAGTGGAATGACTCAAATCAAACGCGTTGCCGTCATCGGCGCCGGCACGATGGGGCGGCAGATCTCGTTGCAAGTCGCGCGCCACGGCTTGCGCGCCGCCCTCTATGACATCGACCCCGATACCCTGGCCGCGGCGGAGCAGGCGCAGCGCGCGACAGTCGCCGACTGGATTGCCGCCGGAAGCGTCTCGGATTCCGCGGAAACCAGTATTTTCAACCGTCTGACTAACACGGCTGACCTGCAGAGCGCCTGCCGCGATGTCGACCTGGCGATTGAGGCGGTCCCGGAAAGCGTCGAACTCAAGCGCGCCGTCTTCGCGCAACTTGACCGGCTGCTGCCGCCCGGCGCCATCATCGCCAGCAACAGCTCGTCGATTCGCGTCAGCCGGCTGGAAGACGCGACCGAGCGCCCGACGCGGGTCGCGAACCTGCACTTTTACCTGCCGGTCTGGGACAGCCCCATGGCCGAGGTCGGCGGCGGCAGCTGCACGCGTCCGGAGGTCCTTGATGCGCTAAGCGAATTCGCGCGCGCCATCGGCATGCTGCCCTTGCGCGTACGGCGGGAGAGCACCGGCTTCGTCTTCAATCGCGTCTGGCGCGCGGTCAAGCGCGAGGTCATGCGCGTGGCTGACAGCGGCGTGGCCAGCATCGAGGACATTGACCGCGCCTGGATGATCAAGTTCGGGCGCGACAAGCCGCCGCCCTTCGCCCAGATGGACCGCATCGGCCTGGATGTCATCCGCGATATCGAGCTGCATTACGCGTCGGAAAGCGGCGATCCTGCCGATGAACCGCCGCCGATTTTGACTGACCGCGTGGAACGGGGCGAGCTGGGCGTGAAGACTGGACGCGGCTTCTATCGGTATCCCGATCCGGCCTGGCAGCGCGACGACTTCCTCGACCCCGACGCCGGCGTTTAATGGAAGGCCGCTGCCTTGACATGGCCGCCGCCGCGTCGTACAATGGCGCGCGTTGCCTGCCAGGGGAAACCAACCTTGAGCGCGCTCTGCCCGCGTGGTACACTGCTTAGGCTGCGCCACCATAGCTCAATTGGCAGAGCGCCTGTTTTGTAAACAGGTTGTTCTGGGTTCGAGTCCCAGTGGTGGCTCAGGCTTAACAGCCGAATCAATTGGGTCGGTGCCCGAGTGGCTAAAGGGGGCGGACTGTAAATTCGCTGGCGAGAGCCTACACTGGTTCGAATCCAGTCCGGCCCACTTTGATTCGCCTCCGTAGCTCAGGGGTAGAGCGCTCCCTTGGTAAGGGCGAGGTCATGAGTTCAAATCTCATCGGAGGCTCTTGGCTGGGGGAGTTCAGGGTAGAAAACCTACCCCCACCCCAACCCCTCCTCCATAAAGAGGGAGGGGCTTGCCCAGCGGGATGAGAACCCCGTTCCACCGGGTGGGGGAAGGGTTGGAGATAGGGGAGATACTTATGGCCAGGAGAGGTCCACGTCAGCTTGTGAAGATGCGCAGCACCGAGAGCGGTCACATCTACATCACGGAGAAGAGCCGCCGCAATACGCAAGGGCGTCTTGAGTTGCGGAAATACGACCCCTACCTGCGCAAGCATGTGCTGTATCGCGAAACCAAGTAGATTTGCGCCGCGTATTGGTGTATAGTAATCACGGGACGCGCGTATCACAAAGGGGTATAGCTCAGTTGGTAGAGCGACGGTCTCCAAAACCGTAGGTCGAGAGTTCGAGTCTTTCTGCCCCTGTCGGAAATTCACAAACACCGTCCTCAGCGACGGTGTTTAATTATCA
>CAZWCV010000181.1:0-6901 GCA_964632725.1 uncultured Anaerolineaceae bacterium
CATCAAAGGCGTGCGGCAGCGGCTCGGGCAAGTCCGTCCATTCGCCGCCGTCCGTCCCCGGGAGATTATCCGACTTTACGAACAATTTACCATTCTCAACATAGGCCACTCCCCCTGTGCCGCTGACCAGAACCGGCAGCGGGCGCAAGACATCGACCCAGCCGGCCGCCAGCGTACCGATAGCGCCATTGGCGAAGCGCAGCATGCCCTCGCCGTATTCATCGCAGGGATAATTGCCCAGCAGTCGATCCACCTGCGCCGTAACGCTGGCCACATCGCCCATCAGCCACATCAAGATATCGAGGGAATGCGCGCCCAGGTCGCCAAAGCCGCCGCAGCCGGAACGCTCGGCATCGGTCATCCACAGCCAGCCGTCTTCGTAGGGGCCGCCGCCGGGATGGAACCACTTGCCGATGGCGCCGTGATGCACATTGCTGTGGCGAATCCGCGTGATCCGGCCCAGGACCCCGCCGTCAATCCAGCGCTTGAGCACGCGATTAAAAGGATAGCTGCGCATGAAGTGGCCGATGTGGAAGATGACCCCGGCGGCGTCAATGGCGCGCTGCATGGCATAGGCGTCTTCCGCGCCCATGCCCAGCGGCTTCTCGACGAAGAGGTGCTTGCGGGCGGCGGCCGCCGCTTCGACGAGTTCGCGGTGCAGCCAGGTCTCCGAACAGACGATGACGGCGTCGATGGCGCCATCGCGCAAGATGTCGCGGTAGTCCGAGACCAGCGCGCAGGCCACCTTGTCGGCGGCGATTTGCGCTCGCGCCGGCTGGTCGTCCCAGACGGCTTTGACCGTGAACTCGTCCGGCCGTTCCAGCAGACGCTGTATAAAACCGGGCGTGTGGATATGCGCCACACCGAGGAAAGCAACTGTCTTCATTTGTTCTCCTGTCTACCCCTCCCCCCAGCCCCCTTCCCGCCATCTTTGGCGGGCATCCGCCGCATCAGCGAGGGGGAGCCGGAGACTGAAGTTATGCTAGGCGTCAGTATGATGCAGCGAGTTTTTCGCATCTGAATAGTCTTTGTCAATGGCGCGGACAAAACGGGCGGTGATGCTGCGCGGACGGGTGATGGCCGAGCCGACCACCACCGCCCAGGCTCCCATATCCAGGGCGCGGCGCGCTTGCTCAGGCGTGTTCACGCGGCCCTCGGCGATCACCGGAATCGGCAGCTGCTCGATCATGCCCGCCAGCAGCTCAAAATCGGGCCCGTCCAGCGGCGGCCGGGCATCGGTGTAGCCGGACAGGGTCGGCGCCGCCATCGCAACGCCAGCAGCGGCAGCCCCTCGCGCCTCGGGCAAGCTGGCTACATCGGCGAAGGTCGGCAGCCCCAATTCGTCATGGATGCGCGCCAGCAATTCGGCTAGCGGCGCGCCGTCGGGCCGCGGACGCCCGGTGCAATCGAGGGCGATGACATCGGCGCCGGCTGCCGCGATTTCGGCGGCTGCCGCGAAAGTGGGCGTGATGTAGACGCCGCTGTCGCCCTGCTTGTACAAGCCGATGACGGGCAGGTCGACAACCTGCTTGATGGCGCGGATATCGTCCGGACTGTTAGCGCGGATAGCCGCTGCGCCGCCGACTTGGGCCGCGACCGCCATTCGCGCCATGATGTATGCGCCGTGCAGCGGCTCGTCTGCCAGGGCCTGGCAGCTGACGATCAGTTTGCCTTTGACCGCAGCCAGGAATGCGTCGGCGTTCACGCGCGCTCCAGATCAAAATCGACTTCAAAGCGGCGCTTCCAGGGCCAGCGCAGATTGGTCACGCGCCAATCACGGAAGTCCGCCAGCTGCGCCAGCTCGGCATTGAGGCCGGCGCGCGCTTGCTCCCGCGCCACTGCTTCCGTCTCATCGTCGTAGAGCGGACGGCTGTCCTTCAGACGCGGGCGGACGCGGTGCATATAACAGTAGTCTTCCACGAAGCGATGCGCCAGAAATCGCGACGCCGCCTGCCTGTCCTCGACATTTAGACCGAAGACGCCCTGCGCCAGCGCCACGCCAATGGTATTGCCGGCGGTGTTCCAGCCTCCGTAAGCGGCCAGGTCGGTCAACTTGATATGCCGCCTCAGCGCCTCTATCAGCACGGGGTCGCTGCCGTTGGGGTAGGCGACATCGCAGACGATGACAGGCCGCGACTGGGCCAGCCAGCGCTTGATGCGGTCGGCGAAGGCGTCCACCGGCTCGGCGCGATACGCGCGGTCGCTTATGGCGCTGGCGGGATTATAGAAATCGTGACCGCTGGGCGCGGGCGGGTTGACGGCCACGATCAAGTCGGCGTCGGCTTCGGCGTCTACCTGGCGCCCGCCGACAGCACGGATCTGCCGCTCGACAGTCAAGCGGACGGGACCATCTTCGAATGGCGCGATGCGCTCGGCATCGGCCGCGATTGCGTAATGCGTGAAAAAACGCGGCGCTTCGCCCGCCAAGTCACCGTAAGCGCGCGCCAGCAAGGCGACGCCAACTTCATCGGCGCCGGGGTACATCAGCAGCCGCTGGTCGCCGCCGCGCCGGTCAATCCATTCTTTGATCCAGATCTTTTCGCGCGTGCCGAAACCAAATTCGCTGGTGTCATCCGAACTGATCACCAGCCGGTCGAAGACATCGTCCGCGAGCAGGTCGAGCGTCGCCAGATTGACGATATGATTGCGGGCGCGGCGGCGCAATACATCGCGAAGATGCGCCAGCTCAAGATCGACAGAATCGGGCGCAGGACCAGCGCCCCAGCGCTGCGCGTCATATTGCTGCGAGAAGCGGTATATTTGCGGGCCCGACTCTTGCCAGTAGGACGGTTCTTCCAGGCTGGCGGCATTTTTTGAGATACGCGTGACCAGCGCAAAGCCGTAGATTGGCAATTGCGGCGCGAGCCGCTTGACCTCACGCAATGCCTCCAGGCGGGAGAGGACTGCCAGCAGCGAGTCGTCGCTGATTCGCGATGGCAGCAAACCGCCGTGCGCCAGCATCTCAATCGAGACGATTAGCGCGTCCCAGCCCCCGGCCTGCCGCCGCAGCCAGTCAGCCAAGGCGACGCAATCGGCCGGCTGTCGAAAGCAGCTAAGCGTCACTACCGGGGGCAGCTCCACATTGACGCCGGCGATAGCTCCAAGCATTCGCGGGTAACGGGTGTTGACCGGACGCTCGTCCAGCGGAATGAGACCGACTTTCATGGTTTGACCTCGCGCCAGGTCCGCATGGCCGCGCCCAGCAGCGCCGCCTGGACGCCCAGCGCCGCCGGCAGCAGTTGAGTCGACGCCAACAGCGGCGGCAGATTGGCCCGAAAGGCGCCGGCGAAGGCGTCCCACCACAAGGCGCCAATTTGCGGGACGCCGCCACCCACAATGACAGCTTGCGGATTGAGCGAGGTGGTATAACCGGCCAGGATGATGCCGAATTCGCTCGCCTTGCGCTGGATGATCGCCCGCGCAGTCGCGTCGCCGGCATCGGCGCGGGCGCAAATATCCGTTAATGGCAAGCGCTCGTCGGCCCCAGCAGCCGCTTGCCAGGCGCGTTCAATGCCCGGGCCCGAGGTGTACTGATCGAGGATCAGGGGCTGGTCGCCCACCCGGCCGACCACCAGGTAGCCGATCTCGCCGGCGCTGAAGTTGGCGCCGGGCCAGATTTCGCCCGCGAAGATAAGCGCGCCGCCGATGCCCGTGCCCACCGTGACGCAGAGCAGCGAGTCGTAGCCGCAGCCGGCGCCCAGCGTCGCTTCGCCATAGGCCATAGCGCGGACATCGTTCTCGGCGACTACTGGCAGCCCGCCGGTTGATATGGCGTTAAGGTCTGCGCCGGCCCAGCCGGGCAGATTGTCGTTGGCGTGGATGACCCTGGCCGCGCGCGTATCGACCACGCCGGCGCAACCGACGCCGATGGCCAGCACGGGCGCGCCCGCTTGGGCAATCAACGACTCGCAGAGCGTCCGCGCCGCAGTCAAGATGGCCGCGGGCGCGGGCGGCGTAGCGACTTGCCGCGAGCGCAGCAGGTCGCCCTCCTTCGTCACCAAGCCCGCGATTGTTTTGGTCGCGCCGATATCCAGGCCGACCACCAGCGCTGATTGCTCCGCCACCGGCATTGACCCGAATTATGTGAGTTTCAGGAGTTCTTCCTGGCCGCGGCGTTCGCGATAGCCGTGCACGATGATGCCCGGGCGGCCAGTGCTTTGCCCGGCCAACTGGTCGTTATGCGGGTCGCGGAAGCCCATGCGCACCATACGCCGCGGCTCCCTGGTCTGGTTGATATAAGAGCCGTGGATGCAATAGAGATGGAAGACGACCACATCGCCGCGCTTGGCCGGCACGGGCACGGTATCTTCCAGCTTAAACGCTTCGGGATCAAGATGCGGCGAGCAGGGCGTGCCATCGGGGTAAGCCAGGACATGCGGTATCTTTCCGCGTTTATGCGAGCCGGCCAGGAAGCGAATCTCGCCGTTCTCGTGGAAGGTGTCATCGAGGTGCACCAGGGTATCGATGAAGCGCCCGTCCTCATGTTCGTAGAATGGGAAGTCCTGATGCATGGGGAAAGGATGGCCCGTCTGCGGCGGCTTGATGTGCATGGTGGTATGGTGCAATTCGACGCTGGAATCCAGCAGCTGCGCCAGGCAGGCGCCCAGCTTGCGGTTGGTCACGGCGCGCATCCAGGCGTCGGAGTAGAGATGTAGGTCGTGCATGGCCGTCAGCTTGACCTGCTTCTCCAGCTCCTCGTCAAAATAGACATCGCGCCAGGGTCCTGACCAGCCCGGGCTGGTGATGGCCCAGTCTTGAATCAGCCGGTCGAGACTGTCCGACAAAGCCGTGATTTCTTCCTCGTTATAAACCTGCGGGATGCGCAGAAAGCCGTTTTCGTGGAAGAAATCGATCTGTTCCTTGTTCAGCATTTTTCCATCCTTTGCTCGCTGATCAAATTCATTTCAACAGGTGTTAACCCTGCCTTGCTGTCGAGGTTACGCGGCGGCGGCGGTGAATTTCGAAACTGTCTTCATTGCCCGCGCCGGGACAAAACTTACCCCTCGGCGAATGCTCGCGGAGGGGTTGGACAACCAAAGTTACGCTGGTCCGCGCGCTCATTGCCATTCGCTAGCCATCGACGGACTCAAATACCAGCGTGTAGCCTT
This sequence comes from uncultured Anaerolineaceae bacterium, assembly GCA_964632725.1. GTDB lineage: Bacteria > Chloroflexota > Anaerolineae > Aggregatilineales > Phototrophicaceae > UBA6055. The sequence goes on from CAZWCV010000181.1 coordinate 5,109, forward strand.
CAATGCCGACGCGCTCATAAGGACCGACCACGACGACATAAGCACCGCTCTGGGCGAAGGTCAGATTTTCGCGATGGCTGCGCCCGGGGCGATTGGGATTCTCGCCCAGCGCCAGCACGAATTGGCCGTCCGGACCCCAGACAGTGCCGAAAGGCGAGAAGAAGCCAGTGCCGCTCAGACCCGCGCCGCCCGTGACCAGCCGCACGGTGACCGTCTGCCCGGCTGTGGCTTCAAAGGTATAGCTGTGGCGTTCGCCTTCTTCTTCGATTTCATTGACCGCGTCTACGTCAAGCGTCAGCGCGCCTTTGGCAATAGCGCCCTCGGGACTCAGCGTGAAATCGGGCGCGATAACCGGCTCGGGTGCAGGCGTGGGTTCTTGCGCCGGTTCTTCGCCTTCAAAGACGATGGTGTAACCTTCGATGCCCACGCGCTCGTAGGGGCCGATCACAACCTGGTAAGTCCCGTCGGCGGGCAGGGTCAGCATTTCGCGGTGGCTGCGCCCGGGGCGATTGGGGTTGTCGCCCAGCGCCAGCACAAAGGAGCCGTCCGGGCCCCAGACCGTGCCGAAGGGCGAGAAGAAGCCGGTGCCGCTCAGACCCGCGCCGCCGGTGACCAGCTTGACGGTAATTTCCTGTCCGGCTGCGCCCGCGAAGGTGTAGCTGTGACGTTCGTTCTCTTCGGTGATCTCGTCAACCGTGTCCACGTTGAGCGTCAGCGCGCCTTTGGCTGTGGCGCCGTCCGGGCTTAGCGTGAAGTCGGGCACGACGATCTCCGGCGCCGCCGGTTCTTCGCCTTCGAAGACGATTGTGTAACCTTCAATGCCCACGCGCTCGTAGGGACCGATCACGACCTGGTAAGTTCCGTCGGCGGGCAGGGTCAGCATTTCGCGGTGGCTGCGCCCGGGCCGATTGGGGTTGTCGCCCAGCGCCAGCACAAAAGAGCCGTCCGGGCCCCAGACCGTGCCGAAGGGCGAGAAGAAGCCGGTGCCGCTCAGACCCGCGCCGCCGGTGACCAGCTTGACGGTAATTTCCTGTCCGGCTGCGCCCGCGAAGGTGTAGCTGTGACGTTCGTTCTCTTCGGTGATCTCGTCAACCGTGTCCACGTTGAGCGTCAGCGCGCCTTTGGCGACAGCGCCTTCGGGGCTTAGCGTGAAATCGGGCACGACGATTGCCGCCGCGGCTTCAGCCGGCTCCGCTACGACGGGCGCTGCCGCTTCCTCCGCGACTTCTGCCGGCGTGGCCGTCACCATGACGATCACCTCTTCGACGACCGTTTCGACCACGACCTCCGGCTCCTGGTTGGACGCGATGAGAACGCCGGCGACAAAAGCGATCACGACCAGGGCGGCCGCGACCAGGCGTTCGCGCGTCTTGCCGGCCGCCGAGGCGACCGCGGCTTCGGTCATGGGACGATTGACCAGCATGGGCGGTTCTATCGGCGCTATGTCGTTCTCTTCGTAGAGATAGCAGGCCGCTTCGTGTTTGGGTTTATCCATTTTGAACAGGGGCGGCTGCACCACCAGGCATTTGTCCATACGATGGGGGCAGCGCGGATAATAGCGGCAGCCCTTTGAGGCGGCCGTGCGCATTTCTTCTTCGCTGGGCAAGCTGATGTCGACATCCCACTTGTCAGTCGGGTCGGGCACCGGCACCGAGTCAATCAACAGCTGCACGTAGGGGTGCTGCGGCGCGTCGATGACATCCATGGCCGCGCCGCGCTCGGCCGTCGTGCCCTGGTAGAGCATGTAGATCTGGTCGCCGATCTGATAGGCGGTGCTCAGGTCATGCGTGATG
>CAZWCV010000182.1:0-6864 GCA_964632725.1 uncultured Anaerolineaceae bacterium
TTGTCCATGACCGTCAAATGCGGGAAGAGGTTAAACTGCTGGAAGACCATGCCGGTCTCGCGGCGGATCTCGGCGATATTCTGCACATCGTGGCTCAGGTCAATGCCGTTGACGACGATTTGACCGTCCTGATGCTCTTCCAGTCGATTGATGCAGCGAATCAAGGTGGACTTGCCTGAACCAGACGGACCGATGATGACTAGCACTTCGGTAGGCATCACTTCAAGCGAGATATTCCGCAGTACGTGGAAGTCGCCAAACCACTTGTTCATTTCGCGACAGATGATAATCGGCTCGTCGCCCGCCATGACTTGCTGGTTAAGCTCTTCCATTGGAACCTCCGATGCGCCCTGCAGGCGACCGAGTCAAGCTCAAAGCTGCTGCGCCCGGATAGCGCCCGAGCCGGTCGCTTCTATTCTGCGGCTGATGTAGGACATGATATAGCTAAAGACGAAGAACAGGATGGCCACGTAAAGAAAAGTTTCTTGCCGCCGCCCCAGGAATTCCGGCTGGGCGACCACGCGATTGGCGATGCCCACAATCTCGGCCAGGCCGACGATAAATACCAGCGACGTGTCTTTGAACAGGGAGATGAATTGCCCGACCAGCGCCGGAATGACCGCGCGCAACGCTTGCGGCAGCAGAATGTGCAGGGTCGTCTGCCAGGTGGACAAACCCACGGCCTGCGCCGCTTCGGTCTGACCGCGGTCAAGCGACTGCAAGCCGCCGCGGACATTTTCCGCCAGGTAGGCGGCGCTAAACATGGTGATGCCCACCCAGGCGCGCACGGCGTTTTCGATGGAGGCCAGGGTCGGGTCCACCAGCGGCACCATCAGCACGGCCAGGAAGAGCACGGTGATCAGCGGAACGCCGCGCACAACCTCAATGTAGAGGATGCAGGCGTATTTCACGACAGGCAGATTGCTGCGCCGCCCCAGCGCCAGCGCCAGGCCGATTGGGAAGGAGGCGCCCACGCCCAGAATCGTCAGCTGCATGGTCAGCATCAAGCCGCCCCAGATGCGCTTGTCCGACAGCGGCAGCAATTCTTGCGGCGAAGTCTGCAGGATGCCCTGCGCGTCCAGGCCGGCGATCAGGCTGGGCAAGAACAGCAAAGCAGCCAGCCAGAGGGCCGCCGCCAGCATGCCTTGAACGGAGCGTCGCTGGAACAAGGGGCCCCGCTCGATTTCCGCTGCTTTGTAAGCCTCAGCCGGCGCATTTTCGCCGCGCTTGAAGGCCAGCGCTCCGGCAGTCAACCATAGCAGGAAGTAGATGGTTGACCAGCGGTCAACCAGGGTCCAGGTCTGCATCCACAAGAACGTGAGCAGCAGCAGACCGATAATAATTCGATTCGAGCTCCAGCGCGTCGCCCCGCTGAAAAACATCCAGGCCAGCCAGAAAACGACAGCAACCCCCGCCAGCAGCGTCGCGGAACCGTCCGCGCCTTCAGCGAGCGTATTGGTGTCAGCGAACAAGAACAGAAATACCAGGCATGAAACAAGGTAGCCGTAGCGCTTCATGCCGGCGGCCAGGCTGCCTTTCAGCGCCGCGCCGCGCTGGCCCGTGAAAACGCCGACCACAGCAATCACGAGCCAGATCAAGATGGCGCCAAAGGGTTCGCTGTTCCAGCCGCTCCAGACCAGATTGACTATAAATGACTGCACGATCTGGGCGAAGAAGCCGCCGATCAACAAGGCGTAACCCAGCGCGTTGCGATAATTCAAGCCGATGAAATACATCAATAGCAGCCAGGCCAAGCCACCGACAATGCTGCCCAGCGCGCCGCCGGAAAGACCGCTGACGCCCGAAACCATCAAGTACATCAGAAACGGGAATGCGCCCCAGCCGTACATCAGCAGGCGGCTGAGCGAGCCTTCCGCGTCTTCACCCGAGTTGGCGCGGCTCAGCCAGTTTTCAATGTAACGCGCCAGATAAACGACGCCGGCGGCAGCCGCGATCTTTAGCGCGATGGCCGGCGCGCCCTGTATCAGGCCTTGGCCATCCAGCAGAGCAAAATAAGCCAGCAGGATCAGCAGCGGCGTCATCGACCAGGCCTGCACCATCAAGCGGCTGTCGCGGCTGTTGAAGATAGAGTTCTCGCCGGACAGATGCGCCAGCGCGCGCCCCAGGACGAATCCCCAGGCCAGCGTGATAAAGAAGGGCAGCAGCAGCCGCTCGACCTGGACAAAAAACGGCGGGATGAAGTGCACGAGATAGGTCTGTAAGTCGCGCAGGCCGCGGAACTGATTATCGATCAAGACGACGAAGGGCGCGCTTTTGCCGTCGATTTGCGGCCGGCTGTCGGTGATGACCAATTCGTTGTCTGTCAGCCGCACAAAGCGAGACTCGGTCGCGCTTAGCGTACGCTCGACGATGGGGTGTATGCCGCTCGCCGCCAGGATAGCTGTGCCGGTTTCCCCGGCCGGGGCGTCTTTCGACAAGATGTACCAGCCGTCGGCCGGCACATCGAAGCTAATGCTATCACCGGCCTCGCTCAGCAGCGATTCCGTCAGCACGTCATAAGTCTGCGCGTCCCGGATGGCCACCGACATCGGCGTTTGCCCCAGCTGATACAAATCGAGCACCGACTGCGGCGTGAGCAAGCGCACCCACATATCGCGCAGGAAGGTGGCTTCGCGCGGCAGCGGCTGAATTAATTCTTCATCGTCATCGCTCTGGTCCGGCTGGCCAATCAAGTCTTCGGAGAGCTGCAAGACAAGCAGCTCGCCCAGGTGTTCCAGCTGTTCGCTGGCGAGCGTGACAGCACTCATTTCGGCGATGGCGTCATGCAAAGGCACGGGCACGCGGTCGTTAATGGACAAGTTCGTTAAGCCGTCCTCGACCGCTTCCGCCGCCGCCAGTATCGCCTCGTCGCGCGGGTCCAGCCCGCGGACGGCTCGTTCCAGCCGGCCCAGCCACAGGCGCAATTCGGCCACGGCGCCATCGCTCGCGGTCAAGCGGCTGGAAATGCTATCGACGTATTGCGCGGTCGAAGCCAGCATGTCGTTGGTGCGCGTAAAGGTTCGGATGTTGAGCCGCGTTCGTTCTTCCAGCCCCTCGGTCAATTCGCCGCTAATCATGCGGTCAAAGGTATCGCCGGTCTTGACCTGCTGCGCCAGCCGATTGTGCGCTGCGTTGGCCAGGGCATTGGTCACGCGGTCGGAAAAGCCGGCCAGCGCGCTCAAGGTCTCGATATCGGCCACTTCGTCCAGCGCCAGGCGCAGCGATACGGTTTCGCCCTCCTGGGCGATGAAGGCCAGGTTGCGCTGCGGCGTCAAGGTGGAGGCGCGGTCGACGATTTCGACATTGCCGGCGGTGAAATATGAGACGGGCTGCGGAATCAGGGCGTCGATGACGGGCGGCAGCAGCGCCAGCGCCGCCAGCAAGGTCAAGGAAACCCCCGCCAGCAGGCCCCAGGAGCGGCGCGCCCAGGCCGCCAGGCTGACGCCGGTCAGCAAAGCCGAAAGCAAAACCGTCAAGGCCAGCCGCCACTCGAACTCCGGCTCGAAGGACTCCATCATAAAGAGGCGTTGATTGTTGATGATGGTGAACCAGTTGGCCGTGCGGATGGACCAGTCAAAGAAGCCGTAGACCAGCACCAGAATCAGCAGGGACGCCAGAATCGTAACCACGGCGTCGGCGGGCGAGCCGAAGAGATTCTGCCGCAGCCAGCCCACCAGGCCCACTTCCAGCTTGGGCGGCGGCCGCGTGCCTTCGTCGTGCTGATTGATGATTGTGCGATTGGCGTCTACGCCGCGCTGTTCCGACATCCGGCGTTTACCTCGTCACCAGCTGAAAGCGTTGATTGACCAAGTTCATTCCCAGCGAAATCAGCAAGCTGATCAGCAGGTACGCCAGCAAGACCATCAGGATGCCCGTCACCGATTGCCCCGACTGATTGATAATGGTGTTGGTCACTTGATAGATATCGGTATACGAGACCGCGATCGCCAAACTGGAGTTTTTGGATAAATTGAGAAATTGATTGCCCAGGGGCGGTATGATCACGCGCAAGGCCTGCGGCAGGACGATCAGGCGCAGCATGTCCCCCTGCGAGAGACCCAGCGCGCGCGATGCTTCCAACTGGCCTTTGGGTACGGCCTGGATGCCGGCCCGCACGATTTCGGCGATGAAGGCGGAAGTGTAGATCACCAAACCCAGGAAGACCGCCAGATACGAGGGTGAAATCTCTATGCCGGTCTCGATGTTGCGGCCGCGGCGGTCGAGCGTCGGCGGCCGGTATATCAGCGGCTGGCGGGTGTATTCCAGTTCCTGCTCGATGGTCAGCTGGCCCGACTCAAAAGCGTCATCGTAGGGCATCTCGACAAACTCGCCGCTTTCGTCGTCATAGACGGGGATGACAGAGGGCGTGGGACGCATGCCCATTATCAGCCAGCCGAGCAGCGTGAAACCGGCAAAGGCCAGCAGCGCATAGCGCGTCTTGGGGATGGGCTTGCCGGTGGTCTCGGTAATGAAATCGAAGTAACGCGACAAGGCCAGGGCAACGACCGCCCCGATCACTACAAAGACCATCCAGACGGCGAAGAGTGAAGACGGGATTAATTCGAATATCGCTACGCCCTTGATGCTGACGTAGATACCGGGCCGAAACTCAATCGGCGTGCCGGCGCCGACCACGACGATCCCGAGCAGATTCGCAAGCACAACCACGGCGATGCTCGCTTGCCGCAGTCCGTTGCGCCAGGCGGGCCGGCGCATGGAGCTGCTGGCCTGCCAGACAACCAGAATCACGAACAATGACAGCGCGTACTGCATTAGCGGCAGGCTGCGGATGCCTTCTTGCGGGAAGGCCAACGATTCCTGCTGCTGCGGCAAGGCGAAGATGACGATGAAAAACCAGGCGAAGATCTGCAGCAAGATGGGCGTATTGCGCAGGACTTCTACGTAGGCGCGCGAAATCGTGCGCAGCAGGAAATTTCGGCTCAGCAAAAAGATGCCGACCATGATGCCGAGTACGGTAGTCGCCATCAAGCCAAACAAGACGACGCGAATGGTATTGATGAAGCCGACGCGGAAGGCGTCGATATAGCGGTCGTTGGAACTGTAACTGCCGGAATCGGCGATATCGAAGCCGGCGCGATTCTGCAGGAACTCGAAGTTCGGCGACTGATTGGTGGATTCCAGCGCCGTATTGATGCGGGTCTGCAGGTTGTTGAGGACGAGGACGACAATGGCAACGAAGATTATCTGCGCGATACCTTGAAGAATGCGGCCGTCGCGAAAAATGGCGGGCAACAGGTTCTCTGACGCTGAACCGTCGCCGGACCTCTCCATTGGCTGGCTTTCAAGCATTGCGGACTTCCTGTTGTGAAACCAAAAACAATATAGCGTATATTGTAATCAATTCGACATAGACTGACAAATATCCGAGCGAAGCGCGCCCCAAATGCCGCTCAAGGGGACAGCGACTTTCGAGTTAGCGGAAGGCCGCCGCGACCATCAGGCCGCCGTCCTTCCATAGCGCGTTGAAACCGCGTTCCCGGCCGAAGATCGTATCCGGACCCAGGTTGCGATCGAAGATTTCAGCGTAGTTGCCCATCTGCGCGATCACATCCACCATGAACTGCATGATGCCTTGCCCGTCGTAGAAGGTCGTTGGGCCAAAGGTCGCGCCCCATTCGGTATCGCGGCTGAGCGTCCAGGTGGTGTTGCGGCTAATTAAATCGACCTCGCCGCCAGTCAGCGCGGTGGGGCGTTCGGCGCCGGTCAGCGAACGGAAAGCGATCGCATTGGCGTCTCCGAGGACGGCTGCGGCGACGGCGCGGCAAATGTCTGTATCAAAGCCGATAAAATCTCCCGCGTCGCTTTGGGCGCCGAAGCCGGGCAACACGGTGTTCACGCCGCCGATCAATTCGCCGCGATCCATTATCCGCCGCACCATGCGCCCATCGCTTTGAGCGAGAGCCGGATGCGCGGCAGCCCAAAGCAGTGTAAGCCCGACAATCAGCAACAGGCGTTTCATTTCGGCTTCCTTCAATGAGACCTGGATGGCAGGTCAGCATAATCAAAACAGGGGTGTGGATTAGCTCCACACCCCTGCGTGAAATCTCCAGGCTTTAAGCCGACTTCAGTTTAACGGAAGGGCGCCGCGTACATCAGGCCGCCGTCCGTCCAGAGCGCGTTGAAACCGCGTTCCAGGCCGAAGATCGTATCCGGGCCGAGGTTGCGATCGAAGATTTCAGCGTAGTTGCCCATCTGCGTGATCACATCCACCATGAACTGGTCGTTGATGCCGAGGTAGTCGCCGGCCACGTTGTCGCCCAGGCCAAGCAAACGGCCGATGCCAGCATCATCGCTGTCCATGAAATCGCCGATGTTCATGCTGTCGATGCCAAACTCTTCCGCGGACAGCAGACCCCAAACGACCCAGCGGATGATATCCGCGAAGTTGGCGTCGTTCTGCGGGCTGACCGGGCCGAGCGGCTCCTTGCTGATGGCGCCGGGCAGAATCACGTGCGCGGCGGGATCAGCCGAGGTGGCTTTGCGCGAGACCAGGCTGCTGATATCGCTGGTGAAGGCGTCGCAGGCGCCCGCTTCGTAGGCGTCCATGATGGCGTCGAAGTCCGGGAATGTATTCAATTCCCAGTCCGCGCCCAAGGCGTTGGCCTTGTCGGTGATATTCAGCTCGGTGGTGGTGCCGGCGGTGGCGCACATGGTGATGCTCTCTTCGCCGAGCTCGTCAATGGTGCTCACGCCGAAGTCAATCTTGACCATGATGCCCTGGCCGTCATAGAAGGTCGTGGGGCCGAAGGTGGCGCCCCATTCGGTATCGCGGCTGAGCGTCCAGGTGGTGTTGCGGCTGAGCATGTCAATCTCGCCACTGGCCAGCGCGGTCGGGCGCTCGGC
>CAZWCV010000183.1:0-6860 GCA_964632725.1 uncultured Anaerolineaceae bacterium
CGGCGACGGCAAGTGGCCCATCAACGCCGGCGTCAACTTCGCCCACGGCGACAAGCTGGCGGCCGCGGCCGACTTCCACGCACTCTGGCTGCGCGAATTCCGCGCGGCGCATCTGAAGCAGAGCGTCTGGGGCGGCGATCAAGACACGCTGCGCGAGCTTTTCGCCGATGTCGACTTCGCGCGCGAGGACAGCTTCAACTGGCGCCTGGGCGCTATCGACATCCGCTTCCTTCCCTGCGCGCGCTACAATTTTTCTACCTCGTACACAGCCGAGATGAACGGTTATTATCCCGATGCGCTTGTGCTGCACTTCAAAGGCAAGCGCAAACCCTATATGTTTCCCTATTGGCGGCAGCACATCCGCACCCCCAAACCCCCTCCCCCATAAAGAGGGAGGGGGCTTAAACGTGACGTATTCGCGGCTTTTCTCCCCTTCCCTCTTAATGGGGATGCCCGCCATAGAGATGGCGGGAGAGGGGCCGGGGGATGGGGGCTTAAAGGGCGACTTGTTGCATGACTTACCTGCGTATACTGAGTCAGTATCGAGAGAGCACAGGGTAGCTTATGAAGACTCTGCCGCATATCGACATCATCGAGCCGGAGCGCATCGCGGCGCTGCTGGCGGACGAGCGTAATTTCTGCTGGCGCGCGGTCGACAGCGAAGGCCTGGACGGCTGGACGCCCGATATCGGCATCAGCGGCTACCCGCGCCCCAGCGTCGTGCGCCCGGCGTCAGTGGCCGCGGCCGGCGTGCCATCGACCCTGCGACACCGCTTCTGGCAGACCGTGCAGAACCAGGCCGATCATACCGGCAAGCGTTACATCGGCGTGGTCATCTACCTCCAAGCCGGCGAGCCCAGCCCGCTGACCCTGCGCCTGCGCGGCCAGGACATCGGCCAATTTGAGCCGACGCGCCTGGATAACCGCCCCCACCTGCTGGTGGCTGACGTGCCGGTCGAGTTCATCGGCGAGATGGAGATCTTCAACCTTATCGCGCCCGGCAAAGGCAGCTACCGCATCGAGCATATCCTGCTGCTGAGCGAGCGCCCCGAGCCCAGCAGCTTCGCGCCGGCGATCCGCAATCTCAGTTGGCGCGCGTCAGCCAACGCAAACGGCGGATCGGACGCCCACCTGCGATTCCTGACGTCTCGCGTCGCCGCTGTCGATGTGAATCTGTCGGCCAATGGCGAGCAAGCAGTGACTTTGAGCGGCGCGCCCTCCCGCTTGCATCACCTGGTAATTCCCGGTCTGACAGCAAACGCGGACTATACCGCCCAAATCACAGCGCAAGATCCCGCCGGCGAATCGGCCAGCGAAACATTACAAGTTTCGACGCGCGCCCCGCAACAGGTTGCGGGACAGCCTCTGTCCGTACCGCTGGAACTGATCAATGTGAGCGATAGCGATTTGACCGGCTTGCCCCTTGCTTTCGGCGTCCCGCTGCAGAAAGGCGCCGTTCATCAGATCGACTTATGCCGCCTGGAGTCCGGCGGCGAGTCGCTGTTGGCGCGCGCGCGTCCCCTCAGCCGCTGGAGCGATGGCTCGCTGCGCTGGGCGCTGATTGACACGCGCGTGCCGGGCAGCCTGGCGCAGACGGGATCGGCATCAGCTGTCGCGCATATCAACAGCGGCGCTGACGTAGCCCCCGGGCAAGCGCCTGCTCCGCAGCCGTCGGCGCGAGTGAGCCAAAATGGCCGGATTGACGCGCCCGACGGCCGCAGCCTGTCCCTCGCCGATTGGCGCTTTGAAGCGATCCTCGCCAATGGCATGGCGCTGACGTCAAAACTCAACACAGAACCGCAATCGAATGGCGGCGACTCGGCAACCTTCACCGTCGACCACCTTGACGCGGACGGCGTCGCCCACCTGCGCAGCCAGATTTGCCTTAACTTCTATCCCGACCAGACTTTCGTCAAACTGCACCACCGTTTGGAAGTCATCAGCCCGGCCCTGGCAGCCGCAGCCGCCGGCGGTGACATCCCGCCCGACTGCGCCGACGAGATGCGCGCCAATATCGTCGGCGACTCCGGTGAAGAGAGCACGCTGCTCAAGCTGCGTTCTTTCTCGCTGCGCATCCCTTTCAGCGGCGCGCGCGCGGTTCAGCACGGCGAGCAAACTTACGAACTGGGCGACGCCGGCTGGCGGCTGCGCCACGACCACGACCTGGCGCATTCGGTCAACGGCCAGGAGCACGACGGTCGCGCCCTCGGCCACATCCGCGTCGAGGGCGACGCCGGCCCGCTGGGCGTCGGCCTGCGCCAATTCTGGCAGACCTATCCCAAGGCGCTGTCAGTGGGCAGGGCGGGCATCGACATTGACCTCTTCCCCGACCGGCGCGGCGTCGAGCTGCCCGGCGATGACGACGCCCCCCATCGGCTCTATTTCTGGCTCGACGATGACGGCTACAAGCTCAAAGCCGGCATGGCGCTCAGCAGCGAAATCCTGCTCGACTTCGGCGCTGACGACCCGCGCGTTTTAGACTGGCTGGAAGGCGGCATCCTGGTCCGCCCCGATATCGACTACCTCAACGCCACCGGCGCGCTGAACCCCATCGGCCCGCGCTTAGACTCGCCGCTGCCGCGCTACGAAGAATTGGCCGACATCGCCATGCAGTCCTTCTTCGACGATCAAGAACACTACCGTGCCTATGGGCAGGTCAACTTCGGCGACTGGTACGGCGAGAGCGCCTGGTCCTGGGGCAATAACGAATACGACCCGGCATATGTCGGCTACAGCGAATTCCTGCGCGGCGGGGCGCCGGGCTGGGCCGTCTGGGCGGCCGACGCGGCCCGCCACCTGGCCGATGTCGACACCGTCAATTTCTCGCGCGATACTTCCGAAATCGGCGGGCAGGCCATGCACATCCCCGGGCACCTGGGCGGTTACCTGCCGCCCTATTTCCGCAGCAAGATGAAGGGCACCAGCCTGGGTCCCGCGCATATGTGGGTCGAGGGGCAGCTGCTGCACTACCTGCTCACCGGCGACCAGGCCGTTTACGACTCCCTGCTCAAGACTAAGGACTGGCTGATTCAGCCGGCGCGCCTCGACTACTACGACTACAAGAGCGCGCGCGATTCCGGCTGGCATCTGATTCATCTGAGTATGCTGGCGCTGGTGCTGGATGACCCCGACTGCCTTAACGCGGCCGCCATCATCGTCGAGCGCGTGCTGGAGCGGCGCACGCCCGGCGGCGGCTGGGATCGGATGTTAGGCGAACCGCATTGCGGCTGCGGTTATCCGCGCTGCAGCGGCGAAGCCGGCTTTATGATCTGCATCTTGATCTCGGGTCTGAAGCGCTACCATCATCTGACCGGAGACCCGGCCGCGGCCGAAGCCATCATCGGCGGCGCGCGCTGGCTGATCAACGAGACCTTCGACCACGACAGCGGCTACTTCCGCTACACCTCTTGCCCCAACCGCTCGCTGGGCGGCACATTCCAATGTACGCAGTGGGCGCTCGAGGCCCTGGCGGCCGCCTGGGAGCTCAGCGGCGACTCCGAGATCGGCGCTTATCTCAAACGGGGTTTGCCGGTCATCGGCCAATATCCGGCGCGGCTCAGCCATTTGGGCGTGGGCAAGGCCATGTCGCAGCAAATGCGATACGTGCCGACGATTCTGGCATCCTTGGCGAAGCGGCCGCTGCAAGACCGAGTCACTAATGAAAGCTTTACCACCGAGTAGACGGAGTGGTTTTGAGGGCACAGAGGATGTGATATGGATACGATATGCGTCCAACGTGTTCCGATACCGAAGATGCGTAACTGTCGCTGCCATTGTCGATCTCAATAGTTTTTCTCGTCGCCCTCTCTTTTGCTCGGTGAACTCGGTGGTAAATTATTTGTGACACGCTTGGCGTTACATCTGGAGGAACTTCATGACCGACTGGACTGACAGACTGGCGATCATCAGCGATGAAGCCGACGACTCCTTCGCCGCGGCTGTTGATTTCTGCTTGCCGCTGGGCATCCGCGCTTACGAGCTGCGCAAGCTGGAGGGCGGGCGCTTCCCGCAAGTAACCGAGCGCGCCGTGCAGGAAGTGGCGGACACGGTCGCTAAACACGATATCGAGCTCATCGGCGTCAGCCCCGGCTTTTTCAAGGGCCCGCTGGACGCCGAGGTCATCAAGCGCACATTCGACGCGGACTTGCCCAAAGCCTTCCGCCTGATGGAGCGCCTGGGCATCCGCCAGATGACCCTCTTCACCTTCCGCCGCCAGGGCCCTGGCGATCCCATCCCGGCCGAGATCTACGATCACCTGGGGCGGGCCATCGAGCTTTGCGCCGGCGAGGGCATCGAGGTCGTGCTGGAAAACGCCAAGAGCATTTACAGCAATACCGGCGCCAACCTGGCTGCCATCGCCAGGACCCTGGGCGTAAGAGTGGTCTGGGACCCGGCCAACGGCGCCGCTTCCGGCGACGCCTCCTGGCGCGATGGCTATGACAAGCTGCGCGACATCATCGCGCACGTCCACTTCAAGAATTGGACGCCGGACGGCTGGGCCGCCATCAACGCCGGCGAAGTCGACCTGGCCGGGCAGGTGGCCGCGCTCAAAGCCGACGGCTACCCCGGCTACTACTGCCTTGAGCCGCATCAATGGCAGGACCGCCGCGCCGCCGTGCTTAACAACCGCGATCAGCTCCTGGCGCTGCTGGAGGCCGAATAGTATGTCGGATTCCGTAGGGGCGACTTAGTAAGTCGCCCCTACATGGCTTTTGATTTCTCTGTGTCTCTGTGCCTCTGTGGCAAAAGTGTAGAACGTTCTTGATCAGGAGAAGACAATGCCCAAAACCATTCGCTCTATCATCGTCGGCATGGGCGGCATCAGCCGCACGATGCTGCGCGTGCTGTCCGAAAAAGACTGGCACGAAGTAGCCGCCGTAGTCGATGTGGACACTGACGCGCTGCGCCAAGCCGGCGCCGACTTGTCCCTGCCTGATGAGGCGCTCTTCAGCGATATCGACCGCGCGCTCGTCGAAACTTCCGCCGACGCCGCCCTGATCAACACGCCCTCGGAGTGGCATTACTCGCAGACCGAAGCCGCATTGCGCGCAGGACTCTCGCCGCTGGTCGCCAAGCCGCTCAGCAATAACTTCGCCCACTCGGGCGCGCTGGTTGCGCTGGCCGCCGAGCGCGATATCAAGCTGTCGGTGGGCCAGCAGATGCGCTACTTCCGCCATTACCTGACCGCCGCTGAATTTGTGCGGAGCGGGGCGCTGGGCCAGGTCGAGCAGATCTATTTCTTCAACGCCAAGCCGCGCCATCAAGCCCGCAACCTGGTCGGCTTCGAGCAGCCCGTGCTCTGGGAGATGACCTGCCACCACCTCGACTGCCTCTTCGCTGTCTTGCCCGAGCTTGAGCCCGAGTCGGTCATCTGCGATGGCTACCTGCCCACCTGGTCGGTCTACGACAGCGCCTGCATGATCAACGGCCTCTTCCGCTTCAGCGGCGGCCAGCACATGATCTACCACGCCGGCTACTCCACGCAATCGGACTGTTACGAATTGCGCCTGGAAGGCAGCCAGGGCGTACTGCGCTGCCGCGGTTTGCACATGTCCAAAAACGAAATGACCTACGAATTCGCCGAGCGCGGCGGACCCTTTGCAGTCGTCGACCTCGATGAGGGGCGGCCGCCGACGGCGCCCTGGTCGCTCTTCTTCCACCGCTGGCATGCCTGGCTGAGCGGGGAGAACGCCGACGATCCGCACTTCAGCGGGCGCAACAACCTCAAGGTGCTGGCGACCATCGACGCCGCCATCCGCTCGCTTGATAGCGGCGCCTTCACGCCCATCGCCGCCGACCAACGCTACGGCGCCGTCTTCGGGAGCGGACGATGAGCTTCATAGTCGATTGCCAAAGCCACGTCTTCCCGCGCGAATACGCCGAGCTGCTGACGCGCAATCGCAACAGCCTGCGCATCAGCGGCGGCGACGGCGTCTACCTGATCGACTACGGCGGCGTGCAGCGCTTCCGCCTTGACCTCGACGACTACAGCCCGGCGCTTAAGCTGGCGGACATGGATCGCTCCGGCGTCGCTATGAGCGTCATCAGCGTCAACATCCCCACGCCCGATATGCTCGAGCCGCCGCTGGCAATCGAGGGCGCGCGTATCTGCAATGACGCCGTCGCCGAGCTTTGCGCGCGGCATTGCGATCGCTTCCTCGGCATCGCTTCGCTGCCGCTGAATGATGTGCCCGCCGCCATCAGTGAGCTGGAGCGCGCCGTGGGCGAACTTGATCTGCGCGGCGTATTCCTGCCCTCGCATGTGAATGGCCTCCCGCTGGACGACGCCCGCTTCGAGCCATTTTACGCGCGTGCGGCGGCTTTGGATGTACCGCTGGTCTTGCACCCCACCGTGCCGGTCTGGGCCGACGCCATCAGCGAGCACAGCATGATTCCGATGGCCGGCTTCATGATCGATACCTCCTTCGCCATGCTGCGCCTGATCCTGGGCGGCGCCATGGAACGCCACCCGCGGCTCAAGGTCGTGCATCCGCATTGCGGCGGCGTGCTGCCTTACTTGATGGGGCGCGTGGTCGAGCAGACCGAGGTCAAGCGCCGCGGCCGCGACCACATCACGCAGTCGCCGCGCGAGACCTACCGGCGCGTTTACCTCGACCTGGTGTCGCCCTCGCAGCTGGCGGTCAACTTCGCCCTGGACTTCGCCGGCGCCGGCAATCTGCTCTTCGGCAGCGACCACCCCTGGGTGAGCATCGACGCCATCATGCAATACGTCAGCGCCCTCGACTGTTCCGCGGAGGACATGGCGCGTATCCTCGGCGGCAACGCGCGCGAGCTCTTCCGCATCGGCTAGACAGCGCTATTTTCGATGGGCCTAGGGGCGAGCCTTGGCTAGCCCACCG
>CAZWCV010000184.1:0-5549 GCA_964632725.1 uncultured Anaerolineaceae bacterium
TCACCACTGTGGTCGATACCGGCACCGCCGGCGCCAAGCACTTCCTGCACTTCAAGCGCACCGTCATCGACCGCTGGAAGACGCGTATATTCGCTTATATCAATATCGTCAAGTCGGGCATGGTCGGCCCCTTCGAGCAGGATGTCAACGAAATGGATCCCGAGCTGGCCGCCTCGATTGTGCTGGCATATCCCGAAGATTGCGTCGGCATCAAGACCGCGCATTATTGGGTATCCGAGTCTTTCGACGAAGCGCATCCGCCCTGGGCGGCGGTCGATCGCGCGCTGGAAGCCTCCGATATTTGCAAGAAGCCGCTGATGGTGGACTTCTGGCATCGCGAGGGCCGCACTTATCAGGAGCTGCTGCGAAAAATGCAGCCGGGCGACATCCACACGCACGTCTACGCGCAGCAATTCCCCATCCTCAACGCCGACAATAAGCCGGCCGACTTCATGTTCGAGGCGCGCGAACGCGGCGTCATCTTCGACCTCGGCCATGGCGCCGGCAGCTTCTGGTTCCGCCAGGCGATTCCCGCTTACGAAGGCGGTTTCGGGCCTGATTCCATCAGCACCGATTTGCATATCGGCAATGTCAACGGCGTGGTGCACGATATGCTCAACACCATGTCCAAGCTGCTCTGCATGGGCATGCCGCTCAGCGAAGTCATTTACCGCTCGACCGCTACGCCGGCGGCTGAAATCGGTCATCCTGAGCTGGGAACGCTGTGCATTGACGCTGAGGCTGATATCGCTGTGCTGCGACAGGAGACAGGCGAGTTCGGCTATGTCGATTGCGGCGACGCCCGCATGAACGGCGACCGCAGGCTCAGCTGTGAAATGACGATACGCGCCGGCGAGATCGTCTACGACATCAACGGACGGTCCGCGCCCGCCTGGGAAGACGCGCCACCCGAATACTGGCGGATTCGCTATCCGAAAGGCAGCTTCGATCCATGACCGATTATCAAACGCTGGGCATCCGCCCGATCATCAATGCTTACGCCACCGTGACCAAATACGGCGGCTCGCTGATGCCGCCCGAGGTCGTCAGCGCCATGAGTGCTGCGGCCGGCAGCTTCGTCGATCTGGCGCAGCTGCAAGCGCGAGTCGGCGAGCGCATCGCCCGGCTGACCCGCAACGAAGCCGCCTACGTCACATCGGGCGCCGCCGCCGGCATCGAGTTGGCCGCGGCCGCCGCCCTGCTCAGCAAGCATCCCGAAGCGCTCAAGCGCTTCCCGGATATCGCCGACTTTAATGACGAAGCCATCATCTTCCGCGGGCAGCGCAACCCTTACGACTACAGCATCAAGGCGGTCGGCTTGAAGTATGTCGAAATCGCCGGCTCACCTGATGAGCTTGAGGCCGCCATCAGTCCGCGCACCGCCGCCGTCTTTTGGTTCCCGCGCGGCGAAGCGGACACCGATGCAATCAGCCTGGCCGATGTTATCGCCATCGCGGACGAGCAGGATATTCCGGTCATCGTTGATGCCGCGGCGCAGTTGCCGCCCGCCGAGAACCTTTGGCGCTTCACCGAGATGGGCGCCGCCATCGCGCTCTTCAGCGGAGGCAAAGACCTGCGCGGTCCGCAGTCGAGCGGGCTGATGCTGGGTCGCCGCGACCTCATTGATACGATCCGCCCCATCAGCAATCCCAATCACGGGCTGGGCCGGCCCTTCAAAGTCGGCAAGGAGGAGCTGATGGGCGCGCTGGCCGCCGTCGAGCGCTATCTCCAGCTCGATCACGCCGCCCGCGCTCAATATTGCGAGGACGCGGTGCGCCTGTTTTGCGAGGCGCTGAATCCGCTGGCGGGTGTCTGCGCCGAGCGCGCCTTTCCCAACGAAGCCGGTCAGCCGCTGCCCTGGTGCCGGGTGACTGTGGACGCGGGCGTACTCGGTAAGACGGCGGACGACCTGGTGCAAGCTTTCCTGGAATACGAGCCGGGCATCGCCGTCTCACCCTTAAACGAGGCGCAATTTCATCTCAACCCGATGACGCTGAATCCGGGCGAGGAGCTGATCGTGCGGGATGCTTGTTTGGCGCTGTTGAGCTAATGTCCGCCATGAACCGACCATTTGACCTCTACGACTTGCGCGTCACTGTTGAGCGCATCGAGGGGCGCTCGGTCTGCGGCCTCCAAGTCGGCGATTACTTCGAGCTAACCGAGAGCGCCAGGCTGCGCATCCCCGCCGGCAAGCACTTCTGCATCTACGCCTTGTCGGCCGTGCTGCCGCTGCTGGCTGCCAAACAGCGTGAACTCAGCGAAAACGACTGGATGACCCGCGATACCGTCGCCGCCTGCCCCGATGTCGATGAGCGTCTGATCATGCGCATCGAGCGTATCAACAAACGCACCATGGACAGCGACGAGCTGACTTGATCGCCGCGTTCCATCAAAAGCCATCCAACTGCTGGCAAAAGCTATCAGCACATTTCATCCACCGCTCATGCGCTTGTGAAATTTATCACAAATTGGGTAGGCTGTGTTTAACGCATCCCGATTTGGAGCAAGCTCATGACCAGCGAAAGCGTCCCAACACTTGAAGGACACTGGCTGTGGGGCAATTTGCGGAAATTCAATGACGACAGCCTCAGCTTCATCGAAAGCGCGGCGCAGTGCGGTGATTTGGTGCGGCTGCGTTTTGGTCCCCTGCGCGGCTATTTCGTCAACCATCCCGATCAGGTCTGCAAGGTGCTGGCGGCGCGCAGCAAATCTTTCCGCAAACCGGCCGTGGTTGCGCGCGCGCTGAGCGACATTCTGGGCGAGAACATCTTCACCAGCAACGGCGACGCCTGGAAGCGCAGCCGCCAGGCGCTGCAGCCGGCTTTTCACCTGCGCCACGTCGAGCGTTACACGCAGATCATGCAAGCCTGCATCGAGCGCGAATTGCGGGATTGGCGCGTCGGCGGCGTCATTGACCTGGAAGCGGCCATGTCCCGCGTCACCATGCATATCATCGTCAGAACGATGTTCGATGCCGACCCGGGCGACCGCGCTGATGATCTGATCGCTTCTTTCACGCGGCTCTTCCACCTGGCGCACCGGCGCATGAAGCTGTACGCGCTGATCCCGAATTGGCTGCCGACCCGCAGCAATCGCGAGGTCAAGCGCCTGAGCGCCCGCATCCGCAAGCTGCTGCGCGGCTATATCGCTGATTGGCGCGCCGGACGCGCGGGCGAAGCGTCCCTGCTGAATCTGGTCCTGGGAGCGGAGGGTGGCGGCAAGATGTCGGACGAGCAGCTCATCAACGAAGCCATCACCATCATCGGCGCGGGCTTTGAGACCACCGCCTATACGCTGGTTTTCACCTGGCTGGCGCTGATGCGGAATCCTGCGGTTTACGACCGGCTCAACAATGAGGTGGATACGGTGCTGGGTGGGCGGCCGCTGCGGCTGGACAATGTGAAAGCGCTGGCTTACACCGGGCGCGTTTTCAAGGAGGCGCTGCGCCTCTACCCCAGCGCCTGGGGGCTGTCGCGCTCGACGATTGAGCCAGTCGAGATTGCGGGCCATGTCCTGCCGCGCAACAGCACCGTGCTCGTCTCGCCCTGGACCCTGGGGCGCGACCCGCGTTGGTACCCGAATCCGCTGCGCTTCGACCCCGACCGCTACCTGCGCGACAATGCCCGCGACATTCCGCATTACGCCTACATCCCGCTGGGGGGCGGCGCGCGCACCTGCCTGGGCAGTCACTTCGCCATGATGGAGGCGGTCATCATCCTCGCCGCCATCGCGCAGCGCTTTCGCCTTCTGCCATTGCCGGGGGGCGCGACCGGCGCGGCCAGCGTCGCCTTCACCCTGCGGCCGGACGGTCCTATGCGCGTCGAACTGCGGCCGCGAGCAGGCAGCGCTGTGAAGCCGCGGTCGGGCGTTCCAAATCGTGCAATGCGTACAAGTGGCTCAACACAATGCCCGTACTCGGGTAGAATGGTGGCAAATGCAGGCGCCATAAGGTGACAGGAAAAGAGGCTCGTATGTCCAAAAAACGCAAACATATCAAAGTGACCTATTCAACGCTCGGCAGCCCCGATCCGCTGCTGCACGAGTACTTCGAGGAAGATGTCGCTGAACTCAAGCAGAATCTGGGCCAGCATTACCAGATGCTGATCAACGGCGAGCCAGTGGACAGCGACAGCCGCTTCGAGAATCGCTCGCCCATCAACACCGACTGGCTGCTGGGCAGCTTCGCGCAGGCTTCAACTGAGCAGGTGGACCAAGCGGTGGCGGCGGCCAAAGCGACATTTCCCGCGTGGCGCGATACGCCCTGGCAAGAGCGGACCGAGCTGGTCAACCGCTTCGCCGACCTCATCAGCGAGCGACTCTTCGAGATTTCGGCGGTGGTCAGCATGGAGATCGGCAAGAATCGCCTGGAAGCCATCGGCGATGTCGAAGAATCCGCCGACTTGATCCGCTACTGCGTCGACGCCATGAAGGATAACCAGGGCTTCGACCGCCAGCTGCTCAGCGAGACCGAGCGGCACTTCAACCGCAGCGTGCTCAAGCCTTACGGCGTCTGGGGCGTGATCGGGCCGTTCAATTTCCCGGCCGCGCTCACGGGCGGTCCCACCGGCGCCGCGCTGATCGCCGGCAACACGGTCGTGCTCAAGCCGGCCGCCGAAGGCTCGCTCACCGCTTGCATGATCGCCCAATGAGTCGTCGACGCCGGCATTCCGCCGGGCGTCTTCAACATGGTGCTCGGCGGCGATGATCCCGGCATCGCGCTGGCAGCCCATCCCGACTTGGCCGGCTTGACCTTCACCGGCAGCTACGATGTCGGCATGAGCATCATCCGGGACTTCAGCACCGCCACCGGATACTTCCGGCCCGTCATCGCCGAGATGGGCGGCAAGAATCCGACCATCGTCACCGCCAATGCCGACCTGGACAAAGCGGCGCTGGGCGTCATGCGCTCGGCTTTCGGCTTGACCGGCCAGAAGTGCTCGGCTTGCTCGCGCGTCTATGTCGATGACTCGGTCAAAGATGAGTTTCTCTCCAAGCTGGTGGACCTGGCCGCCGATGTCGCTGTCGGCGACCCCACCGAGGCCGATACTTACATGGGCCCCATCATCAACCAGACGGCCTATGAAGCCTACCAAAGCTACGTCAGCGAGCTGGGCGACGGCGAGATCCTGACCGGCGGCGAGACGCTGCCCATCGGCAAGGGCTACTTCGTCGCGCCCACCGTGGTGGCGGACTTGCCCGATGAGCACCGCCTGTGGCGGCATGAGATGTTCGCGCCAATCGTGGCTGTGCGCGGCGTCGAGAGCAAAGACGAGGCGATGCGGCTGGCCAACGATGTCGCGCTGGGCTTGACCGCCGGCATCTACAGTGAAGACGCGGACGAAACCGACTGGTTCCTGGACAACATTGAAGCGGGCGTGCTCTACGTCAATCGCGCCACCGGGGCCACCACTGGGGCCTGGCCCGGCTATCAGAGTTTCGGCGGCTGGAAAGGCAGCACCGGCAGCAACAAAGCCTCCGGCAGCTACTACTACCTGCAGCAATACATGCGCGAGCAGTCGCATACGATTGTGGGCTAAAGCTCGTCACGC
>CAZWCV010000184.1:5559-6778 GCA_964632725.1 uncultured Anaerolineaceae bacterium
GGGCGACCAACCTGGTCGCCCGCACTGTCTCCGAATTGTAGGGGCGAGCCTTGGCTCGCCCGTCAATTCACTACAGAGGCACAGAGGTTTTCAGCAAGTCGATTGGTCGCCCGCGCTACGCACTCAGCGCGAAGGCGCCTATAAAGGTTCGCCATGAGTATTGATAAGCTCGCCTATTACAGATCCCACAGCCCTTTCACCGATCCGGGCGAATACGCGCCGCTACTTGACGCGCTGCCCAAGGACCTGCCAGGCATCGTCCGCGCCATGCAAGGGCTGATCATCCCGCCATCTCAATATGTCCTTCAATTGCACAACCTGCAGCTCAAGGACATTGAAGACGCAGCATTCGGCATTCGCAGCATGGAGCGTTTCCTGGCGAAATTAGTGTCGATTCGCGACGCGCCCTTGTCCGAGCCGCGCCCGCCGCGTAGGCGATTGGGCGTCAACTGCCGAAATTTCGCCACGCTGCTGGTCGCCATCCTGCGTCAAAAGGGAATCGCGGCGCGAGAGCGCGTCGGCTTCGAGGGCTACCTCGGCGGGGCAATTCATTATGAACACCGCATCACGGAGTACTGGGACGAGCGGCAGCATCAATGGAGGCGCGTCGACGCCTATGTCGATCCCTTGCTGCAGACCTCGCGCATAATGACACTGGATCCGCTGAACATATCTTCTCCAGACCACTTTTCCGTTGCCGGCGAACTGTGGCAAGGGGCCCGGCTCGCAACTCTCGATCCGTCGCAGTATGGCGACAGTGAAGTCGATGTCGGCCTGCCGCCTATTCGTTACGCCTTGCTGCACGACTTCGACGCGCTGAACAAGCTGGAAGTCCGCGGCGACGACGCTTGGGGTCAACTGATCGAAAAGCCCGAAGCAGAGCTCACAGCGGACGACTTGCGCTTTCTGGACATGGTAGCCCGCTTGACGAAAGACCCGGATGCTAATTTTGACTCGCTGCTGGCATTGCATCGCGACTCGGATTACGGCCAGGAAGTCCGCGCCGCCGCTCGGCAGCATATGACCCTTTGAGCGTACCCGTGCTCCAATGGCGGCGATTAGCAGGTAAAAGCCGGACTTGTCGTAGCGTTACAGAAAATGTCGTATCATCACAAAGCGCCGGGGCGAAGTTGCAACTGAGGCAATGACAGGCCGCAGGTGTAATCAACTTGTCGGCCCGCCTTTCATGGCGCGGGTTCGGGCGACTCACAGGGGCGCG
>CAZWCV010000185.1:0-768 GCA_964632725.1 uncultured Anaerolineaceae bacterium
CGCTTTGATTTCGGCGCAAGAAGCGGCCGACCGCAGCGCCGTTATGCAAGCCTTTTACCAAGCTGCGGAAACCAATACCTGGGTTCAGCCCCAAACATCATAAAAGGAGCCAAAACATGAGTACCTTGAAAGTGGGTGTGATCGGTGTCGGAGGGATCGCGCGGACGCATATGCCCGGCTGGGCGGCTTCGCCCCATGCCGAGGTCATCGCCGGCGCCGATCTCGCGCCTGAGGCGCTGGAGCGCTGGGGCGCGGACTGGGATGTCAGCCGCCTCGAAACCGATAGCGCCGCCGTCATCAACGACCCCGATATCGACATCATCGACGTCTGCACACCCAACTGTTATCATGCGGAGCTGTCAATCGCCGCGCTGGAAGCGGGCAAGCATGTCATCTGCGAAAAGCCGCTGGCGCCGACGACCGCCGAAGTTCGGCGCATGATCGAGGCGCGCGACAAGAGCGGCAAGCTGCTGATGACCGCGCAGCATTTCCGCTTCGCCGGCACATCGAAGGCGCTGAAAGCGGAGATTGATGGTGGCGCCCTGGGCGATATCTATCACGCTCGCAGCTGGATGCTGCGCCGCGCTGGCATCCCCACCAGCCTCGCCTTCCTCTCCACCCAGCACGCTGGCGGCGGCGCTTGCATCGACATCGGCGTGCACATCCTCGACCTGACCCTGTGGATGATGGGCAATCCGGCGCCGGTCTCGGTGACGGGCGTGGCGCGCCGCGAGCTGGCCGCCAACCCCAAGGCCTTCGGGCGCTGGC
>CAZWCV010000185.1:778-6772 GCA_964632725.1 uncultured Anaerolineaceae bacterium
GGCGCATTCCCGAGGGCATGGATGTCGAAGAGATGGCCATGGCCTTCGTCCGCTTTGAAACGGGGGCGACCCTGGTATTCGAGATCTCCTGGCTGCTGCATCATGACATCGACGGCGAAGACATGCAGATGTGGCTTTATGGCACCGGCGGCGGCTCGCATTGGCCCAAGTGCGAGGTCTACGATACCAACTATGACGCTATGCAGCTCTACAATCGCAAGCTGAAGCTGACCCAGAATATGGCTGAGCCGCACGCCCAGGAGTGCATCGAATTCGCGCAGGCGATCGCCGATGGCGCGCCGTCGCCCGTGCCCGCCGAGCAGTCGCTGCAGGTGATGCAAATCCTCAACGCCATCTACGAGAGCCAGAAAACCGGCCGCGAGGTGCTGCTTTAATCTCTCAGCCATACAGTTGGTAAGGGCGACCCCTGGATCGCCCTTTCAGCCACAGACTCACCCTCCCTTTCCCCGCCTGACAGTCGCGCTCGTGAAGAACTTCTGACGCGGCCGAAGAGACAGCCCATGCAATCAATGGAAGACAATATCCGTCCGCCATTCTCGCCTGAGCAGGCGCAAGCCATCGCGGAAGCGCGCTACGGCATCCGGCCGGCTTCGATTCAAGAGCTGCCCGCCGAGCTGGACCGAAACTTTCTCTTGCGCGAGTCAAGCGGCGCGGCTTACACGCTAAAGATCGCCCATCACAGCGTCTCCGAGCGCGCGCTGGACTTGCAGAACCAGACATTGCGGCATCTGCGCGGGACGCTGGATGTCATCCCGGAGTTAATCGCGGCGCTTGATGGCGCGGACATCGTTCAGGTCGGCGCGGCCAGCGGCGACAAGTATCGCGCGCGTCTGCTGCGCTATATCGAGGGCTTGCCGCTACGCGATTTTCGCCCGCATTCGGACGCGCTGCTGGCCGACATCGGGGAGGAGCTGGGGCGGCTCAGCGCGGCCATGCAAGGCCTTCGCCACGCCGAGAAACGGCTGGCGTATCGCTGGCATATCGGCAATCTTTGCGCGGTCGCCCGCTACGCCCGCGACCTGCCTGCGGCGAAACTGGCCCTGCTTGACCATTTTCTGGGGCTGTACGAAACGCAGGTCGCGCCGGCGCTGCCGGGTCTGCGCCACAGTTTCACCTATAACGATCCCAACGACAGCAACATCCTGGTTCGCGCGGAAGCCGCCCAGCCGCCGCGGGTGGCCGGCTTTATTGACTTCGGCGACATGGTATACAGCCCGACTGTGACCGATTTGGCTGTCGCGCTGGCTTATATCATGATGGGCGCTGAGCGTCCGCTGGACAAAGCCGCGCCCCTCATCCGCGCTTATCAGGACAATTTCGCGCTGACAGAAGCCGAGATCCGTCTGCTCTACCCCTTAATCGCGGCGCGCCTGTGCTTGAGCGTCTGCATCTCCTGGCGTCAGCAGCGGCAAGAACCGGATAACCCGCACCTCAGCATCAGCGAAACCGGCGCCTGGGACTTGCTGGCGAGGTTGCGCGAGATTCATCCGCGCCTGGCCGAATATAGCTTTCGCGCCGCTTGCGGTTTGCCGGCCTGCCCGGGCGCCGCCGCGCTGGCCGACTGGCTGGGCGCGCAAGACTTTGCGCCGATTCTGGGGCGCGGGCTGCCAGCGGATAAGAGCAAGCCGCTCGACTTCAGCATCGGCAGCCGCTTGCTGGCGCGGGTCGGCGATTTGCGCGATCCGGCTGCCTATGCGCAGCTGTTGCGCGAAGCGATCGGCGCTGGCGCAGTCGGCATTGGCCGCTACAACGAAGCGCGGCCGATTTACCTGGCGGATATGTTCGCCGTCGACCATCACGAGCGGCGTACGGTACACCTCGGCGTTGACCTGTTCGCTCCGCCAGGGGCGCCCATTTTCGCGCCCCTGGCCAGTACTGTATACCGGGTGGCGGACAATGCGGGCGAGCAAGATTACGGCCCGACGGTGATACTCAAGCACGAGCCGGCGCAGGGACCAACTTTCTACACGCTCTACGGTCACCTGGCGCCGGACGCGCTGGAGCGCTGGAGCGAGGGACAGCGAGTTGGCGCGGGCGAATTGCTGGCGCATATCGGCGATTATCCCGGCAACGGCAATTGGACGCCGCATCTGCATTTTCAGATCATCGCCGACATGCTGGATTATGGCGGCAGCTTTCCCGGCGTCTGCTCGCCGAGGTCACGCTCGCTCTGGACGTCGCTCTCGCCGGATCCCAACTTGATACTGCGCCTGCCCGTCGCGCTGACGCCGCCGCCGAGGCCGTCCCGCGCTGAGTTGCTGGCGCGCCGCGGCGACGCGCTGAATCCAGCGCTGAGTTTGTCCTATCGGCAGCCGCTGAAGATCGAGCGCGGCTGTCAGCAATTCCTGTATGATGAATCCGGCCAGCCCTATCTGGACTGCGTCAACAATGTGGCGCAAGTCGGCCACAGCCATCCGCGCGTCATTCGCGCCGCTCAGGAGCAGATGGCGCTGCTCAATACCAATACGCGTTACCTGCACGACAGCGTCGTGGAATACGCCGAGGCGCTGCGGGCGACTTTGCCGGCGCCGCTGTCGGTTTGCTTCTTCGTCAACAGCGGCAGCGAAGCCAACGAGCTGGCGCTGCGTCTGGCGACGACTTACACGGGTGGTACAGACCACATCGTCATCGACCACGCCTATCACGGGCATACGTCGGCGCTGATAGACATCAGCCCCTACAAGTTCAAGGGGGCGGGCGGGCGCGGCCGGCCGGCTCATGTGCAGGTGGTTGAAATGCCCGATGCTTATCGCGGCGCGCGGCGCGGCTTCAGCGCGGAGGTCGGCGAATACTACGCCCGATCGGTCAGCGAGGCAATCAAGAGGATTCACGCGCGCGGCAAGCGACCGGCGGCATTCTTCGCTGAGGGCATTATGGGCTGCGGCGGGCAGATGCCGCTGCCCGACGGCTATCTCGCGCGGGCTTACGCGCTGGTTCGGGAGGCGGGCGGCGTCTGCGTGGCTGACGAGGCGCAGACAGGCTTCGGGCGGGTCGGCAGCCGCTTCTGGGCCTTCGAGCTGAGTGGCGTCGCGCCTGACATTGTCACGCTGGGCAAGCCCATGGGCAACGGCCACCCACTGGGCGCAGTGGTCACCACGCCGGAGATCGCGGCCGCTTTCGACAATGGCATGGAGTATTTTAATACCTTCGGCGGCAACCCCGTGTCATGCGCCATCGGCCTGGAAGTCCTGCGGATTATCCAGGATGAAGGCTTGCAGCGGCGGGCGCTGGAGATCGGCGAGTACTGGCTGGCGCGGTTGCGGGCGCTAGGCGAGCGCTTTCCGCTGATTGGTCATGTACGCGGCGCCGGGCTGTTTCTGGGTGTGGAGCTGGTGCGGGACCGCGCGACGCTCGAGCCGGCGGATTGGGAAGCGGCCTACATCGTCGAGCGCATGAAGGGGCGCGGCATTCTGGTCAGCACCGAGGGGCCATGCCACAACGTGTTGAAGCTCAAGCCGCCGCTGGTCTTCCGGCGCGGGGACGTTGATCAGTTTATGGCTATGATTGGCGATGTGCTTGGGGATACGGTTTTGCGTGACATGTAACCTGTGAAACCTGGGCCAGTTGAAAATGCCCTGCGCGTTTGATATGATTCGATCATCAAGAAGAGGTGTAATGTGCATGACAGACTTCAACTATCTGCCTGCGACAACGGTGGCGGAAATGCAGTTAGCCATGGTCGTGCCAGCGTTGCAGCGACTCGCTGACAATCACGCTGACCGCGATGGGCTGATTCAACTCGTCCACAAAAACTCGGAAGAGATTCTCGAGATTTCACCGGCAACGCTCACGCTCATAAAGGAAACTCTTGAGCGGTTGTCAGTTGCAAAGCCGACAACCCTGATACCTGGCGACGCCGAACTGACGGACCTGGACGCAGCGGATATCCTGAATGTTTCGCGTAGTTTCCTACTTCAATTGCTTGAAGCGGGCGAGATTCCCTTTCGCAAAATACATTCCTGCTATCGGGTGCGTATGGATGACCTAATGTCCTACAAATTAGAGAGTGACAAGAATAGGGCCGAAGCGCTTGACGAAATGGTCCGAATTTCGCAGGAACTAGGTCTCTACGATCTTTAGCCAATGACTCAGCTAATTGCGCTGCTTGATACAAACGTACTGTATTCAGCGCAGTTAAGAGACATTCACCTTCAGCTCGCCTACGACAACTTTTTCGAAGTTAAATGGACCCAAGCGATTCTCGGCGAATTGCGCAATACGCTGCTTCGCAACGCTCCAAATTTGCGCCGCATGCAGCTCGACCGCTTGTTTGCCACTATGAAGCAGTCCTTTCCAGATGCCAGCGTATCGGGGTTCGAAAACTTAATATCTCAACTGGACCTTCCGGATCCAGATGATCGTCATGTTTTGGCGGCGGCTGTATTCAGCAAATGCCATCTGCTCATTACACAGAATGTACGGCACTTTCCGGATGATTATCTGTCATCACTAGGCGTCCGCGTATCTAGCCCTGATGACTTTCTCGCCGCGCTGCTTCTGTCCAATCCCGAGAAGTTCTGCGGTTCCGTGAGCAGCGTCTTAAAGCGGCTCAATGAGCCTGCATACACATTTGACCAGTATCTGTCTCATCTGAGGAAAAGCGGTCTGCATCAAACTAGTACAAACTTGGGACGTTTTCATCAGCATTTCTGTTGACCTAGTACTGAATCCAGATTCCGTCTGCCATCCGCGCCAGCGCGTCGAGCGACACATTCCTGGGCGGGCCGCCGGTAACAGAAAACGGCAGCGGCGCTATTCACGCTGCTGCCGTTCCTGGTTGTTTAGACGCGGCGGGGCAATATCTTGCCCGCGAAGGCAGATTTAGGCGCCGCTCAGGCCGGGTCAGCGGCGACCAGCGCAACGATGCCCGGCTGATTAATCTGGCCGCAGGTCAAGAGCCCGCTGGTGTAAGTCTCAACTGAATGAATCGGACGTTCCGGCGCCGACGTATCGATCAGGACAATCCCGCCCTGCGCTTCGAAGCAGACTTCCGCGCTTGAATCGAAGGTACCGCTGTCCGGCGCGCAGTGCGGCAGCAGCAGTTGCTGGCCGACCGACAGTTCGTTCGACGCCAGGTCATTGTGACGCCTGAGGACCTCCACGGTGGTTTCGTACTGGATCGCCAAGCGATACAGGTTGTCTCCCAGTGCGACGGAATGCAGGCATTCGGTATCCGTATGCCAAAGCCTCACGGCGAACCTCATGCCTTGCAGAGCCGGGTGTTTGTCAAGCGTGAGAATGTCAATTTCCGCGCAATTCAAGTCTGGCCCAAGCGTTCGGACGACGATACGACCATTGTCAATGCAGATGTAGTGTACAACGGTGGGCGAGGGCGTTGCTTGCGGCGGTGGGTCAGGCTCCGGCGTGTCGCGGGGTGGCGGCGGGGCCGTCGGCGTTGGATCGGGCGCTCGCGGGTATTCATAGGCGCCGATGTCGCAGTTGCCGTATTGCGGCCGGGCGGTGTCCGGCTGATCGTCCAGCAAACAGTACATGGGATTGGCGGAATCAATCGCCGGGCTGCCCCATTGCAGCGGGTGATGCGGCGGGTCGCCGGTGAGTCCGCTGATCATGGCGTCCATCATCTCGCCATCAGCCTGCGCCTCGACGATCAGCGTCTGAGCCTGCGCCAGTCCGCCGGCGTCTTCGCTGAGCGCTGCCTGGCTTTCAGCGGGTTCGGGCGTACAAGATCCATCCTGGATCAGGTTGCCGGCGAACTCGATGATGATGTTGGGGTTGGGGCCGCTGTCGCAGTCTCCGCCGTTGGCGCTATTGGTGATCAAGGTGTTGCGTATCTTGAAGTTGCCCGTCCAGCCGATTATGGCGATGCCGCCGCCTTGTTCTTCGGCTGAATTAAAAGCCCAGGTCGTATGAGTCAGCGTCACGAAGGAGCTAAAGGAACTCAGGCCGCCGCCTTCTCGGGCGCTGTTGGTGCTGAAAGTGCTGTTGATGATGTTGAGGGTGGTTTCGCTGCTT